>DASZFR010000130.1:0-2274 GCA_035939635.1 Solirubrobacteraceae bacterium
GAGGCGCCCGGCGCGGCGGCGAGCCACGCCGTAAGCGCGACCACTACAAAGACAGCTGCTGTCTTGGTTTTCCCCATCCCGCCCCCGCGGGCGAGCCTACTACCCCGCATGCCGGAAGTCTAATCAACAACCGCGCCCACGCGCGTGTTGAGCGAGCGCCGAGCCGCGCCAACCGCAGCCGCGAGCCCGCCGACCGCGACGCCAGCGCTCGCCCGCGGCTACGTCGTCGACGTCTGCCGATGCTCGCTTGCACGCCCGGGCGCGAAGAAGTCGCTGAGCAGTTGGTTGACGCGTTGAGGGTCGTCGTGGTGGACCCAATGCGACGCGCCGGGCAGGCGCTCGACGCGGTCGAGGCCCGGCACGTCAGCGCGGTCGGGTTCGGCTAGGTTCGCTCCCAGGTAGCGGTCGCCCAAGCCCCAGATGACCAGCGTCGGCGCCGAGATCGGGCGAATCTTGGCTTCGGCGTCTTTTTCTCGCACTGAGGCGCGGTAGTAGTCGATCATCCCAGCCGCCGCCCCCGGCTGTGACCACGCCTTGACGTAGCGGTCGACATCCGCCTGCGTGTAGGCAGGGTGGGCGTCGCGCAGGAAGTTCCGGCAAAACCGCCAGTGTTTCGCGCGCACGACGCGCTCGGGCAGCTGCGGTGTGGCAAAGAAGAAGAAGTACCAAGATTTCCGCAGCTGAGCGGGGTGGCGCAGCCCGCGCAGGAGCCGCCGCGGGTGCGCTGCGTTGAGGATCGCCAGCCGCTCCACCACCTCCGTGGTATTTCATCGCGGTGGTCCAAGCAGCGGTTCCGCCCCAGTCGTGACCCACCAACAGCGCGGACTCGGCGCCGAGCTCGCGGATGAGGCCACGGACGTCGGCGGCCAGCTGATCGCCGCCGTAGGCCGCGACCCCGGCCGGCCGCGACGAGAGGTTGTAACCGCGCATATCGGGCGCGACGACGCGAAAGCCCGCCGCCGCGAGCGGCCCGAGCTGCCGCCAGCCGTACCAGAACTCCGGGAAGCCGTGCAGCAGCACGATCAGCGGCCCATTGCCCGCTTCGACGTAGTGCAATCTGACGTCGCCGACCTCGGCGTAGCCCTCCCGCAGTGCTGTGCCGTCGTCCAGCGCGATGCTGGGGGGCGAGTCGGCGGATTTGGGCGGCTGGTTCGGTGCCGCAGAGGCGGCACCGGGGCCCGCGGTCGCGTGTGCGTCGGGCGACATGCTCATGAGAAGCTCCTCTCGGGACTGACGAGCGTGGTAGCGCATGGACATTGGTCCTCTCGGTTAGATGTCGCGCCCGTCGACACCCTGGTCTGCTCACTGGCCCAGAGCGACGAGCCCCAGCTCGTCGAGCGGCCTCCCGAAGCCGCTTGCGCCTATCGCGTGCGTCCTCGATGGCGAAACCGCGGTTGCAACGGTCAACAGCGGTGCGACTCCAGGTAAGCTGGCTGGCGTGAGGGGGGCGGCAAGGATGCTCGCGGTGCTTGCGACTGCCCTTCTCCCGGCTGTTGCGTGGGACCACGACGACGCTGCTGCGAATCGCTCCGCAGGCTGGAGATCGCACGTGATTAGAGATCGAAGCCGCCTCGCCGGAGGCCCTCGCGCATCCGCGTCGATCGTGGGCGGGCGCTTCGCACGGGCTGGTCAGTTCCCCTGGTTGGCCAGGATTCTCGCTCGCCGAGGGAGAGTCGTCGACGCTTGTTCTGGCACCGTCGTGGCGAGCGACGTGATCCTGACGGCCGGCCATTGCGTTGAGGATGTCCAGGCCGGCATCGCCTACCCTGCAACCGCGTTTGAGGTGCACATGTCGGCGAACTCCGCCGGACAGCTGTCGACGGCTCGCGTCTCCCGCGTGCTTGTGTACCCAGGCTTTGAACGCTCGTCGGGCGTGGGAGACGTCGCGCTGCTGGAGCTGTCGACGCCCGCAGCGGCGCCGTCGATTGAACTCGCCGGCGGCGCGGAAGCTTGGCCGGGCGGAACCCGTGCGCTCATGGCGGGATGGGGGCGCGACGGAGCAGCGGCGCCAACGCAGTCTCTGCGGTGGGCGAACACAGTCGTTCAGAGTGCGGGGTGGTGTGCGGGGCGGTTGCTGGGCTTTCACGCGCGAAGGCAAATGTGCGTGATGAACTCGCCGAGGGACAACACGGCCGGGTGTATCGGCGACAGCGGAGGTCCGCTGCTGGTGAAGCGCGGCCACGCGACCGTCGAGATAGGCGTGCTCGATGGCAGCGTGGTGCGCGCGTCAAAGGTCGTCACATGCGTGACGACCGAGCCGACCGTGTATGCGAA
>DASZFR010000131.1:0-28909 GCA_035939635.1 Solirubrobacteraceae bacterium
GTACTGAGTCGCCGCCGCGGATCCCGCCGGCACGAGCACACCAATCACGATGCCGGTCACACCGACGACCCGAGTCCACTTTCGCATCTCTCGTTCCCTCCTTCACGAATGCCGCTCGGCGTGACGGTGCTTAATCGGGCATCGGCCGTTCCCGGGCGCGGACGCGCGCACCCTATCCGTAGTCGTTCGCGAAAACCAACCTGCCGTTCCGGCCCGTCGCCATGAGCAAGGAGCGGCGTCTAGGCGCCGTAGTCGCGGTCAACGCGGCGATGGTGGTTGCGCTCGTCCTCGTAGGGCTTTTCGCGCACTCGCTGGGAGTGCTCGCGTCGGGGGCTGACTACCTTGGCGACGGAGCCGGGACCGCGCTGAGCCTGTTCGCGGTGTACATGCGTCGGCGCCGGCGCGCAGACCAACGGCTCACCTCCTACGCCGCGCTCACGAACGCCGGCCTGCTCTTGCTGGTCACGGCGGCGGTCGCGGCCGATGCCGTGTACAGGCTCGCCCGTGGAGCGCCGGCGATCCACAGCGTTCCGGTCATCGTCGTCAGCGTCGTCGCCGCGCTCGCGATGATTGCCTGCGCCGCGATCCTGGGCGATGTGTCGGGAGATCTCAACATGCAGTCGGTAATGCTCGACACCGTCGCAGACGCCGCCGCGGCGATTGGCGTCGCGTTGAGCGCCTGCGTGATCCTCGCAACGGGCGCGACGTACTGGCTGGACTCCGCCGTCGCGCTGCTGATCGCGCTCGTCGTCGGCTATCACGCGTCGCGGCTCCTCCTGGAGGTCCGCGCCGACCTGCGCTCGCGTCCAACACCCGCTGCGGGGTCGCATACGCACGGCACTCGCGCCTGAGAGCTCGCACAAGCAGGCACCGGCGCCTGAGCGCGTCGCATACGAACCGCGCTCGCGCCTGGGCGTGGCGCGCATGCACACGGCGGGCGGGCCTGAGGGCGGCGTCGGGGCCGAGCGGCGTCCACCAACCACTCATACGGCCGGCCGGCCGGCGGGCGCCTCTTTAGCCCGCATCTGTGCGTGGGCGACATCCTGCAAAGCGGCAGACATCCTGCAAAGGTTGTCTTGCCCGCGATCGCTTTCGTTGAATCTTGCGGATGCCCGTCACCGCAAACGCGTCGCGCGCGTCGCTTTGGCTCGAGAGCCTGGGAGACTGGCACTGGCCGGGTCGCACGGCGCACAGCGAGGTGCTGCCGCCGGCGTGGATCCCCGCCGAGCCGCCGCGACTGGAGCTCTCTCTCGCTGGCGCGGCCCCGGCGGCAGCTGTGCGTCCGCACACGCGGCTGCGGCCGTGGCGCGTGTTCTTCACCGGCCTCGCCAGCGCGCTGCTCGCGATCTGCTGCGCGCTCGCGCTCAATGGCTCACTCACGCTAAACGACGTCCTCGGTGAACATGCCACCCCTGCGCCGGCGCCACAGCTCGCGCGCGCGCCGGCGTCAGCCCTCGCGCTGCCGCCACTGCAGCGGCTCAGCGGCGACCGCGCCGGCAGCTCGATCGACAGGGTTAGCTTTCACTCCGCCGACCTTGGCGCGAGGGGCGCGTTTCTCGTGTACCTGCCACCGGACTATGCAACGAGCAGCGCGCTTCGCTATCCGGTGCTGTACCTACTGCACGGGCGCGACGGGCACGCGAGCGCGTTTGTGGAAATCGGCATCCAGCACACGCTCGACACCATGATCGAGCACGGCGCGATCGCGCCCTTGATCGCCATCATGATCCAGGACCAGCCGACCCTGCAGAACTGGCGCGACGTCGGCCAGCGCCACAGCGCCAGCTACGTCGTCGAAGTGCAGCGGCTGGTGGACCGCATGTTTCGCACAGTCCCCGCCCGCGCCGCGCGCGCGATCGCCGGCAGCTCGATGGGTGGGTACGGCGCGATGCACGTCGCGCTCGCAAATCCCTACACGTTCTCCGTGGTCGAGAGCTGGCTCGGCTTCTTCGACGGCCTCGAAGGTGAACTGCGCGCCGACGCGCCGGTCATCTCGCGCCTGGGCCTGCACGCGTTTCTGTATGGCGCCGAAGCCGACCCGGTGGCCGTCCCCGAAGAGGACCCGCTGTTCGCGGCCCAGCTCAGCGCCGCCGGCGCGCAAGCGGAGGGCGTCGTCTACCCCGGCGGCCACAGCCTGGGAAAAGTCAGGGAGCACCTCGCCACTGGGCTGCAGTTTGCAAGCCGCTCGCTGGCCGCCGCGCGAAGCCGCGAAGACATCGAAGAAGCACACGCGCGCTGGCGCGGATGACAGTAGGGCGCGCCTCGCCAGGCCGCGCGGTGCAGTCGCTCAGCAGTCCGCCGCAGCCGCCGCGTGGGGTCCCGATCGCGCGCAGCGCTTGGTGAGAACCACGGTCGTGCCGTGCTCCCCGCGCCGTATCTCCACGGAGTCGACCAGCGCGCGCATGATCGCCAAGCCGCGCCCGCGGCCATACGGTCCCCCGTCGCGCCAGCGGCCATTGTCGCGCACGCAGACGCGCACCCCCGCGGACTTTCGCTGGCAAATCACAGTCAGCGTCGCCTTGTCGGCGCCGTAGGCGTGCTCGATCGAGTTCCCCGCCGCCTCAGACGTCGCGAGCGTGATGTCGAAGCGGTCTTGCTCTGAGATCCCTTGCAACGAGAGCCAGCGCCCGACGCTGTGGCGCAGGCCCGCAAGCTCCATCGGCTCGGCCTCGAGTGTGAGCTGCAGCGTCTCGCGCAGCTGCGGTGGGCGCGACGCCCGCCCGCCCAGCTGCTCCGGGTCGACCGTGGCCGCCGCCGCCGCCCGCGTCAACTTGCCCGCGCGCCTGCTCTCAGGATCCGCACGCCGCATCGCCGTTCACCGCTGATGGTCACTTCTGACCCTATACCCCAGCCGCAGCGTTGTCACGCAGGGAGTGCCGAAATGCCGGCGCAAACGCGCGAGTGCGTCCGCGCCCTGCCCGTCAATCGGGGCCGGCCGCGCGCAGCTGGTCAGCGAACACGTCGAACGCGCGCTGGTCAAACAGCCAGAAGCGCGCCTCCTCCAGCGTGTGGTGGCGATCGAGCGCCGCTCGCACCGCGTCGATCGCCACGCGTGCTGCTTCCACGAGCGGGTAGCCGTAGACGCCCGTCGAGATCGCGGGCAGCGCCACGCGGCGACAGCCGCGTTCGGCGGCCAGGTCGAGCGCGCACCGATAGCAGGAGGCCAGCAGCGCGGGCTCGCCGTGCGCGCCCCCGCGCCACACCGGGCCGACGGCGTGGATGACCCACTCTGCGCGCAGGCGCCCCGCGCGCGTGGCCTTCGCCTGCCCGGTCTCGCAGCCGCCGAGCTCGCGGCATTCGGCAAGCAGCGCCGGTCCGGCGGCGCGGTGAATCGCGCCGTCCACGCCGCCACCTCCGAGCAGGCTGCTGTTGGCGGCGTTGACGATCGCGTGCGCGCTCGCGTCGCTGGTGATGTCCCCGAGGTGCAGGGTGATCGTGCCCGCCACGCGCTATTGCGTCAGCGCTTGCGGCGCGGCGGTGCCGATAACCGCGCCGTTGGCGTCGAGTGCCTGCACCGTAATCACGCCGCTCGTGCCTAGCGGCGGCGAAATCGCGGTCTCAAAGCCGCTGCGCGGTGCCTGCGCCGCGGTCTGCAAGCTCGTCGCGCTCGGTCCGGCCAGCACGCGCCACGACGCCACCGAGGTGGCTCCGTTCCAGCTCGCGTACACCGTGTGGAAGGCGTCGGAGGAAACCGAGAATTGCGGCGGCTGCGCCGGCGCGCCCTCCCACGCATAGCGAAACGCGCGATACGACTGCACGTGTTTGGGGAAGTGCGCGTCGAACAGCAGCTGGCCGACGGAGTTGAACTCCGAGAAGTCGGCTTCCTGTCCCCAACCCACAAGCCAGTCCCCGTTGCCAAGCGCCTGCATGCTGCCCTGACTTTCGGCGACGATCGGCGTCGGGCGCTCGAACTGCGCGATCAGCGACGCCGCTTTGCTCTGCGCGTTGATGCTCAGCACCACGCCGCGCGACTGGCTGTGAACGCGCGGAGACGCGCCGTTGTCGAAGATGCTGATCGTCCCGTTGGGCTGCAGGCGCGAGTCGTGCTGCCACGCCGTGCTCGTGCCGGAGCCCATCGCAAAGCTCGGTCGCTTGCCGCCGAGCTGCCACTCAATCTCCCCGGTGCGCGGGTCGATGTCGTATACCGACCAGGTGTTGCGCGCCGACACCAGCAGGCCGCCGGCCTGATCGGGGCTGATCGAGTTGATGTGAAAGAAGTCAAACGGCCATTCGGAGCTGCCGTTTCGCACCTGTTCATAGGAGTCGCCCAGCGCCACGTGGTCGAGGCTCGTCCACTGGAAGCGCACGAGGCCGGTGTTCACGTCGATTTCCTGCAGCACGCCGTCTGTCACCGCGGCGTAGGAGCGGCCACCCGCGGGGGCGAGATTGCACAGCTGCGGTGAGTACGCGGTGATGAGCGCGGTCGCGCGTGGTGTGAGCGAGAACTCGTGCAGGTCTGCGCGAAGGCCGTTGCCGGCGTGCACGTGCACGATTTCCATGTAAGCGGAGTTCGCGATCACGTCTTCTCCAAGCCCGAAGCCGTGGCCGGTGATCGTTCCTTGCCACCACGTCAGCACCGGCTGGCCGGCGTACTGCTGCACCTGCAGGTTGGTGGCCGACATGTGCGCCGGCAGCGGTTTGAACCAGATCATCGATCCCGAGGCGTCGATGATCATCGGCCCGGACTGCCCGGGTCCGGAGTAGGGCGCGACGAAAAGGTCGCCTGCCGCAACCGCGCTCGACTGCGCGGTCACGGTCACCGCCGGCGGCTGCAGGTCGGGTCGCGACAGAAAGCTCTGCACCCCCACGGTGCCCACCGGCTGAGCGGCCTCGG
This sequence comes from Solirubrobacteraceae bacterium, assembly GCA_035939635.1. GTDB lineage: Bacteria > Actinomycetota > Thermoleophilia > Solirubrobacterales > Solirubrobacteraceae > Palsa-744. Next base: position 4,835 of record DASZFR010000131.1, read on the forward strand.
GCGTCTTGCTCACGGCGTCCGCGGTCCCGATCGCGAACTGGTCGAGGAGACCGACGCTCGACGCCCCCCGGCGCAACGTCGCGCGAACGCTAACGCGCTCGCCTTCGACGAACGGCTTGGCCGCCACGAAGCTCGCGCCGTCTCCCTGCGAGTAGGGCTCCAGGCGGCCGCGGTGCGCGCCCGAGCGCGACCCCACGACGCTCGTCACGCGCAGCTGCGAGGCCGGCGCCCCAACGAAGCTGACCTGCGTGTGCGGCGACGCATCGCGGCTTCCAGGCAGCGGCGACACGGTCACTGCTCCGGCCAGCAGCGCGGAGTTGTCCACCTTTGCCGGCGTGCAGCTCGGTGCGGACGTGGCGGCGACGGAAGGCGCGGGGCCGCCGCCGAGGGTGAGCAAGAGCGCCGACGCGGCCACCGCCGTTCTGGTCGCAGTGAACACCGACACGTAGGCCAGCGTAACCGCCGCCCTCCTCGCATTCGTCGGTTCACCCGGGCGATCTTCGCCGCTTCTTACGTCGCCGGCTGCACGCGCACCACGGGCGAGCTCGCGAGCACCTCCCCGGCGGCGCCGATCGCCTGCACCGCAACGTAGGGATCGGGTGAGGGGTACGTCACCGAGCTCTCAAAGCCGCTGTCGGGCATCGTCGCGCGTACGCTCATGCTGGCGGGGTCTCGCCCTACGAGCACGCGCCACGAGCGCACGCCGCTTGCACCGTTCCAGCTCGCGAACACCGCGGTGGAGTCACCGGTGGGCAGAAGCCGCGCGCTGACGGCCGGCGCCGACTGCGGCTGGCCGCTCCAGGCAAAGCGAAACGCGCGGTAGGAGGCGGTGCCGGGCGGCAAGTGCGCATCGAGCACCAGCGAGCCGCCTGGCGACACCTCGCTCAGCGCAGGAACCGAGCCCCAGCCGATCACGAGCGCGCCGTCGGCGAGCGTCTGCGCGTTGCCCTGACTGTCGGCGAGCACCGGGCTTCCAGGGTGCACGTAGCTGCGCACGAGCGACGCCGTGTGGCGCTGGTAGTCCAGGCGCACGCGCACCGCGCGCGACTGGAAGTGCACCCGGGGGTTAGAGCCATTGTCGAAGATCGTCACGGTGCCATCTGGCTGCATGCGCGCGTCGTGCTGCCACGCGGTCTGCGTTCCGCTGCCCATCGCAAAGCTGCTCGACCTGCCCCCGAGCTGCCACTTGACCTGGCCGCTCGAGCCGTCGAGCTCGTAAACCGCCCACGTCGAGCGCGCAGACACCAGCAGCTTGCCGTCGCTCTCGGGATCGAGCGAGTTGATGTGAAACCAGTCCCACGGATTGGCGTTGACCGGCTGCGGCTGGTGCGACTCGCGCACGTCGACGTGATCGATGCTGTGCCACTCCCACCGCACGAGGCCCGTAGCCATGTCGATCTCCTGCGCTGCGCCATCCACCAGCGCGCCGTCGCGCTTGCCCCCCACCGCAGACAGGTCGCAGCGCATGAGGTTGAACACGGTGATGTAAGCGACACGGTGCGGCTCGATCTGAAAGTCGTGCAGGTCGGCCATCTCGCCGTTTCCCGCGCGCACAGTGGCGACGATGCGGTAGCTGTGATCGGCCACGACGTCTTCGCCCTGACCGAACCCCATTGACAGCACCTTGCCCTGCCACCAGGTCAGATCGTCCTGACCCTGGTAGCGCTGCACGCGGAGATCCTCGGCCACCTCGCCGTTCGGCACGCGCCCGAACCACACGAGCTTGCCCTGGGGAGTGAAGATCAGCGCACCGTACTGGCCCGTGCCCGGGCCCGACGTCATCAGCAGATCGCCCGCGCCGGGATCGCGGTCGGCCTTCGTGATCGCGAGCTCGGGAGGGTGCAGGGTGGGCGCGGAGGCGAAGCTCTGGTATGAGGACGGCGCTGCGGGCAGGTTGGGGAAGGACGCGGCCTGAGCGCTGGGAATGGGCGTGGACACCTGAAACGCAAACGACGCTGCCCGTCGCGCGCCGGCGCGTCCGATCAGCGCGTGCACGCTGATCTGCTCGCCCGGCAGGAACGGCTTGCTGGGCACAAAGCTCGCTCCGTCCAGCTGGGAGTAGGGCTCGAGGACACCCGCGTGGCTGCCGCTGCGTGAGCCCTGCACCGAGACGCCGGCGAGCTCACTTGCCGGCACGCCGAGGAAGCTGATCTGTGTCGCGGGGCTCGCGGCGTTGCTGCCGGGTTGCGGCGACACCGACACCGCGGTGCCGGGAAGCGTGGCGCTGCCGACCGCTCGGGGCGGCAGGCACGAAGGCGCCGCGCCGGCCGCGCCGGAGAAGCCGCCGCTTGCGAGCACGATCGCGACCGCGATGCCTGCCGCCGCGGCCGCCGCGGGAGCTATGACAGAGCGGCGCCGGAGTCTGTTTGGCAGCGACACCGGGAGCATCATGCCAACGCGCTGCGCTGCAGGTCGCGGACGCGCTGGAGATAATTGCGCGATGGGGCCGCACGAGCGGATGCTTGAGTGGTGGGGCCAGGGCGAGCGCACGGAGCTCTCGCTGGACGGGCGCGCCCGCAGCATCTTTGTGCTGGACACCGGTGACGGGCCGCCGATGACGCTGCTGCACGGCTTTCCCAGCTCGTCCCACGACTGGGCCAAGGTCACGCCGGCGCTCGCGAGGGTGTACTCGCTGCTGCTCTTTGACTTCCTCGGCTTCGGCGCTTCTGACAAGCCCCGCGACCACGTCTACTCGCTGCACGAGCAGGCAGACCTGGTCGAGGCCCTGTGGCGGGCACAGCGCATCACCGCGACCGCGCTGGTCGCGCACGACTACGGCGTCTCGGTCGCCCAGGAGCTGCTCGCGCGTCGCGCCGAAGGCCGGCTCGACGTCGAGCTGCGCTCGCTGCACCTGCTCAACGGCGGCGTGTACCCGGACCTCCACCGCCCCCAGCCGATGCAGCTTGCCCTGCTTGACCCCCAACAAGGCCCGGCGATCAGCGAGCTGATCACAGAGGACCTGTTCGTGCAGGGATTGCGAGCGACGTTCGCCGACAGCTACGACGCCACCAACGACAGCGCGGAGATCTGGCAGGCGACGTCGCACGACGGCGGAGAGCGCATCGCGCACCTTTTGATCGGCTACATCCGCGACCGCGAACAGCACGGCGAGCGGTGGGTCGGCGCGCTCGAGCACACCGACGTACCGCTCTCGTTCGCGTGGGGGATGCTCGACCCGGTGTCAGGTGAGCACATGGCCCAGCGCATCCGCGAGCGCCTGCCCGACGCGCCGTTTTGCGCGCTCGGAGACGTCTCGCACTGGCCGCCGCTGGAAGCGCCGGAGCGTGTGGCCCGGGCGCTGCTCGCCGCGCACGACGACAACTAGAACCACAGCGCGAGCGCGGCTCGGGCGAGGTGCCGCTCGTCGCACACGACTGCCAACGGGGGCGGGGCTCGGTTCAGTGCCGTCCGGAGACGCGATCGAGCGCGCCGGCCAGCCGCGAGGGCCTGGCGCTGTGGCGCTCGTGCGCGTCCGCTCGCCGGTACAGCGCGTAGAGGCCGTTGATCTCTGCCCAGCGCAGCGGCTCGGGCTCCCAGCGCGCAGGCACGCGCCCCACCCACGGCAGGCGCACGAGCTCGCTGGGACGCTCCAGCAGCAGGTCGCACAGCGTGCGCCCCGCGAGGTTTGCGGCCGCCACGCCCTCGCCGACGTAGCCGCCGGCCCATGCCAGGCCCGCGCGCGCGTCCGCCCCGACGCTCACGCCCCAGTCGCGCGCAACGCCCAGTACGCCCGACCACGCGTGGTCGAGCGCCACCCCGGCGGCCGCGGGGAACATCGCGCAAAGCTTGCGATGCAGAGTGGCGATCGTGCGCGCGGGCGTGTCGCCGGCGCCGCCCGTGCGCGACGCGAAGCGGTACGGAACGCCACGGCCGCCGAGCGCGATACGCCCGTCGGCGGTGCGCTGTGCGTAGCAGTACACGTTCGCAGCGTCGCTGAGCACCTCTGCGCCGCCCCATCCGATCTCGCGCCACGCGTCCGCCGGCAGCGGCTCGGTCACGATCATCGAGCTGTTCACCGGCGCGAGCAGCCTGCGCAGACCGGGCAGCGCAGCGGTGTAGCCCTCGGTGGCGCGCACGATCCAGCGCGCGTGCACCGAGCCCGCCGACGTGCGCAGCCGCTGCGCAGCGATCTCGCACACGGGACTGCCCTCGTGGATCACCACGCCGAGGCGCGCCACGGCGTCGGCAAGCGCCAGCGCCAGCTTCACGGGGTGAACGCGCGCCACGTGTGGCGTGAAGGACCCGGCCCGCGCGCCGTCCACGCGCAGCCGCGGCGCGAGCGCCTCGCTGTCGAGCTCGCGGAGATCGTGCTCGTCAAGGCCGTGGCCGTGCGCAGCGCGTACCTGCGCGCGCAGGCGCTGTGCCTGCGCGTCGTTCAGCGCCACCGTCAGGTGGCCGCCCTTGTGAAAGTCCGCGTCTGCGCCGTGCTCGCTCAGAAAGCGCCCGACCTCGTCGACGGTCGCAAACATCTCGCGTTGCAGCGCACGGTAGCTCGCCCGCGCCGAAGCTCCCGCCGCGTAGACGCGCGGCGGACCGGAGAAGAAGCCGGTCACCCAGCCGCCGTTGCGGCCTGAGGCACCGAACCCAACGCGCTGCGCCTCGAGCACGGTCACCTGCAGAGCGGGCGCGGCGCGCTTGAGGTAGTAGGCGGTCCACAATCCGGTGTAGCCGCCGCCGACGATGGCCACGTCGGCCTCGGCCGGCCCTTGCAGCGGCGGCCGCGGCGGCGGCGGACCGCCGACAGACCGCCACCAGAAGCCCAGTTCGCCGACGCGCATCCTCGCCGCGCGCTCAGCCGCGCGCGCGCACCACGTACACCACGAGGCCCTCGGGCGCACCCTTGGCGTCGAGGCTTCGCCGGCGCGCCTCGCCGATCTGTGCGCTGTCCACCTGGGCGAGCAGCCGCTCCGACACGAGCACCTCGCCGCCCGCGGCCGCGGCGGCGACGCGCGACGCGATGTTCACGTCGACGCCGAGGTAGTCGCCGCCGAGGCGCCGCGGCCTGCCGAGGTGAACGCCGACGCGCAGCGCGGGACGGTAGCCGTCGAGCCGCACGCGGGCGACGTCATCGCTCGCTTGGTGGGCCGCCTGCAGCGACGCCTGGGGATCGGCGAACACCGCCATCAGCCCATCGCCGAGACGCTTGACGACCTCGCCGCCGCCCGCGGACACCGCGGCGCTCACCGCCTGGTCGACTCGGCGCAGCAGCGTTACCGCGGCGGCGTCTCCCGCCGACAGCGCCCACGTGGAGAAGTCCACCAGGTCGGTAAACATGATCGCGACGTCACGGTCGCCGTAGCCGCGCCCCTGCGCCTCGGACAGCCCCTGCCAAAGCTGCAGCGCGCCGAAGCCCAGCTCGCGCATCGCACTCGGGCGCTCGCCGCTGAGCGCCGCGAGCTGACGCGCGAGCAGCTGTGGCGGCTCCGATCCGGCGGTCGAGATGGGATCGCCGTAAGACGCGTCGCCCGGCAGGCGCCGGCGCGCGCGACGGGTGGCCGCAACCAGGCCGGGCTGGGCGTCCCATCGCGCGATCGCTGCCGCGGCCCGCGCGAGCGGGCCGTCCTCGTTGCGCCGGATGCTCCAGCTCCTCTCGCGCCGCGGCTCCAACACTCGCAAAACCTAGCGCCGCGCGCGCCGTGCCGCGGGACTGTAGGGTGCCGCGCCATGGGCGCGCTCGAGCTTGACAAGCTCACGTGGCCGCAGGTCAAGGCGGAGATCGAAGGCGGCGGCGACACGGTCGTGATCGCGTTCGGCGCCACCGAGCAGCACGGCCGCCACATGCCGCTCGCCACCGACGCGCTGCTGGGCGACCATCTCGCGGGCAGGCTGGCGGAACAGCTTGACGCCTTCGTGGCGCCGACTGTGCGCGTGGGCTGCTCCGAGCACCACGTCGGCTTCGCTGGCACGATGTCGCTGTCGGAGGAGACGTTCCACGCGATCGTCGCCGACCTCGTGGACTCGCTCGCTCGCGGCGGCTTTCGCCGCATCGTGCTCGTGCCGACGCACGGCGGCAACTTTGCGCCGCTCGCCGCCGCGGTTGCCAAGCTCGAGCAGGCGCACATGGTGACCGCCATCACCGACCTGGGCGTACTGTTTGAGATCGCGCGGATGGGCGAGCGCGAGTACGGCGTGCCGCTCTCGGACGGCGGCCTGCACGCGGGCGAGTGGGAGGCGTCGCTGCTGTTGGCTATCCACCCCGAGCTCGTCCACATGGACCTCGCCGAAGCCGGGTTCACGGGCGACATCCAGCAGGCGATTGAAGGTGTGTTCGCCCCGGGCGGCGTCGCTTCGTTGTCGCCGAACGGCACCCTCGGCGACCCCGCGCGCGCCAGCGCCGAGCACGGCGAGCGCTACTGGTCGGCCGTCGTCGAGCTAGCGCTGGAGCAGATACACGCTGCTGCGGGCGCCGGCGAGAGTCAGCCGCCAACGGGCTGAGCGTCGCTGCGCCAGCGCGGACGCCCGCGCACAGGGAAACAGCGAGAGTCAGGCGACAAAGACCGAGCGCTCGCTGCGCCGCGGTGCAGGCCAGCGCTCAGCGGCGCACGAGCACGCGGCGCGGATCGCGGATGCGGCGCCCGCAGCGCCGGCGCAGCCCTTCCGCCAGCTTGCGCTCGTGTTCGGCGGCCTCGCGCGTGAGCGCACCCGCAAGCTGGGTGTTGCCCCGCTGCACCACCCAGTAGCCGGTGGGGGTGCGGGCCACCGTCAGCCGCTCCTCTTGCACTCCACCCACGCTACTCCGCGGCGATCAGCGGGAAAAACAACTGTGCGCAAAGTGCGGCATACGCGTGCGGCGCGGAGACCCGGCCGGTGTAGCGGTCCCTCTCCGCCCGGCCGGGTCTCCTGTACCGCGATCGGGGTCCCCCGACCACGGCGAGCATGTGGCTCAGCTGCCGGCGCTAGGCGCTGGGCCGGCTCGCACGTGTCTCCATCCCGATCTTTGCGCGCACGATCTCGCGTAAAAGCAGGCGGTACGCGATGTCCACGAGGCCCACGATGCAGAGCCCCTCAATAGTGCGCGCTTTCATGCACAGAAGTTGCCAGGTGCGCGTCAATCCACAACTAGACGTTGGTCTGGTTTGCGCAGCGTCGGTGCGCGGACCTTCGCGGCGTTGCACCGGTTCGCGCACGTTTTCCGCGCGCGACAAGCTCGGGCGGCGCCTGCGCAGCAGCAGGCGCCGCCCATTTTTTTCGACCCCGCCTGGCGCTACGGCACGATCGGCAGCAGCACGGTGGAGTCGTAGCGCCCACCGTGCAGCATGGTGATCGAGCCACCCGCCTCCTGGCCGAGCGTCGGCACGTTGGGCGCGTCGGAGAACGTGTTGGCGGTGCCGATCGTCAAGCGCAGGCGATCGCCTGGCTTGATGAGCGCCGACGTCGGGTAGATCTCGACCTTGTATTCGGTGGGGGCGCCCGGCGTCACCGCCTGCTGCGACGCTTTCGTGAACGGGTGCCAGGGGCGGATCATCAACCCCTTCGCTCCGTACGTCGAGAGCGCGGGGTCGATGGCGCGCTGGCTGGCCATGAGAAAGCCCGCCGTGATCTGGTTTGACGCGCCCGACGGTTCGACGTCGCTCAGCACCGCCACGAGCGTCGCGTCGGTCGTGCTCAGCTTCGCCCACAGATCGGCCGTGATCAACCCCGTGAACTTCATCCCGGCGGGCAACGGCGCGGTCGTGTACGTCAGTGACGAGGCGTCGTAGGTGGCGTTGTTGGTCTCGCACGGAGTGCTTGCAGCCGCGCCCGCGGTCCACTGCGCGGTCTCGCGAGAGCACGGGCTCGACGCCGGCAGCAGCGGCGCTTCATCGCCGCCTTCGCTGTGCGGCGCCGCGCCGGTGAGCGACCCGTCGTGAAGTGAGACACCGCCCGAGCCCGACGGTTCGCCACTGAGGTGCAGCCGCTGGTATTTCGTCTTGGGCAGCGGGAAGCGCTTGAAGTGTTCCCACTGGCTGCCGTTGATCGCGTACAGGTTGACGTGGGGCGTCTTCTGCACGCCGTTCTTCGCGCGCTGCAGCCAGTGCGCGAACCACTTTTCCTTCAGCTGCGGATCTTCCATCGCCGGTCCCGATGTGATGTGGTAGTGCGGCGACATGATCAGCACCCGGTCGGGCGAGTTGACCAGCGATTCCCACAGCAGCGGCTCGCCGCGCTGGAACAGGTCCCACCAGCCGCCCTGCACCACCACCGGCACCTGGATTTCAGCGGCCCGCACCACCGGCGAGCGCAGCCTGTAGAACGGCCCGTCGTAGGCGGGTTCTTCGCCGAGCATCGCGCCCACCACGTGTTTGCCGCCGAATTCAACGTTGTCGAGCAGGTGTTCGAGGTAGTTCGACGCGGCTTCCTGCGGGTTTGCGCTCAGCGATGACGGCGGCAGCGCCGACAGCCCGCCCACGAGGCCGAGCCACAGCGGGATGAAGCTCACGTTCGAGGTGCCGCCCTGGAACGTCACATCGCGGTATGCGTCGGCCATGGGGATGTCCGCCCAGATCGCCTTCACCGCGCGCGGCTTGCCTTCGGCCACGCGCGACGCGTCGGCCTCCGCGATCAAAAACGACGTGATGCCCATGTAGGAGCCGCCGGTGGTCGCCACGCTCGAGTCCGACCACGGCTGCGCCTGGATCCAGTTGAGCGCCTCCTTGTAGTCCTGCTGCGTGCGCGCGTCCCAGGATTCCCATTTCCCCCCGCTTGCGCCCGTGCCGCGGTCGTCCATCACCATCACCGCGTAGCCCTTTTGCGCGTAGTTGGGTTCGGCCCCCGCGAGACCCTGCTGGCCATCGCATTCGGTGCCGGTCGGGTTCAGCGCGTCCTTGTTGTAGCCCGTGGCCGTGAGGATCGTCGGGTAGGGCCCGCGCGTGGACGGCAGGAAGATGTTGGCGCGGATCACAACGCCGTCGCTCATCGTGATCGGCACGTTGCACATGCTCACCACTGCCGCCTGCGCGTCGGCAGCGGCGAAGCTCAGCGACGCCGCGGCGACGCCGAGCGCTAGCTTGACGGCTCGTGGCAGCCTCTTGCGCGATGGTCGTGGGGGGCGGTTCCTCATCTTCTCTCTCCTCACGTGCGTGGCTTTCACTTTCAGATTCCTGTCGCTACTTCAGCCAGCCGGCGAACGTCGGGCTGGTCCAGCCTTCGCCGGACCCGGCCGGCGCCGGGCCGAGCGGCTTGCCGCCGTAGATCACGCTGCCGCCTTCGCCGTCGCTCTGGTAGGTCTGCCACGGGATCGTCGGCTGCTGGCCCACCCCCGGCTTTGAGAAGTCACACACGCCGGAGGGAAACGCCTTCTGCAGCGCCGACCACTGTTCGGCGGTGAATTCGTTCGGGTAGTAGTCCGAGCGCTGCAGCGGCTTGAGCTGGCATTCCATGTTGTCGGTGGTGATCGGGTCGCCCGCCACCGCGCGCGTGGTCGAGAACTTGGTCTCCACCAGCGGCGCGTTGCAGACCTGGCCGACGCCGGGGACTTCCACTTTTTCGACCAGTTCTTCGCTCGCTTCGGTGGAGTCACAGCGGTCGTGCACGTTTTCCGGGCGGTCCGCCGCGATCTTTTCTTCGAGCGACAGGGCGCGCGGGTCCGCTTCCACCGCGTCCAGCCAGTGGTTCATCGCCTGCAGGCCTTCGGTGGTGTACGTCGGCGAGCCGATCAGCGGCGCCGGGCCAAACCAGATCACGTCGTTGCGCGGAAAACGGCCCTCGTCGCGTTCCAGCCGTGCGCGCATCGACCACGAGCGGTACGCGTCGTGGAACGCGCCGGGGTCGGGACCGCGCAGGTCGATGATCGCCACGTCGGTGAGGTTGTTCGCCTCGTTCACCGCGCCCGAGCGATACGCGTTCTGCAGCGCGGGCTGGTCGGCTGAGATGCGCGATGTGGTGGGTTCGTTGTCGATCCCCACGCCGCCGATCTTGCTGTTGATGTCGACGAACTGCGCCGGCGTGATGGTTTTTTCCATCAGCGGTTTCAGCCCGTACTGCTCGCCCACGTTGCCCAGCGGGCGCCCGGCAAAGCCGTGGCCGAGCTGCTTCTCCACCGGCCCCCAGCTGCTTTCTTGTCGCTGCCCGAGCACGTTGACCATGTAGTCGGCCAAGGCGCAGCGCACGCCGCCGGGGTTGCTTTTCGCGTTGTACGCTTCCGCGCTTTCAACGCCCGCGCAGGATTTCACCGGGTTGGCCAGTTCTTCCCAGTACACCGCGTTGAAGATCACCGAGTTGCCCGGGTTGGGGTGGCCCTGCACTTCGCCGATCTGCGCCGGCGTCCACGCGATGCCCGTGCCCCATTCGGTGGGGCTCTCGAAGTATTTGAGCGTGAGGTGGTCGTCGGCGATCTCACTCGCGTTCGACCACGAGTCCTGGAAGCTGCACTGCGGCAGGATGCCCTGGTAGATGCCGGGGTAAGCGTTGGCGACCTGCTGCTGCACGAGCGAGCCGCCCGAGCAGCCGGTGCCGATCGTGAAGCGCAGCGTGCCGTAGTGGTCGACCAGGTGCTCCTTGGCGATTATCAGCGACTCCGCCTCGGTGGCGATGTTGCAGTTGTGGCCCGCGTTGTCCAGCGCCGTGGACATCACAGCAAAGCCCATGCCGAGCGCGGCGGTCGGGCTGCCCGTCGCGCCGCCCGCGCCGGGCACGCCGACGGTGTCGCTGGTCACGCTCGGAGCGGTGCCCGACTGGTGTTCGATACCGCAGCTGGCGCCGTGGGTGACCAGCAGCTTGTGGTTGAACTGCGGCTGCGGCGCCCACGGTTCCCACGCCTTGCCCGGCTGGATGAGCACCGCGATTTTGTACTGGTCGCGGTCTTGGTAGCCGGTCTCGACGCGCACGATGAACGGCACCTTCTGGCCGTTTTCCGTCGTCACCGTTTCGATCTGCGACGCTTCCGGCGGGCTCACCGGGTTGTAGCTTTCGAGCGCGCCGGTGGTCGCGTTTTTGTATTCGTAGGCGAACGTCGACGGTTCGTCGCACTGCGCGTCGGTGGGGCGCGCGTTCTTACACACCCACGGCTTCACCTGCGGCCCCGCGACCACCGGACCGCCGATCGGGTGGTCGAACACAGTCGCCTGTCCAGGTTTGACGTGGCGCGCTTGCGCCGCGATCACGTTGCGCCCGAGCGCGAGGCCCTTGACCAAGCCCTCGTAAAGCCCGTTCGGGCGGGCGGCGAAGTCGCCGGTGACGCTCGCGCCGTTGAGCGTCACGCTCACTGTGCCGGGCTTCGCTTTCGGCGGGATCGTCACCGCGACGAGCGCTTCGCTGCCCGAGATCAGGTCCGCGCGGTCAGACAGCACGTGCACTGCCATCCGTTCCGCCGCCTGCGCGCTCATCGCGCCGCACAGCAGTGACACGAAGGTCGCCGCGAACGCCGCGGCCAAAGCACTCGATCTCCCTCGCACGCCCACTCCTCTCTGCACCCAGGGCAGCGACCCGCGCCCACTTCGGGTAAGCTGTGTTTTATGAGTACCAGACAGTACGTGTCTGAGTACGGGTAAGTACCTACAGTGCGTAACTGAGCACCTACACTACGTAACTGCGTGCGCACTGTCAAGATCGACGAGCAACTTCTGATCCCCGCGGGACGGCACACGCTGTCGCCGCGGGAGGTCGGCGAGCGACAGCGCGAGCGGCTGCTGCGGGCGATCGCGAGCTGCGCCGCAGAGCGCGGCTACGCCGACACCACGATCGCCGACGTGGTGCGCGTGGCGCGCACGTCGCGCAGCGCCTTCTATGAGCACTTCGCAGACAAGGAGGACTGCTTTCTGGGCGCCTACGAGCAGATGACCGGCGCGTTCATACACGCGTCACTGCAGGCGGCCATGGGCGTGCAGGGCTGGAAGGCCAAGCTGCAAGCCGGCATCGGCACCTACTTTCGCTTCATGGCGGAGCACCCCGAGGTGGCCGCGAGCACGGTGATCGAGATCCACAGCGCGGGGCGGCGCGCTCTTGCCGCGCGAAGCCGCGCCCTGAAGCGCTGGATGCGCACCATCGAAGGCGTGCCGGTGCTCGCCGCCCGCGAAGGCATCGAGCTTCCGCCGCTTCACTCGGTGGCCGCCGAGGCGATCGTCCTCACCTGCGAGGCCTACGTGCATGACTACGCAAGGCGCGGGCGCGTTCGCCATGTGCACGAGGCCGCACCCGCGGTGTTCGCGCTGGCCGACACGCTCTTTGAGTACGGCGTCGCCGTCGAGCGCTAGTCGCAACTCCCGACCCGGCGCGCTGCGGCGCGAGCGTTTGCGGGACAATTCGGGCATGTTCGATCGCCTCCTGCGCCGCTCCTACGAGCGCCTGGGGCCGCGCTATATGAAGGTCTTCCTCGTAGCGCAGATCCCCGTCGCGGCGCTGATCTCCTTCGCGGTAGTGGCGATCCTGTCTGCGTACTTTGACCCGTCGCCGCCAGAAGTCCTGCTGCTCGCGACGATCACCGCCGGACTCAGCGCGGCGGCGATGGCGCTCACGGTCGTTCGCACCAACAAGTCGCTCGCGGCGATGGCCCGCTGGCGCGGCCGGGGCATCGCCACCGCGGACGAGACGATCGAGGCTTGGGACTCGGCGACGAACTACGCCGTCCGCTCTTTGCGGCGCAACTCGCTGCCGGCCAACGCGTTCATCGTGCTGCCAAGCGCCGCGGCGATGGTTGCCGTGCTCGGCCTGCCGGCGCACGACTATGTGGTGGTCGCCGCCGCGGGCGCGATAACGGCCGCCTACGGCACGATCGTCACCTACTCCATCTCCGAGTTCGTGATGCGCCCCGCGGTGGAGGACATCGCGGCGGCGCTGCCGGAAGAGTTCGACTTCCACAGCGGCGGCCTGCCGCTGCGCAAACGGCTCGTGCTCAGCCTGTTCGCGTTCACCGCGATGACCGCGCTGGTGGTCGCCGCATTCGTCAGCGACGGCGCCGGCACGGGCAGGCTGACGGTCGCGGTGGTGGGCTCGATCGTCGTCGGGTGGGCGCTCTCGCGGCGGCTGACGCTGCTCCTTTCCCACGCGATCACGGAGCCCATCGTCAACCTGCGCGACGCGCTCGCGCGCCTGGCGCGCGGCGACTACGACGCGCGCGTGCCCGTGCTGTCCAGCGACGAGCTTGGAGAGGTGTCAAACGCGTTCAACCGCATGGCTCAGGGGCTCGCCGAGCGCGAGCGCATCCGCGAGGCCTTGGGCACGTACCTCGACAAGGAGGTCGCGGGGTTCATCCTGTCGGGCAACGTCCCCGACGACGGCGTGGAAGTGGACGTGTCGATCATGTTCTGCGACGTCCCCAACTTCACTCCGTTTGCCGAGCGCGCCACCGCGCCGCAGATTGTCGCCGCGCTCAACGCGCTGTTTGAGACGCTCGTGCCGTTGATCGAGCGCCACGGCGGCCACGTGGACAAGTTCATCGGGGACGGCCTGCTCGCGGTGTTCGGCGCCCCCGAGGGGTTCGCCGACCACGCAGATCGCGCGCTCGCCGCGGGGCTGGAGATCGTGGACGCGCTCGAGCGCGGCGCCGGCAACCTGCGCGTTTGCATCGGCATCAACTCCGGCCGGGTCGTCGCCGGCTCGATCGGCGGCGCAGGACGACTGAACTTCAGCGTCATCGGCGACGCCGTCAACGTCGCCGCGCGAGTCGAGGAGGCCACGCGCACAACCGGCGACGAGCTGCTGCTCACGCGCGCCACCTCCGACGCGCTGCTGCGCCCCGCACCGCTCACCTCGCGCGGGTCGATCCTGCTCAAAGGCAAGTCCGACGCCGTCGAGCTGCTCGCGCCGGCGCGTCGTGCGCGCGCCGCGCATCCCGCGCGTGCCGTCACCGCAACGCGCCCGCGCGGCGCACCCGCCGCGCGCTCGCGCGCAGGCACGCCGCGCAGGTAAGGCTCGAGTCGGGTCGACCGCCGCGTATCCGCGCGCGCGTTACCTTAAAGGCGCACCTTGCGCGAGAAACCCGCGCGCGTCCGCGCCGGTGTACCTCCAAGGGCCGGCCGCTTCGCGGCCCCCTCCTCACCTCTGCGGGGCTCGTCCGAAGAGCGTGGGCGGTGTGCGAAAAACTTCGCACACTGCGTGGGCATCTCCAACGCCGCGGGCGCGGCTTTCGCGCAAAAACCCGAAACGCGACGCATACATACTGTCTGTACGTACCGTGTGTACGCGCGTCAAAAAGGAAACCGCACGCACTCAACCAACGCACGCGCCCGACGCTCGCCAAGCGCTCACCCCGCGTTGCACCAACACCCGGAACACCTGGCGCATTGTTGACATCGCGGGGTTTCTTAACACCCGCCGCATTGTTGACATCACGGGTTCTTTGACCCCCGCGCGCAGGCTTTGATAGCTTGCCGCGCTTCCGCTGATTGGAGACCCGGAAACACACAGGCGGTCTCAAACCCAGCTGGCAACCCACGGAAAGGGGATTTGATGTTCACGCGTCTGAACCGGGACGTGCGCGCGGGGGGGATTGTCGTTCGTGGAGGATGGGCCCTAAGGGCCTTGGGGGGAGTACTTTTCGCGGCCGTCGCCGCATCGCTGACGCTGGGCGCGGTGGCACAGGCGCGCTCGCATTCTGCAAAGCCACGCGGCGCAAAGCCGCGCACGGTGAAGCGCGCAAGCAAACACCGCGCGGTGCCACGCAGCGCCGCTTTAGCGGCGCCGGTGCTACGGGTGAAGGGCCAGATGCTCGAATGGACGCGCGTGGGGAAAAACAACAAGTACAAGCTGCTGATCAGGGCGCCGGGCCGGCGCCGGATCGTGATCGTCACCGGTCGCTCCTATCGCCCGCCGGCGGTCGCCGGCGCGCGCGTGTACTTCCGCGTCAGGGCGCTGGCGCACCAAAGCCCGTGGTCAAACTCGGCGATGATCAACTACGGGGCCGGCGAACCAGTCGAACGGCCGCACGAACCCATACCTCTGCACCCCGAAGCGGGGTCCGGGCAGGTGAAATACCGGCTGGACGCGGCGAGCTTCTTCGATCCCTTCGCGGCCGCGGGCTACGTGCCGTGGGTGCGCGGGCACGTCGCGATGATCAAGGGCTACCCGCCGTTCGCCGACACGTTCCAGGGCCTGTTCGGGCTGCCGGTGATCGCTTACCACGACCCGGCCACGGAAGGGCTGGCGCCGCTCGGCGCGACACAAGTCGAAGCGTATGTGGCCAAGGTGCGCCGCGACGTGGCACACGGCTACGCGGGCGTGTTCATCGACGACGCCAATTGGTCGCCGGGATATCAGCCCTCGCCGGGACCGCCCGCGAATCTGGCACACCTGATCGAAGCCGTGCACGCTGCGGATCCGCAGGGGCTGATTGAAATGAACAGCCACTTCCGCGACATCTGGACGCTGATGAAGGCCGGCAACCCGGAAGTCACGCGCGTGCTGCCAGACATCGGCGCTATGTGCGTGGAGTACGGCGTGGGCCCCACCTCGGGGATCACCGGCGCTGATGATTACGCCGAATTCATGCAGTACGCGGACACGCTGCACGGCAAAGGAATCGCGCTCACGCTCACTGGTGACCGCTTGCACAGGGATGTGCCGACGATGGAATTCAACCTCGCCACGTACTTCTTGATCAACAACGGCCGCGACTACGTCAACGCCACAGAACAGACGCCCGCAAGCTTCTGGAACGGCTTTGAAGTTAACCTCGGCAACGCGCTGGGGCCACGCGAACGGCTGCCCAGCGGGCTGTGGACGCGCAAGTTCAGCGGCGGAGTGGTGTACGCGTTGGAGCCCGGCGCGGCAACCCAGACCGTCAACCTCGGCAAGACCATGCAAAGCGCCCAGTGGGGGCGCGTGACCTCCCTGACGCTCAGCTCGGGACAGGGGGCGGTGCTGACGGGCTGACGCGCAGAGAGCGGTCGCCGCGCGCGCTGCCCGCCGACCGCGGCGGCCGGGCGCGCGCGGCGAAAGCACCGCGCGCGCTCGCGCCTCACAGCACGATCTGCGTGCAGCCGAAGTTGGCCGCGAGGCGCTCGCCGCGGTAGACGCGCACCTGCCACACCTGTGTGCGCGCGCCCACGTGCAGCGGTTCGCCCACCGCGGTGAGCTCGTCCCCCGGGCCGGCGGCGGCGAGGACGTTGATCTTCAACTCGACCGTGGTAAAGCCCCTGCCCTCGGGCAGGTGGCGGATCGTGCCCCACGCGGCCACCGTGTCCGCGAACGCCACCCATGCGCCGCCGTGCACGTAGCCCTGGGGGTGCAGGTGTCGCTTGTCCACGAGCATGCGCCCGCGCACGTGCTCGTCGGTTATCTCGAGCAATTCGATGCCGAGGTTGCCCGGAAAGGTGCCCGCGAGCTTCTGTTCGCTCAGCGCCACGGTGACAGCCGGGTTGGTCTCGCTCACTGCGGGCTCCCAAAGATGGGCGCGACGGCGCTCACGCGGTGGTGGGTTGATCTTCGCCGGCGCGCTTGTCGGCCTGTTCAAGCAGCGCCTGGCTGGTCTGGTCGCGCTCGAGCTGCGCGTCGGTGAGCGGGTTGAGCAGCCCGCGCAGCAGCGAGTAGGCGACCCAGCGGCGCGGGCGGATGATGCGCGGCGCGCGCCTTTCGATGCCGCGCACGATTGCCTCGCCCGCCACCTGCGGCTGTATGCGCTTGCGCAGCGGGGCGGGGAAGGTCTGCATCAGCTCCCCCGCGAGCGGGTCGCCGTCGATCGCACGGTGCACCATCTCGGTCTCGATGAAGCCGAAGTAGGCCACGCTCGCGCTCGCGCCGTGCTGCACCAGCTCGGCGCGCAGCGCGCGCCCCAGCGACTCCACGGCGGCCTTGCTCATCGCGTAGGGCGTCGCGCCAACGCCGTTGAGGAACGCGTAAACCGACGAGATCACGACCACGTGACCGCGGCGGCGCACGATCTCGGGCAGCGCCGCGTCGACGGTGCGCCACACGCCCGTCAGGTTTACGTCGAGCACGCGTTCAAAGCTCTCGGTCGCCGCGGCGCGGAACGTGGCCACGCGCGACGCGATACCGGCGTTGGCCACCACCACGTCGAGCCCGCCAAAGCGCTCCACGGTGATGGCGACCGCGCGCTGCATCGCCGCGCGGTCGGTCACGTCGGCCGCGATGCCCATAGCGCCCGACTGGCTGACCTGCGCCGCGGCCGCGTCCGCGGCGGCCTGGTCGAGGTCGACGATCACCACCGACGCGCGGCGCGCTGCCAGCGCGCGCGCCGTGGCGAACCCGATGCCACGCGCGCCACCGGTGACGAGCGCGGTCTTGCCCGCAAGTTGAAAGCTCGCCATCGCGGCGAACTCTCGCAGAACCACCTCTCAGGCGGACGGGACCTTCGCCTGCGATGCCTTCGCGCGCTCGTCCAGGTCGGCAAGCGTGAGCAGGTGCGCGGGCGGATCGCCGAGTATCTCGCGTCTGGTCACGTGCAGGTCAGGCGCCACCGAGACCAGCTCCCCACTTGTGATCTCGACCCAGTCCTCGTCGCCGTTCATGCGCTCGCTGGCGATCACCACCAGCGGGTGATCGGCGCCGTGCGCAGAGGTGATGTGGCTGCCGAGGCTGCTGCGGTGCTCGAGCGCCTCGCCGGGTGGGCGTTGCAGCACGTAGAGCTCGTGCGTGAGCGGATAGCGCAGCGCCCACACGCGCCCGGGCGTTGCGAGCACGAAGTTGATCGCGAACACCGGCAACTGCGCGGCGATCCAGCGGCACGCGGCAATGATGCCCTCCTCGACGTCACCTTCGCGCGCCTGGACCTCGCGCGTGATCAGCGCGAAGAAGCGCTCAGAATCGGTGTCACCTTTGACCAGCGCGAGGTCCTCGCCCAGGTGCGCCTCGAGCGCGGGCAGGTCCTCGATCACGCCGTTGTGCGCGAACAGCCGTCCGCGCTGCTCGAAGGGATGCGTGTTGCGCCTGTGCAGCGATCCGGTCGACGCGAAGCGGATGTGCGAGACGAACGTGCGAGAGCGCAGGTCGTGCGCGCTGTGCGCGAAGGCGCGGTCTTCATACGCGGCAATCGGCTGCTTGGAGACGTGCGGACGGTCCTCGTCGTCAAACCAGCCGAGCCCGGTGCCGTCGGGCTCGCGGTGGCTCTGCACCGTGAGGCTGTCGGGCGCGTCGAGCAGCCAGAAGCTGGCAGTTGCGGCGTGCTCACCGGCGTTCATGGCGAACAGGCGGCACATCGCGCTCTCAGCGCGCCGCCGGCTTGCGCAGCCGCCAGGGGCCGTCGTCGTGGCGGCGCGACAGCCAGCGCTCGGCGTCGGCGCGCCCGCGCAGCATCAGCGCCTCGGCGAACTCGCGCGCGAAGAACAGATAGCTGAACAGCTCGCCGCGCGCGGGGCTGTCGCCGGCGGCGAACGCGCGGCCGAGCAGCGCGAGGCTCGGTGAGGAGACCGCGTCGCGCAGACCGGCGAAACGCTCGCGATAGACGTGCGCGGCGATCGCGCCGATCTCCTGCGGGCGTTCGGGGGCGATGAAGATGTACGGCACGCGTTTGTGCAAACCTGTGCGCGCACCGCGTGCGCGCGAGCTCGCGGGCACAGCCGCCTTGCCGGCACCGGCGCCGCGCCGGGCTCCAATGCCGGCGCTCGCGCCGTCGCCGTCGCGGTGCGCGAGGATCGAGTTGATCGTGGCGAGCGTCTGCACGTCGTGCACGAGCGGGTCCACGAGCACGGCCTGCGTGAGCTCGCTCGCGCCGTCGAGCGCCTGCGGGCGCCCGCGCACGCTCGCGGAGCGCAGCGAGTTGAGCGCGATCACCACCACGCGGTCGGCTCCCAGCGCGAGCGCCGGCTTGATCGGCGTGTTCAGGCGCGTGCCGCCGTCGAAGTACCAGCCCGCGGCGGCGGCCGGGCGCGAGACCTTGACGGCCGGAAACACGCCGGGGATGGCGGCCGACGCGCGCACGTGGTCGAGCCCGATGCGCGTCTGCACGTACTCGATCGCGCGCTCGCGGTCGAGGGGCACGCGCCCGCCGCCGTCGTGGAATACCACGGTCGCGCCCAGGCGCGCCGACGTCGCCACCACGGCGGCTGCGTGCAGGTCGCGGCGTTTGACGTTGCCGTGGATGCGCCCCACGCGGATTCGTGCTCGCAGCGTCGCGGCCAGCGGCGCGGGATCCAACAGGCTCCACAGACGTGCGCCGGGCACACGCAGGAACTCCCCCACCGACCCCAACGCGCGCGCGAGCTCGGCGCCCGACAGCAGCGGCCGCAGCACGTCGTCGAAGTTGATCTCCGACCACAGGCGCTCGCCCGCGGCGACCACGTTCGACACCGGTTCCTGCGCGGTCGACGCGAGGTACGCGGCGTTGAGCGCGCCCACGCTCGTGCCCACGATCACGCGCGGGCGCTCGCCGCGCGCGTCGAGGTACGGGAGCAGCGCCGACAGCGCCCCCATCTCATACGCGCCGCGCGCACCGCCGCCGGCGAGCACCACCGCCACGGTCGGTCGCGCACTCTGCTCAGACGATCGCGCCATCGCGCGGGGCGATTCTATGACTCCGCCATGCGCCGCGGCTCGCTGCCCGTGCCACGCCCAGGGCTGGCAGGGCGTCGAGCTGCGCTGCTTCTACTCGCGCTAGGCACCAATGTGGCGCGGACATAGACTTCGACTCGTCACGGTGCGGCGTGCGCCAACTGAAAGCGGGGAGATCCAAGATGGCGATCGTTCAACGCAATGTCCAGATCAGGGCCTCGCCGCAGGAGATCATGGCGCACTTGAGCGATGCCAGTCGGTGGCCGCACTGGTATCCGGGCATGACGGAGATCGACATCGCGGCTCCCTTCCCCGAGGTAGGGGGCAAGGTCGCCTTCAAGGTGAAGTCGGCGGGTGTGTCCATGCCGATCACCGAGACTGTTCTCGACTATCAGCCAGACAAGCTGCAGCTTTTCGAAATGGAGGGCATGTTGTCGGGCCGGGCTCGGTGGGAGCTCACCCCGGAAGGCGACGGAACACGCCTAACTACGACGTTCGACTACGCGCTGCCGGGCGGCGTGTTCGGCAGGATCGGTGATGCGCTTATCGTCAAGCGCATGAATGCCAAGAGTCTCGAGGAAGCTCTCCACAACCTCAAAGCGCTCGTCGAACGGCAGTAGGTCGACAATCGATCTTCCCGACGCGGGGATACTTGATCGATGTCGCCGAACATCGAGCTTGTCCGTGGCTGGTATGCGTTGCTCCCCAGTCTGGGGGGTAGTGACCCGAACGACGACCCCGCGTTCTTCGATCGCATCTTTCGCGACTACCTCGACGAGGACTACGAGCTTCGGCTTCCCGGCGGCTACCCGGAGGGCGAGCCGGTCTTCAGAGGAAGAGAGGGATTGGCGCAGCTGATCGCGATGCTGCGGAACGCCTGGGCCGAATGGCGTTTTGAGCCCGAGCGCTTTATCGACGCGGGCGACCAGGTAGTGGTGTTCGTGCGCGTCGTGGCCGAGGGCAGCGCGAGCGGAGTACCGATCGAGCTGCCAGACGCACACCTCGTGAGCCTGCGAGACGGTCGCTTGACATCGACTCACGTGTACCGAGATCGCGAGGAGGCCCTCGAAGCCGCCGGGCTCGAGGCCTGATCAGGCGCCTTGGCGCGGTGTCCGCAGCTCCAGCCAGGTGACAAAACGAATCGCTTTGGGCCAGCGCTGGCAAGCCTGGCAGCGCGTGGTAGTCGGCCTGTCCCTTCGGGGCGGAATCGACGCCTCCCGCTACTCGCCGCGGCCGGGCTAGTAGCGGCCGATCCGGGGCCGCTCACGGTGGGCCTTAGCGCGTGATCCGAAGCTCTCATCCACGCGCCGCGATATGGCTGGCGCGCGCTGCCGGATCGGGGTCGATCAGCTCCAGCGCGAGCGTCGACCAGGCGAAGTCGGGCGCGCCCATCCCGCGCCCGTCGCGCGGGTCATAGAACTCGCGCAGCCCGCTGCGCGCGAGCGCGGCGAGGACGCCGAGCGCGAGCTCCTGCGCCTGCTGGCGGTAGCCGAGCCGCACGAGGCCAAGCCATATCAGCCACGCGCTGTTGACCCAGGTGGGGCCGCGCCAGTAGCGGCGCACGCCGAGCATGTGTTCGCGCAGCGTGAAGCTCGGCTCGTCGGTGGCCACGGACGGCGGTGCCACGGCGGTCCAGAAGCGCGGCGAGAGCAGGTGCTCCTCGACCAGGCGCCGCCCGATCGACTCTGGCAGGTCGGGCAGCGCCAGCGGCGACAGCGCGGCCCAGGTGAGCGGGATGCGCTTCGTCACCGCGGGCATCGCACGCGGCGAAAACAGCCCGCTGCGCTCGTCATAGCAACGCTGCACCAGCGGGCCCGTGACCGACGGCCGGCCCAGCGCCAGCTGCGAGAGGCCGTGCAGCACATTCGTGAGCACCTCGCACACCACCGGCCCGCCCGCGTCGCGGATCGCGCCGATTGCAAAGCGCAGGCGGCGATTGCGCTGCACGAGCGCGACGAAGCTCGGATACCTCTGCGCGCGCCAGCGCCAGATGGGGTCAAATTGAGGCGAGGCGTCGAGCCCCGACTCGTCGGGCTGGATCAGCCACACCAGGCCGTCGCCCTCGAGGTCGCGCTCGCGGACGACAAAGTCGTGGTGCGCGACGATCGCCGGCTCGCTTGAGGGGTCTCCGACGGCGATGCGCCACGCCCACGCGAGCATCGGCGGCTGGATCGTGGCGGTGGTGAGGTCGTCGCGCGAGATCACGTTGTAGAAGAACAGCCGTGGTCCGCGCAGCGGGCCCTCCCAGAAGATCGTGTGGCCGATGAAGCCGTCGGCGCGCGCCGCAGACAGCAACGTGCGCAGCTCGCGCTCGGAGCGCGCGCGGTCGAGCCGGCGCCAGGCGATCGCGGCAAAGCAGGAGTCCCAGTACCACTGCCAGGGGTAGCGCTGCGGGCTGGGGCTGGTGTAGGCAAACGGCATCCCCGCGCGGCTGCCCTCGGTCCAGTTGCGCGCGAGCGTGGCAGCGCAACGCTCGCGTACGAGCGCGGCAGAGCGCGCGTGCTCGCCCTCGAGCGTCGGTGTCGGTCCGCCCAGTGCGGGCGGGAGCCTACTTCACTTCACGGACTTGCCCGCGGCGTTCAGGGCGTACCACGTTCCGCCATATGAGGAGAAGCCCACGTAACTGGTTTCGCCCCGTTCGGTGGAGGGCGAGTACATGTACAGCGGATGCCCCGCGTACGTGACCTGACGCCGTCCGTTGGGCAGCCGGATGCTCGACAGCAGCGACGACTTCAACCCGGAGCCCGCGATCGGACGGCCGCTCGTTAGCAGCGGCGGCCAGACTTCGGAGCAGTTTTCGACCCCCATGCAGGTGTCCTTGTTGCGCGGGTCGCGCGAGAAGTGGTACAGCGTGAAGCCCGAGGCGTTCACGAGAATCTTTCCAAGTTCCGTGTGGCGCAGCTGCACCTTCGCGGTCTTGGCCACTACCGCGCGCGCGCCTCCGGAGCCGAACGCAGCGACCGCGCCCGCCGCGCACACGAGCAGCACCGCGAAGAACACACCAAGTCGTTTCATCGAAACCTCCAGCAAGGCTGTTGGACTTTTGATCTCATCGTGCAACTGTGTCCGCCGCGTGCGGGCCGCACGCACACAAAGACGCCTCGCGTCGTGCAACCTTCCCGCGCGAGCCACCGCAAACCCTACGCCAGCGGCTTGAACGGGTCCGCGCCCGCCAGCGCGAGCAGATACCACGCGGTGGCGCCGGTGTGCAGCGAGGCGAAATAGCGTTCGCCTTCGCAGGTGCGCAGCCCGTCCTTGGAGGCGGCGATGATGCCCTGCCCGTCGGTGTGCTTGCCGCTGGACTGCGCGTGGGCGATGTCGGCGAGGTACCCGGCGGCGAGCGCGGCGTCGCCCGGCGCGTTGCGAAGCTCGAGCGCGTCCGCGAGGTGCGCGGTGCCCTCAAACCACACGCCGCTGCGGTCGCCGGTGCAGAAGCTCACGCCCGCAAAGCCGTGCCGCCTTGAGCTCAGGTGCGCCCGCTCCCAGTCAAGCGACGCTGCCCATTCGGCGTTCTGCAGCGCGAGATACGACCAGCTGTTGACGTCCTCGGCGAACACTTCTGCGTTGACGCTCACGCCGTCTTCGCCCGATCCCACGTAGAAGAACCCGCCCATCGGGTTCCACATCGAGGCCACGAAGCCCCGCGCCCACTGAGCGCGCGTGCGCCAAGCTTCTTCGCCGGTCTGCGTTGCGAGTAGTTCGAAGAAGCTGAATACGTCGACGTTGTGCTCGGTGGACTTCCACATGATCCGCGAGCCGTTTTCTTCGTACCCCCCCGTGTAGCCGCCCGCGCCGCGCGCGTCGTAAGCGTGCGTCTGGATCCATTCGCCGATGCTCTTCGCGCCAGACAGGAACTCGCTGTTGGCGCTGCGTGCGTACAGCTGCACGAGCGCCTGGCCCACCCACGCCATGTTGCCCACGTCGCTCGTGGCATCGGTGGCCTGGATCGCGGCCGGGCTCGTGAGCGCTGCCGGCGCGTATGCGCCGCGCAGGCGCCCGTCGTGCGCAGGGTCGTTGGCCTGTACGTACAGAAGCGCTTCGCCGATCAACTCCGCGCGCGAGAGGTCTTCGGGCGTGCCCCGCGCGAGCAGCGCATCGATGATCAGCGCGTCGTCGTAGGTCACCGAATCGGTGAAATGACGCTTTTCGAGCTTGCCGCCGGCGAAGCTCTGCACGAGGCGCAGCTGCGGGCCCGTCGCATAGCGGTCCATCATTCGATAAAGGAACTCGTACCCGAGTTCCGTGCTTGTCGCGGCGCGCACCGGCAGCGGCGTGCGGCGCGAGCCCTGCGCGTTGGCGCCGGGCGCCCACGAAAACAACAGCGCGAGCGCTGCGGCGCAGGCGGCGGTCGCCGCCGCGTGGCGCGCCCCTCCGCCCGTCCGCCGGACTCGTGCCGGGTGCATCGACTGCAACTGTCGCAGACGCCCTAGCCCTTGAACAACTCGTAGCCCACCTTGCGTATCTGCACCTCCTCGGACCCCTCGGTGATGCGGTAGCGGCGGTGGTGGCGGTAGAGGTGCTCAAAGGGCATGTGGCGCGTGTAGCCGATCCCGCCGCACGTCTGCATCGCGCGGTCCGCCGCGTCGCACGCGAGGCGGTTGGCGCGGTAGTTGGCCATCGCCACGAGGTGCGTGACCTCCATGTGATGGTGGCGGTCGAGCTCGGCTGCGGTCCGGCGCACGAGCCCGCGCACCAGCTCGCAGTCGGTCCACAGCT
>DASZFR010000132.1:0-7243 GCA_035939635.1 Solirubrobacteraceae bacterium
CGCATTTCGACGCGACCGTTGCTCCCAACCGGACGGCCTTGCTGGAGGAACACGCCAAACAGAACTCCGTTGCCGAGGTCGAGAATCTCCTCCGCCTCGACCTCCCACTCCTCATAAGGCCGCTGCATGTCTTCAAAAAAACCCCGGATCGCTGCCACACCCTCGAAGCCGGTAAGCATCCCCATCGACTCCACGAAAGCATCGGGACCGTAGAAGCTCATCGCGGCGTCAAAGTCGCCGCCGTTGAACGCGTCCAGCACCCTGCGCGCAAGCTCCACTGGATCGGGGGCCGTGGACTCCTCGAGCATGTCGGGCGAGTATCCCGCGGACGAGGGACGGGTTGTGCCGAGTGGTATGACATTCACGTTCCCACGCTGAGTCAGTCGTCTCGCGACTGCAGCGCTGCGCTCGAAGACGCTCGATCGTGCTTGCCTGCGGGAAGGTCTACGCGCACACCGATTGGGAGCGCGACCCGGGCTGGGAGCCCACGAAGAACGGATGGCGGTGCGGCGCGTGCAGTCGAGTTCGACGCCGTGACGTCCGCGAGCGCGCGCAAGAGCTAATCGCGTCAACGGACCCTGCTGGACGCTCGTGCCAGCTGAGCCGGCACATGGCAGCTTCGATGACTGCCTTGAGTGCCAGGCGGTCTTAGCAGCGAGAGGGATGCGGCTCGAGCGCGGCCCGCTCGCTCGCTGCGAAACGGAGCTCTTGTTCGTACCGTCATCGCCGGTGCTGCTTCGGCTGGCTAGCAGCCGCCGCGCGATCATTGGCGTTGGCGGTTAAGAGTTGGGATGACATTCCGCGTGAACCCTTTGTCGGCGTTGCGGTGGCGCCTTCCCGGTGGCTCATAGCTCGTTCCGCTGTGGCGGGCTCCTTCCACGAGACCCGTCGCGGTCCTGGCCGTGGCCCGCTACGTGTTTGCGGTCGCCTTGGAGCGGCGTCGCTTCCACGCCGACGCCGCGCCAACCGCCGCGACAGCGCCGAGCCCAGCGGTGACAGCCGCGCCGGTCGCTGCACGGGAGAAGATCCGCTTTATGCGCCGGCGCGTGTAGAGGTAGCCGGCCCAGGTCGTCGTCGCCAGGAGCGCATCGTCGATTCCGCGCTCGATCCTCTTTGATGCCATGGGGCGAGTCTACGTGTGGCGGCCCGGCGCATGCGAGCGGGTCAGATCAAGCCGGTGCCGAAGCCGTCGGCGCGGATCGACGTCCACGACTCCTGCTCGAGCGCCGAGCGAAACTCGGCGATCCTGCGCCGCGGCCCGGTGAGCTTGAAGGCGACCTGGGTCTGGAGTAGGTGGGGGTGCTCGACCATCTCGTATTCGAGGCCCAGCCGGTCGGCGTATTCGCTCATCGCCTGCTCGAGCGGGGCACGCACCGTGCCACCAGCGCTGCAGACCACCGTCTGTGTGTCCACCGTCTCTCCTTCGAGGTCCCGCGCATGGGTCTGTTCGGCATGCTCGGCCGTTTCGGGCGGGTCGACCTGGCGCCAGCGGTCGAGATCGTCGTCCCAGTGGCTCACCACGTACGCCGCCGTGAGCCCGTGGTGGCCGCAGGCCGCCGCGATGCCTTCGCGTGCAGATGCGAGCGCGGCCTGCGAGCTCGCATAGGCGAACAGGCGGTGCCCGTCGTGTGTGATCGCCACGCCCTCCGCCACCCCGGCACCGGCCTCGTGGGCAGTCTTGCCGTACTTATCGTGGACGCGATCGAGCAGCCCGTGATGATCCCCAGGCTCCTCCAGTTCCGCCGCTAGACGCCAGTCCTGATCCTCGGGCACGTTGCGCTCCTTAGTTCGACCTCTCTGCAAATGATCGCCGTCGACCTCCGCCAGGCCGAGGGTGTGGAGTCGTCGGGCATGGCCGGGTGAGTATCTCGCACGGGCAAGTTCTGCCGTGAGGCGCTTATCGGTCCCTGCGTCTGCGACGCTTCATCGGTGTGCTCGAACGTGGATCTCGTACGTTCGCTGTATGCCGACTGGGAGCGCGGCGACTACAGCGCGAGCGAGTGGGCGCACCCGGAGATCGAGTGGACCATGGTGGATGGGCCCGATCCCGGCACCTGGAGAGGCGTGCAGGGAATGGCCGAGGGATTCCGCAGCCACATGGGCGTCTGGAAGGACGTCCACGCGGAGGTACAGGAGTATCGGGAACTCGATGGCGACCGCGTGCTCGTGCTCGAGCGGCGCCGGGCGCGCGGCAGGGCGAGCGGGCTCGAGGTCAGGGAGCTGCGTTCAGAGGGAGCCGTGGTCTTTGACCTGCGCGACGGAAAGGTGACGCGACTGGCTTGCTACTGGGACCGCGACCGCGCGTTCGCCGACCTCGGGCTCGCACTCGAAGGCCGTAGCTCGCCGCAAGTAGCGCCCACCAACGCGCCGCGGAGGTGACCGCAGCCGGGCCGCCGCCCACGGCAGTCTCGAGCGTCTACGTCCTGAACGCGGAGAGCGCTCGGTACAGAACCGGCGAGATCTTGATCCACTGCGCGCGCGCCGCCGCGGCGACGATCACCGACCTCGCGTGCGCCCCGGCGACCAAGCACGCAAGCTCCACGTAGCGCGCACGTGAAACCGTCGTGTAGCTGTCGCGCACGCAGCTGCCCGTTCCGGTGAGAAAGCGCACGCCGTAGGCGGTGGCTTCGGTCGTCACCGCGCGATCGCCCTCCGCTGCGTTGTGGCGCACACGGAACTCGGGCCAGTTTGCCAACGACTCGCTTCCCTGAAGCGGAGTCACGTTGAGGTAGCCGATGATGTGCTGCCGAGCGCCCGCCAGGGCCGCGCTCGCGGTTCCGGGGTCGCCGCCGACGGGCGTCCAATCGGGCGGGTAAGACAGCACGGCTCCGCTCGCAATCGCAGTGGCGCGCCAACCCGCCGGCGCGGGCGCTGCGTGCACGTCCGCGAACGGGAAGCGCGCGACGATCGGTTTGGATCGCGCCACGCCTTGAGAGCCGCACCCCGCGACGGCCAGCACGGCGATTCCAAGCAGCGCCGCAGCGGTGCCAGGCCTCGACGTCACCGCGGCTCGGGGCGGCGCTGTCATCGCCAGCCCCGGTCGCTCTGTGCCATAGCGGCGCACGTGCACTACCAGGACCTCACGCCGGGCGTGTTCCTTCCCGCCCGGACGCCGCCGCGAGCACGTCGAGCGCACGCGACAGAACGAGCCGCGCGATGGCGCACGGCTCGCATTGCTCGCTAGAAACCCGGGCTGCTGGTCAGTGCGCCGCCGCGCGGCGCGTATCTGCGCGGCGGGCCACCGGCCTCAGCTGCGCGCGTCGTTTCCGCCGTTGGTGGTGAACGCCGGCGACGACGGATCGCGCTCGCCCGCAGATTCGGCCAATCTGCGCGCCGCCTGGGCGCTCGACTCAACCGCGTTGTAGGTCGACGGATCCCGTACGGGCGCGACAGTCCGTGTCGGGTCGCCGATCCCGGTGCTCGGCCGCACGATCGGCTCGCCCGACCCCGGCGTGGCTCCAGCGGGTGCGAACGGCGCGCCGGTTGGAGCGCGAACTGGCTCCACGTCGGCGACTCGCTCGATGCGGATCGGACCCGGCTCGGCCGGCGGCTGCGCCTGCGCCGCCACACCCACGGGGACCGGTGCTTTGGCAGGCCGGCGCGCGGCTCGCGGTTTGGCCGCGGTTTTCCTTGCCGCTTTGGCACGAGTCGCTTTCGCCTGCTGCGGGCGGGTCACTTTCTGAATCGGTTTGGTCGCGCGCGGCCGCGCCGGTTTACGCGCTTTCGCGCGTTTGGCTTTCGTGGCTTTTGCGCCGCTGGCGGATTTCGCCGTCGCCTTCGTGGGCGCGCGGCGTTTTGGAGTGTCTTTGAGCACGAAGCCCGACAGCCCAGCGGTCCCGACGAACAGTGCTTTTCGCACAGGGCCCACGCGCAAAAACCCGTCTCGTATGAAGTCAAATACCACCATCGGAGCCTCCTGTAGATCGCCGCATCGATGCGTTCTTACCAGGCTTGCCGGATGCGACTGAGCGACAACGAGTCGTTCGTCCGCATAGTGCGAAGAGATCTGCACCGCCACGCCCGCTCGCGCCCCTGCGCGAGGCGAGGAAGCGCTCCGCCGCGGCTGCTTCGGTCGCACCCGCGTGGTGCCTGGACCGCCCCCAAAAAGCAACTCGCCGCGGCGTTCCGGGAGTAGCATTGGCGCGCGCTCGGCCAGGGGCCGCGCAGGCGTCGACCACGGGCAAACGGGAGGACTCGCCTTGAGGAGGGCCAGGAGGAGATATCCCAGCCGCCACGCGGCTCGGGTCACCGCGGCGTTCGCGGCGCTGGTGTGCGTCTGGCTCGGCGGCGTCAGCCGCGCGATGGCCGCGGAACCGCCGATCGCCTACCCCGATCTGCAGGTGCTGATGCCGCCCGAAGACATGTCGATCACGCACAAAAGCGGGCACAAGATGCTCGAGTTCACGCACATCACCGAGGACGCTGGCGCCGGACCGCTTGAGATGCGCCCGGTCTATGACTCGACCACAGGCATCTCGCAGGGCTACCAGGCGCTGTACACGATGACCAGCCCGGGCGTGTGGCGGTTCGCCAAGAGCGTGCCCATCGTCGGTCCGATGATCTGGACCCCTCCGTCTGACTACAACTTTCCGCTGGACAAATTCTGGTTGTACGGGCTCAACTCGCAGGGCGGCCCAGGCAGCATCGTGGCGTCCAGTCCCAAGGACCTGTTCTGCATGACCTCCGACACCTACGTCGGCGGCGTGCCCAACACGCCCAACGAAAACGAATATCCGTCCGGCGCGTGCACCGAACCCGAAGGCCGCCTCGGGCTCACCGTCGGCTGGGGCGACCAGTACGAAGCCACCGACGGCGGCGAGGGGATCGACATCTCGAGCCTCCCCAACGGCACCTACTGGCTGCGCGGGGAGGCCGATCCGAACCACTACCTGGCGGAGTCGAACACCGCCAACAACATCACCGACACCAAGCTCGTGATCGAAGGCGACACGGTACGCGTGGTCGAACAGGTCCACCCGGACTCCACGCCGCCCGCCGTCAGCCTCACCAGCCCATCCGCGGAAGCCACGGTCGCGGGCACGGTGAGCCTCGCAGCCGGCGCGGGCGGCCCGGCGCCCATCTCCTCGGTTCAGTTCCTGCTCGACGGCGAGCCTCTGGGCCCTCCGCAGACCAGCGCCCCGTACACGCTGAACTGGAGCATGGGCTCGACCCCGGCGGGCAAACACTTCCTCAGCGCGCAGGCCACCGACAGCCGCGGATTCGTTGGCACAGCCCTTGATGTTCCGATCACGGTGGGCACGCAGGTCGGCCGCATGACCCTCGCGGACGTGGTCCAGCAAACCGGTGCCACCAGTGTCACCACGCCCGCCTTCTCCACCTCGCAAGCGGGCGACGTGTTGCTCGCCTTCGCCGACGCCGACGGACCGGCCTCACCAGGGCAGAGCGTGAGCGTGAGCGGCGCCGGCCTCACGTGGTCGCTCGTCAAGCGCGCCGACGCGCAGGCGGGCGACGCCGAGATCTGGACCGCGACCGCACCGGAACTGCTCGCGAACGCCACGGTGACCGCGACCGAGGGCGATGGCGGCTACCACGAGTCGCTGACGGTGGCCGTGCTGTCGGGCGCCGCCCGCGTCGGCGCGTCGGCGGCGGCCAGCGCGCCCAAAGGCGCGCCGTCGATCAGCCTCACGTCCACGGGCACCGGCTCGGTCGCGTTCGGCACCGGCAGCGACTGGGACCGTGCGGCCGCGCGCGCGCTCGAATCCGGTCAGGAACTGCTCGCACAGGACCTCGACACCAGCGCCGGCAACACGTTCTGGACGCAGTACGACACCCAGCCCAGCCTCGCCGCCGGGCGCGCGCTCACGATCGCCGACAGCGGGCCGACGAACGACCGCTGGAACCTCGCCGCGGTCGAGGTGCTCCCGTCAAACGAACAGCCCGACACGGAACCTCCGACGGTGTCGATCGCGAACCCCACGCCCGCTGAGACCGTCTCGCAGACGGTCCCCGTGAGCGCCAACGCGACCGACGACTTCGCCGTGGCGTCGGTGCAGTTCTACCTCGACGGCCAGCCGCTGGGCGGGCCCGTCACGAAGGCGCCGTACTCCGTCCCGTGGAACACGACCGCAGTGGCCAACGGGCCGCACGCGCTCACCGCGACCGCGACCGACACCGGCGGCAACAGCGCCGGCTCGAGACCCGTGGAAGTCACGGTCGAAAACCCCCCGCAGCTCGGGCCGTGCTTCGTCGTCGACGTGAACACCTCGGTACAGGGCGGCCGGCGCGTGACCACGTCGAAGTTCACCACCGCTGAACCCGGCGAGCAGCTGTTCGCGTTTGTGTCGGCAAGCGGTCCGCCCGCGGCCCAGCGCAAACGGCGAGAGTGTCGGGAGGTGGCCTCGCGTGGCGGCTGGTTCAGCGCGCCAACGGTCAGCCCGGCGACGCGGAGATCTGGACCGCCGAAGCGACCAAGCCGCTCAAGCACAAGCACATCAAATCCACGCTCAACGCGAAGGGCTATGAACAGCTGTTCACCGTGATCGCGGTCGAGATGTCACACGGCGCCGGCGCGTCGGCGGCCGCGAGTGGCCCAAGCGGCGAACCCGCGGTGTCGCTGATGACCGGCGAAGAAGGCTCGCTCATTTACGCCGTCGGCAGCGATCCAAGCGGCGCCACGCCACGCACTCTCGGTTCAAACCAAGTGCTGCTGCACCAGGATCTCGATGCCGCAGCCGGCAAGACATTCTGGTCGCAGTACTTCGGGGCCGTCACGGGGCCGGCCGGCGAACTGGTCACGCTCAACGACACGGCTCCGAGCGCAGACCAGTGGAACATGGCCGCGGTAGAGGTTCGCGGCGACGGTCCGGGCGCCTGACGGGCGCACTCGTGAGAGGAGCCCACCGGGGGGGCCGACGGGCTCCTCTGCGCTCTGCGGGCCTCGCTTTACCGGGGTAAGCAGCGAAACCCGCCCAATGCTCACCACACCTGCACAAAGCTCGCAAGTCCCGCAAGCGTTCTGGCGCCGCGAAGCCGCGCGGCGAGCAGTCCGTACGACCGCCTCCGCCGGTACGCGCTCGTTGCCGATCGCCGCCGCGCTGTACGCGCTCTCGGCCGACTCCTACGTGCTGATCGCGCTGCTCGCGCTGGGGGCCGCGGCGTGGTCGGTGGCGCGCGCTCGCTGGCGCTAACGTCGATGCATGGCGAAAACGTGGGTGCTCGACACCGAGACCAAGGGCACCGGGGCGCACATGGTGCCGCTCGAACAAACGCTGCGACGCGCCAC
>DASZFR010000133.1:0-3612 GCA_035939635.1 Solirubrobacteraceae bacterium
GCGCGCACGCGCGGCGAACGCGTGGACCTATCGCGGATCCCGTTCGATGACGAGCGCACGTTTACGGCGATCCGCGCGGCGGACACCGTGGGGGTGTTCCAGATCGAGAGCCGCGCGCAGATGCAGTCGCTGCGGCGCACGCGGCCGCGCGATCTGAAAGATCTGACGATCCAGGTCGCGATCATCCGTCCGGGTCCGATCCAGGGCGGCGCGGTCAACCCCTACATCGAGCGCCTGCGGCGCCTGCGCGAGAACCCGTCGTTTCAGATCCCCTACGAGCACCCGGCGCTCGAGCCGGTTCTCAAAGACACGCTCGGCACCATCATCTTCCAGGACCAGGTGATGGAAGTGGCCGAAGCGTTCGCGGGCTTCTCCCCCGGCGAGGCCGACGGGCTGCGCCGCGCGATGAGCCGCAAGCGCTCCAAGGAGATGATGGCGCGCCACCGCGAGCGCTTGGTCGCGGGCGCGATCCGCCACGTGGGCGCCACACGCGAGGTCGCAGAGCGGGTGTGGTCGATGGTCGAAGGCTTCGCCGGCTTTGGCTTTCCCAAGGCGCACAGCGCCGCCTTCGGTCTGCTTGCCTACCAGTCGACGTGGCTGCGCGTGCACTACGCGCCGGAGTTTCTGTGCGCGCTGCTCAACGAGCAGCCGATGGGCTTCTACGCGCCCGACAGCCTCGTGCACGAGGCCAAGCAGCGAGGCCTGCGCGTGCTTGCAGTCGACGTCAACGCCTCCGACGTGCGCTGCGTGGTGGCGGACGGCGCGGTGCGCGTCGGCCTGGGCTACATCAAGGGCGCAAGCGAGGCCGAGATGCAGGCGCTGGTGGCCGAGCGTGACCGCGGCGGGCGCTTTGTGAGCCTCGGCGAGCTCGCGGCGCGCACGGGCGCAAGCCGCGGCGCGCTCGCGCGGCTGGCGTGGGCGGGCGCATGCGAGGAGCTCGGCGACGGCGAGGAAAGGCGCGAGGCGCTGTGGCGGCTGGGGATTGCCGCGCCGGGCCAGGCGGCCGGCGAGGACACGCAGCTCGCGCTGCCGCTCGCGCTGCCCGCCGCGCCGCGTCTGCGCCGCCTGGGGCGCTGGCAGCGGCTGATCGCCGACTACTCCGCAACCGGCATGACGCTGGGCGAGCACGCGATGGCGATCCTGCGCGAGCGCATCGAGGTGCCGATGCTCGCCACCAGCCCCCAGCTGCAGCGCCTGCCCAACGGCTGCGCGGTGGCGGTCGCGGGGCTGGTGATCGCCCGCCAGCGCCCGTCGACGGCCAACGGCACGATGTTCTTGCTGTTCGAGGACGAGTGGGGGACGGTCAACCTGATCGTGCCCGAAGCGGTGTATGAGCGCCATCGCGCGCTCGCGCGCGCCGAGCCGCTGCTGCTGGCGCGGGGGCGCCTGGAGCGCTCCGAAGGGGTGACCAACGTGATCGTGCGCGAGCTCGCCGCGCTCGAGCGCCACCTGCGCCCCGACCCCCAGCGCGCGCCGGACACCGCGCGCGTGCACCGCCTGCCGGGCATGCCCGAGCCCGGCGCCGAGCGCGGTCTGGTCGCCCCGGACGCCGAGGAGGCGCAGGCCACAGAGGTCGGCTCGAGCATGCGCGCAGTGGCACCGCCGGTCACGAGCTTTGCCGCCGGGCGGCGGCGCTGAGCGCGCCGCGCAACTCCACCTCAAGCCCCTAGCCTGCGCTACATGACGTTGGTGGCGCTCGAGCGGGTGACCGAACAGCAGTGGGACGAGCTCATCGACGGCGAGCACGAGCCGTGGGGCGGCGGCGTCGCAGAACGCTTCAGCTGGCGCGAGAAGACACACAACGTCGGAATCCGTGCCCCCGATGGCCGTCTGCTGGCGGTCGCGGGCTCGGTCCTCGCTGACATCCGGGTGGCGGGCCATCAGTTTGCGGCTCTCGGCATCGGCGCGCTGTTCGTCGCGCGCGACGCGCGCGGTCGCGGTTTCGTGGCGTCGCTGCTCGACGGGCTGCTCGCGCAAGCCGACGGTGAGGACGCGCCCGGCCGAGCGATGCTGTTCTGCCGCGCGCAGCTCGTCGGCATGTACGGCAAGTTCGGCTTTCGCGAGATCGCCGACCCGGTGTTCGCCCAGCAGCCGGCGGGCCCGGTGCGCATGCCGATCAGCGCGATGTGGCGCCCGTTGCGCGCCGGCACAAGTTGGCCCACGGGGCGCGTGGACGTGCTGGGGCTGCCGTTCTGATCCGGCGGTCAGCCCGCGATGAACTCCAGCGCGTCGCCGTCGGGGTCGCGCACGCGCAACCGCCCGGGCTCGCGCTCGCCGACGAGCGCCTGCGGTGCCCGCTGCACGACGCGATCGCCCAGCTCGGACAGCGCGCCGGCGCCGCTGACCGCGAAGGTGACCTGGCGCAGGCCGGGCGCGTTCTGCGGCGCGGGGGAGGCGCCGCTGCTCTGCCACGAGTTAAGCCCGATGTGGTGGTGGTAGCCGCCGGCGGCGAGAAACGCCGCGCTGGGCATGTGCGCCTGCTCTGCGAAACCGAGCACGTCGCGGTAGAACGCCGCGGCGCGCGCCACGTCGGCGACCTTCAGGTGCACGTGGCCGACGCAGATCGCCTCGGGCATCGCGTC
Source organism: Solirubrobacteraceae bacterium (assembly GCA_035939635.1). Classification (GTDB taxonomy): domain Bacteria; phylum Actinomycetota; class Thermoleophilia; order Solirubrobacterales; family Solirubrobacteraceae; genus Palsa-744. The sequence continues at coordinate 2,583 of DASZFR010000133.1, forward strand.
GCGCGGCTCGGCAGGTGCCTGCGCGAGCAGGTCCTCGACGTCGAGTGGCGCGGTGAACATGGCGATCTCGCGCCCGTCGCCGGTGTGCGGCCATTGCGCGCGCGGGCGGTCGGTGTAGATCTCGATGCCGAGCCCGTCGGGGTCGCTCAGGTACAGCGCTTCTGAGACACCGTGGTCGGAAGCGCCGCCGATCGGCCAGCGCGCGTGCAGCAGCCGCTCGACCGTCGCGGCGAGCTGGGCGCGCCCCGGGTGAAGCCAGGCGACGTGGAAGAGGCCGGTGTGCCCGGGCGACGCCACCACCGGGTTGCGCAGCTGGTGCAGCTGCAGCACCGGGAGGTCGTGGTGCGGCGCGGCGAGCTGCGCGATCTCGTCGTCCTGCGCCACCAGTTCCAGGCCGAGTGTGTGCCCGTAGAAGTCGGCGCTACGCGCGACGTCGGAGACCGCCAGCGAGACCGCGCCGATGCGCAACGAGGGGTCGATCTGGCCGGGCTCGCTGCCGATCGCTGCCGGGCGAGTTGCCACTCACCGAGATTACTACCGGCGGGCGGGGCGCCGCGCTCGCGCGGTCCAGACCGCAGCGGCGCTGGGGCGACGCTAGGCTGCGGTCGCGATGAACTACCGCACGCTCGGCTCGAGCGGGATCGAGGTGTCAGAGATCAGCCTGGGGTCATGGCTCACCTACTCGGGTGGGGTGGCCGCCGAGCAAGGGCGCGCTTGCGTGCGCGCGGCCTTCGACGCAGACATCAACTTCATCGACACCGCCAACGTGTACGGGCGCGGCGCCGCCGAGACGTTCCTCGGCGACACGCTGCGCGACTACGCGCGCGACTCCTACGTGCTCGCGACAAAGCTGTACTTCCCGATGTCAGACACCGACCGCGGACTGTCCAAAGAGCAGATCCACAAGCAGATCGACGCCTCGCTGCAGCGCCTGCAGACCGACTACGTCGACCTCTATCAGTGCCACCGCTACGACGACGGCACGCCCCTGGACGAGACGATGCAGGGTCTCGCCGAGGTGGTGCAGGAA
>DASZFR010000134.1:0-2046 GCA_035939635.1 Solirubrobacteraceae bacterium
GGACGTGCGTTCTTTACCAAGGAGATCGACCGCGCACTGCTCGCCGGCACGGTGGATGTCGCGGTGCACAGTCTCAAGGACCTGGCCACACAGATCGAGCCGGGTGTCGAGCTCGCCGCGACCCTGGCGCGCGAGGATTCCCGTGATGCGCTCGTGAGCCGCAGCGGCGCGGCTCTGGCCGCACTGCCGCGTGGCGCGCGTATCGGCACCAGCAGCTTAAGACGCCGCGCCTTTCTGGCGCGCGCACGTCCGGATGCGGTGCTCGCCGAGCTGCGCGGTAACGTGCCCACGCGCATCAAGCGTCTGCGGGAGGGCGACTACGACGCCATCATTCTCGCCGCCGCGGGACTGAAGCGCCTAGGGCTTGCGGAGCAGGTCAGCGAATATCTTGCGCCCGAGGCGTTCCCGCCGGCGGTGTCGCAGGGGGTGATCGGCGTGTGTGCGCGGGCCGGGGATGCGGCGACCCTGCGCTGGCTGACGCCGCTCGATGACGCAGAAGCGCGGCTGACCAGCACTGCGGAGCGCGCGCTGCTCAGGAAGATCGAAGGCGGCTGCCAGGTGCCCCTCGGTGCGCTGGCGACGGTTCGCGGGGCGACGCTCGCGTTGTCGGCGAGCGTGTGTTCGCTCGATGGCTCGCAACACCTGAGCGCGCGGGGTGTGGCGAGCGCCGCCGCCGGTGCGCAGCTCTCGCCCGAGGACGCGGTCGCGCTCGGCGAGCGCGTCGCGGACGAGTTGCTCGCTCGCGGTGCCGCCGATCTGATCGCGCGCGAGCGCGAGGCGCGTGCGGTGGAGGAGCCATGAGCGCGGACCTCCAGATCAAACCGGTCGTGGTCACGCGCGCCGAATCGAGCGACGGCCCGTTGAGCCGCGAGCTGCGCAGCCTCGGGTTGCGTGCGCTCTTGTGGCCGGCGGTGAGCGTCACGACCACGGACCTGGGGCCCCTCAGCGCCGCACTCGCCGCGGTCACGTCTTTCGGCTGGATCGTATTTGCCAGCCGTCATGCGGTCGCCGCGGTGCTCGAGCGGCTGCCGGATGCGCCCGAGGGCGTGCGCATCGCGGCCGTGGGCCAGGCGACCGCGCAGGTGCTGCGCCAGCGGGGTTGGCCGGTGGACCTGGTGCCGGATGAAGCCAGCGCGGCCGCGCTCATCGACGCTTTCGCCGCGCGGTGGGTGCCGCGCGATGCCGGCGTGAAGATTCTGTATCCGGCGAGCTCGCGCGCCCTGCCAACCATCGCCGCCGGGCTCACGCAGCTCGGAGCGCAGGTCACGCAGGTCGAGGCCTACCGCACCGAAGGCGCGGCGCTCGATGTGGCCGACTGTCGAGCCTGGATCGCGCGCGGCGCGATCGGAGCGGTTACTTTCGCCAGTCCTTCGGCCGTGACCGAGCTCGCGCGCGCCCTCGGAGAGGAGGACTTCCAACGGCTGCTTTCGGGCGCCGCGGCGGTGGCCATCGGGCGCACCACGGCCCGCGAGCTTTCCGCGCGTGGTCACACGGCGGTCGTGGCGGAATCGGCGACCCTGCAGGGACTGGCGCGCACGACCCTTCGCCTGTTGCAAACGAGAGCTTAAGACCATGGGATTTCCTCAAGACAGACCGCGACGCACCCGCCAGTCGGATGCCTGGCGCCGCATGGTGCGCGAGACTCGCCTGACGCCCGACGCGTTCATCTATCCGCTGTTCGTGGTGCCCGGGCGCGCCGTGCGCCATGCGCTCGAGAGCATGCCCGGGATCTTTCAGCTGTCGGTGGACGAGGTGGTGAAGGACGCGAAGGCCGCCGCCGACGCGGGCGTGCCCGCGGTGCTGCTGTTCGCCGCGCCCGCTCACAAGGACGCCCGGGCCACGAGCGCGACCGATCCCAAGGGGCTGGCCGCGCAGGCCATCGCCGCGATCAAGGAAGCCTGTCCACAGCTGCTGGTGTGGGCGGACGTGTGCCTGTGCGGCGCCACCGATCACGGGCACTGCGGCCACGTGCTGGCGCACGGCGCCATCGACAACGATTCCTCCATTCAAACCCTCGCCGAAGTGGCGTTGAACTACGCCCGCGCC
>DASZFR010000135.1:0-9569 GCA_035939635.1 Solirubrobacteraceae bacterium
TGACATCTGTGCCTATCACCGTCACCGAAGACGGATCCACGGTTGCGCCGAGGGCACCGGCCGCCAGCCCATCGGCGACGCCTTGAGATCGCCGCTCAATCACCTGCCGCAATAACCGGCAGCAGAAGGTGGCTCGGCGTCTGGGGACCCGAGTAAATCGTCGGCCGAAACGGTGGCGCCGTGCACTGCGCACGACGGAGGTGGACAATGCGCCGGTGCAGCTGGATGCAAGAGCTGTCCTGTACGCCATTATCAGCGTCGGTGCGCTGCTCGCCGCCGAGAGCGCCGGCAACGAGACCTACGCCGACACTGCCGGCGCGCTCGCGCTCACCCTGGTGGTGTTGTGGCTCGCACACGCCTACTCTGAATTCACAGCGCAGCGACTCGCTGAGAAGAAGCCGCTTTCCTTTGACGCCCTCGCGCGGGCTCTCGTGCGCGAGCTGATGAACGTCGCGGTGGCGGCGATCCCGCTGCTCGCGCTGCTCATCTGTTGGGTCGCAAAAGTTCCGCTGGCGAGCGCCGTGACCGCGGCGCTCTGGACGGCGGCAGCGATGATCGTGACGGTCGAGGTGGTGGCCGGCGTGCGAGCCGAACTCTCGGCAGGCGCGCTGGTGGCGCAGACCGCGGTCGGGGCGCTCTTCGGTCTGCTGATGATCGCGCTGAAACTGATCCTGCATTAGCGGACCGCTCTGTCGGCGAGCCCGATCGCTCGGCTGAGAGCGGGGACTGCTGATCGTTGAGCCCTCCGGGCGCGGGCGTAATAAAGCTGTCAAGCGCCTAAGCTGCGCAAGGGGTGTTGGCCACCGCTTTGGAAGTCCGGCTGCCCGCCCGCTTTCTGGACGTGCAGCATCAACGCGAGGGTTTCGTGCTCCTTGGCGCGTTCCTCGTCTCCTTCATGTTCATCCGCACCAGCGCGAGGCTGATGCGCAGCCCGAAGGTGCCCTGGTGGCCAGGAAGCGTCACGACGTCGGGCGGGCTGCATCTGCATCACCTCGTATGGGGCATCGTCCTCGTGCTGGTGGCCGGCTTTCTCGGTTTCGCGGTCGCGCCGTCCAGCCCTTGGACGGAGATACTCGCGGCGCTATTCGGGATCGGAGCGGGCTTGACGCTCGACGAGTTTGCGCTCTGGGTCCACCTACGCGACGTCTACTGGGCGCAGGAGGGTCGCGCCTCCTTCGACGCGGTGGTCGTGGCGGCCATGCTCGGCGGGCTGATCGTCTTTGGCCTGGCGCCGTTTGACCTCAGACACAATGCCGCATCGGCGGAGACGCTGATCGCCTTGGTGGGACTCGACGTTCTCCTAGCTGTCGTCGCGATCCTCAAGGGCCGACGACTGCTGGCGCTGATCGGCCTGTTTATCCCGCCCGCGTCGCTGGTCGGCGCGACGCGGCTGGCGTCCCCTGGTTCGCCCTGGGCGCGGTGGCGCTACAGGCCGGCGAGTCACAAGCTCGAGCGAAGCCAGCGACGCTGGGAGCGAGGCCGCGACCGGCGGCGGCGCATCTCCGACGCACTCGCCGGCGCGCCCGACGATCACGTCGAGACCGGGGGATGACGCCGCCGGCGGTAAGCCGGCTAGTACGTGAATTCGTCGGCCGGAACCGGCGCGCTCGTGCCGCCCGCCGTGGTCACGGTGACGCTCACGGTGCCAGTTCCCGGCGGGGAGACGGCGGTGATCGATTCGGCCGAGTTCACTTTGACCATCGACGCCGGCGTGGCGCCGAAGCTGACGCTGCTCCCGCTGGTGAAGTTCGTGCCGGTGATCGTAACTTCCGTGCCACCCGTTTCTGCGCCGGTTTTCGGGGTTATTTCGGTGATGGTCGGGGCCGGTCGGTAGGTGAACGTGTCGGCGGGTGTCGCGGTGCTCGTGGCCACGGGCGTCGTGACGGTCACTTCGACGCTGCCGCTTCCTTTAGGCGCGACGGCGGTGATCGAGCTGTCCGAGTTGACTACGAAGCTCGTGGCGCTCGTGGAGCCGAAGGTGACCGCGGTGGCGCCGGTGAACCCGGACCCGCCGACCTGCACGGTCGTGCCTCCGGCTTCGGGACCTTCGGTCGGGGTCACGCCCAAGATGCTCGGCGGCGTTTCGAACGCCGGGAAGACGGGCTGGCCTTTGTAGGTCAGCGTGAAACTGCCTTTCCAGTTGGCCTTCGGGTAGCACCCGATGCCCATCGCCAATGGCTGCGAGACCATCTTGTTGCGAACCTTTGCGGCTAAGGGTTTGGGTTTCTTGCCACCCAACTTGCCTTTGAACGTGCCCTTGCTCACCACCGTGGTGTACGCGCACCTACGCGGTTCGCGGGCGTGCACCGGTTCGCCTTTTTCTGCCTGTTTGCGCTCTTCGGCGCGAATCGCTTCTTCAGTTCGGAAGAGTTCGACGGTTGATTCGTCTGTGGCTCTATTGGGCGGGGAGAACGAGAGCTGATTTGTGGAAAAGCCTTCTTCGAGCCATGGTGCGCCTTCGCATATTTCGACCGGGTGCACTTCGATCACGCGCCACGTGTCCGTGGCCGTTTCGCGCTTGATCTTCCCCTGCTCGAGGTAGTTTTCGCATTCCAGTTCGACTTCCTGCAGCCCGGGGGTCCCTTCGACCGTGAGCTTGGTTTTGAAGAGATATTCGGGCTTGCTTTCCCCCTTCACGTTGACGAGCGCGCCGTTCGGCAGCGTTTCGCCCGTGGACGACTTCAGCACCAGCAGCGGCCCTTGCGCGGCTACGCTCGCCGATGCCACGCGCGAGCGTCGCGCCATCGCGCTCGGCGCGGTGGCCACGATCAACGCGAGCGCCACCGCCGTGAACAGGCCTATCGACTTGATCTTCCTGATCTCCCTCACTCCACGTACCCCGCTCCGGCACCCTCGGTTGCTGTCCAGGCCGACGCTCGGAAGCTATCAGAAAAGTGCGCCGTGGGGTGCGGATACGTAAAGAAGCGGTGACCGGCCGGGCATCCATGCTGCGCCTCCCACCATGTACGCGCCCGGACCCCGCCGACAGGTACCGCGCGGCGCCCGTGACGTCGCCTCGCAGGTGCGCGTCGCCAAGCAGCGCGCGTCGGGAGACCTTAAGATCGAACGCCAGCGTCTGCACGCGTCGAGCTGACAGCGAGCGCCACTTGAGACTCGAGGGTATCCACCACATCACATGCGTAACCGCTGACGCGCCGAGCAACGCCGACTTCTACGTGCGCGTGCTGGGGCTGCGGATCGTCAAGAAGACGGTCAACCAGGTCGACAAGACGACCTACCACATCTTTTATGGCGACGAGCACGCCTCCTACGGCAACAACATCAGCTTCTTCGAGTACAGGGGAAGACCCAACGGCCGCGCCGGAGCCGGCAACGTGCACACGATCGTGTGGCGCGTGGGCGACGACGGCGCTCTCGATTTCTGGGAGCGGCGCCTCAACGACGAGCGCGTCGACGTGCGGCGCACAGAGGGCGGATTGGAATTCGCCGACCACGAGGGTTTGGACCATCGCCTGGCCGTGGTGCACACAACCGATTCCGCGCTGGTCGGCGAGTCGCCCGAAGTCCCGCCCGAGCACGCCCTCCAGGGCCTCGACGGCGTGCAGGCTTACGCGCGCGATCCGGGCGCCAGCGCGGCGTTCTTGAGCGACGTGCTGGCGATGTCGGCGGCCGGCGGGCAGCGCTGGGAAGCGCGCGGTCAGATACGCGGCGGCTGGTATCAGATCGACCCCGCACCAGACCAGAAGCGCCGGTTCGGCGGCGGTGTGGTGCAGCACGTCGCATGGGGCTGCCTGGCGGACGACATCGACGCGTGGAGCGAGCGCGTCGATCCGCTCTGCCCCGACGCGACAGGGACGGTGGACAGGCACTTCTTCCGCTCGACGTACTTCACAGAGCCCGGTGGCGTTCTGTTCGAGATCGCCGAGCATGGCGGTCCGGGCTTTGCGGTGGACGAGCCTGACATGGAGCACATGGGCGACGAGCTGCAGCTTCCGCCGTGGCTCGAGGAGCGTCGCCGGCTCTACGAATGGTCGCTCACGCCCGTGCCCACCACGGCGCAGCTGCGAGCAGGCGTAGCGATACCGGCATAGCGGGCGCTCGCGGGTCGGGTGCGCCGGGGGATGCGCGTCCGCCCACCGCCGGTGAGGTACGGTCGGCTTCGTGGCTCGCTACCAGATCGAACGCCAGGCCTACGGCGTGGGCTACGAGGAACGCGCGGCGTTCAAGGACACATACGGCGGCGTCGAGGGGATGGTGTTCCTCGAGTGCTACCGGCTGATCCCCGAGGGCGTCCCTTCGGATACGGCGATCGTGTTCAGCCACCCGGTCGGAGGCGGCGGCTACCTGCCGATGGTCACCGAGCTCGCGAAGTGCGGCAACCACGTGATCTACGCCAACAGCCGCTATCGCGGCAACGACGCGGCGCTGATCATGGAGAAGGTCGTCCTCGACCTCGCCGCCGCGGTGCGCCACGCGCGCGAGCGCCTCGGCTACGAGCGTGTCGTGCTCGGGGGCTGGAGCGGCGGCGGCGCGCTGTCGCTCTTCTACCAGCAGCAGGCGGTCAACCCCACTGTGCGCGCAACGCCCGCCGGCGATCCACCGGACCTCACAGCGCAGCAGCTGACTGCGGCCGACGCGATGCTCCTGCTCGCGGCCCACCCCAGCCGTCACCGCGTGCTGTGTGACTGTATCGACGCCTCGATCGCCGACGAGTCCGATCCCGGCGTTCGCGACTCAGAGCTGGATCTGTACGACCCGGCCAACCCGAACCAGCCGCCGTATGCGGCGGAGTTCCTCGACCGCTACCGCGCCGCGCAGGCCGCGCGCGTGCGGCGCATCACGGCTTCTGTGAGAGAACGCCTCGCTCGCCTGGCGGCTGCAGGACGCCCGCATGATGAGCACGCGTTCGTGGTGCACGGGACGCTTGCCGATCCGCGCGTGCTGGACCCCACGATCGACCCCAACGACCGCGAGCCGGGCGTTTCATTCCTCGGCGACCCGCGCGTCGTCAACAACGGGCCGGTTGGGCTCGCTCGCTTCTGCACGCTGCGCAGCTGGCTGTCGCAGTGGAGCATCGACGACGCCAACGCCGATGGCGTGCGCGCCGGCGCCGACGTCAGGATCCCGGCGCTGGTCGTCGCCAACAGCGCCGACAACGTGTGCACGCCCAGCTACGCGCGCTCGCTGTACGACGGCCTCGCGAGCGAGGACAAGTCCTCGGTCACGATCGAGGGCGCCAACCACTACTACATCGGCCACGACCAGCGCCCGCGCCTGCGCGAAGCAGCCACGATTTGCACGGCGTGGCTGGCCGAGCGCGAGCTGGCTCCCACGCAGGCCGAGGTCGCATGACCAACGACGAACTGCTCGACCGCCTGTTTGCGAGCATCGCCGCGGGAGACCTGGACGCGGTCGCCGGCCTTTACGCAGACGACGTCGAGGTGTGGCACAACTCATCCGGGCGCACGCTCGCGCGCGACGCGAGCATGCGCCTGCTGCGCGCATTTCTGCAGCGCGCCGGCGACGTTCGCTACGAGATCCTGGAGCGCCGCCACTGGGAGGAGGGCGCGATGCAGCGCCACGTCCTGCACGTGCGCCCAAATGGCGCCGATCACGCGATCGACGTCTGCATCACCTTTGCCTTCGCCGGCGGGCGCATCCGCAACGTGCGCGAGTACGTGGACGGACGCGCGCTGGCGCCGCTCGGCTGGTAGGCGACGCGCGACCGGAGGGGCGGCGGATCGCCCATGCGGCAACGCGAAATGCGCGCCACGGCGGGCAAATCGCGTCATTCCGGATTTCTTGACGCGTTGGTAACGGTGAGTAACCTACGCTCCGTCAAAGGTTCCTACGAGGGCGGGGGAGGCGAGTCGGTGCGAGCTAATCGGGCGGACGAGGATGGTTGGGTCATGGGCGGCGGCGGAAACGGCGGTCGCGCCGATGCTGGGTCTGCAACTCGGCGCAAGCGGTGGATTCGCGTCATCTCCGCGCTCGCACCATTCGCAGTCGCGCTGGTTGCTGCCGGCAGCGCATCCGCCATCACCGTTGGCGGGAGCGCTGAACAGGTGTACGCCACGGGCGTGGCCCCCAACTCTCCGGTGTCGTTGTCGAAGCGCGGGACCGTGCGCATGCAGAACGCGGACTCGCTCGGTGGGGTGTTGTTCCGCAACGTGGCGCCGGGAACCAACTACAAGGTTCGCGCGATCACCCTTGTTGGGAAGAAGAAACATCACGTCACGGTCCGCCATATCACCGTCCACTCAACCGCTGCTGTGCCATGGGATCCCGGCGTCTACAACCAGGAAATCCCCGACAACGGATACGGGTATCTGACGACGCGTGACGGCACCCAGTTGGCATATAGCGTCCACCCGCCGACGCAGCCGGCGGGCCAGCCCAGCGGCAAAGGGGAAGGGGGCTTCATCAAATTGCCGACCTTCCCGGCGAACACGAGCTACTCGCCGCCCTATCCCACGCTGATCGAGTACTCGGGCTACGGGTATGCCAATCCGGAAGGTCCGGAAAGCGGCATCGCAGTGCTCGCCAACCTGATGGGCTTTGCAGTGGTCGACGTGAACATGCGCGGCACAGGCTGCTCGAGCGGCGCATTCGACTTCTTCGAACCGCTGCAGAATCTCGATGGCTACGACGTGATCGAGGCCATCGCCAAGCAGCCGTGGGTGCTCAACCACAAGGTCGGCATGCTCGGCATCTCCTACGGCGGGATCAGCCAGCTCTTCACGGCGCAGCTCCAGCCGCCCGACCTCGAGGCAATCGCGCCGCTGTCCGTGATCGACGCTACGGCGACCACGCTCTACCCGGGTGGGGTGCTGAACGACGGCTTCGCGGTCGCCTGGGCCGAACAGCGCCAGCAGAACGCCGAACCAGCGACCGGTCCCGGCCACGGCCAGGAATGGGCGAACAAGCGCATCAAAGGAGGCGACACAACCTGCGCGGCCAACCAGGCGCTGCACGGCGAGGCGGCCAACCTCCTGCAGAAGATCAAAGAAAACTCGACCTACAAAGCCCCGGTGGCAGATCCTCTAGATCCGGTCACGTTCGTGCACAACATCACCGTGCCGACCTTCATGGCGTGCCAGTTCGAGGACGAGCAGACCGGGGGCCACTGCGCGGAGCTCGTCAAGCACTTCACGGGGACCAACGAAAAGTGGTTTACGTTCACCAACGGCGCCCATGTCGACTCGCTCGACCCGTACACCTATGACCGGCTGTACGACTTCTTACAGCTGTATGTCGCGCACAAGGCGCCGGCCGAAAATCCGACGCCCACGGCGGCCACCACCGCCGGTGCCCCCCTCATCTACAAGGAAGCGATGGGGCTTCCCGAAGGCGACAACGTCTTGCTCCCCGAAGACCCGATCCAAAAACAGCCGACCTACGAAACGGCGCTGGCCGCCTTCAAGGCGCTCCCGCACGTGCGTGTGCTGTTCGATAACGGCGCGGGTAAATCTCCGCCAGGCGCCACGCAGGCCGCCGGCAACCCCTACCCGGGGTTCGAAGAAACGTTCTCCGAACTCCCAGTACCCGGCACGACGGCTCAGTCCTGGTATCTGGGGCCGAGCGGCACGCTCAATGAAGCACCCCCAGCCACCGAAGGGTCTGACTCCTACACCGCCAATCCGCAAGCCACGCCGCCGACCGACTACGGGAGCAACACCGGCGGGGGCGGCCTGTGGTCCAACGCGACCAAGTGGGAATGGAACTGGAAACAGCCCGCGGCGGGCTCCGCCGTCTCCTACGTGTCAGCGCCGCTAGCGGCTAACACCGTCGCGGTCGGCGCGGGCGCGATCCACCTGTGGGTCAAGTCATCGACTCCCGACGTCGATCTGCAGGCGACCGTCAGCGAGGTGCGTGAAGACGGCAAAGAGGAGTTCGTCCAGAACGGCTGGATGCGCGCGAGCGAGCGCAAGCTCGCGACGGACGCGAACAACATCTTCAAGCAGACGCCCACGCTGCTTGAACCGATCCCGACCGAGCTCGCGTCCGACGTTCAACCCATGCCCGCGAACGAATTCGTGCCCGTGGTCATCCCGCTGTACTTCGAGGGCCACGCGTACCGAAAAGGGTCGCGCATCAAACTCACGATCACGGCGGACAACGGCACCCAGCCGATCTGGTCATTCCACCACCCACAGCCGGCGTTGGGCAGCACCGCGAGCGAGTCGATCGCATTCTCGCCCAGCATGCCGTCGAGCCTCATCCTGCCGATCGTGCCCGGTGTCGGCGTGCCCACGGCAGAGCCCGCCGCGTGCCCGGAACTGCGGAACGAGCCGTGCCGCTGATACCACGCGTTTCACCGGCACGGGTTCTTCGCGGGTGCTCGGTCGCGGCCGGCAACGAGCTCGCGCGCGCCTCCGGGCGGCGTCGCTCAACCGGCTCGCCAGGCGCTGTGCCCGAGCATAAGACGCTCTGAAGCGATCAAAGGGGGCGGGCGGGCAGTCCCGCTCGTCCCCAGTTGATCGCGGGATTGAGCGGCGTTCGCGGCTGGTGGCGCACTGGCTGGTGGCGCACTGCAACGCAACTCGGATCGCCGTGTCGCCCGTACGTGTCGTTCGCGAACATCGAAAAGGTGCGTGGTCAGGCTCGCGTACGGGCTCGCGCCCGACTCCGTGCCGCGTCACCGAGCCGGCCTTCAAGACGCCGCGCCCAGGCATAAGGCGCTCTCACCCAATCACCGGGGGGCGGGCGGCGACGCTCGCCCCCCTTGAGCGCTTGCCGCGCACCGGCGTTGGCCGGCGTCCGCGCGTCTTCATCGTGCGCGGCGGAAGGAACGCTTCGGCGCGGAGTCTTGTGATAAGCAGCAACTTTCACAGAGCCGCGCTCTCTCACCAGCCAGATCGGAAGTGACGCATGCGTGATCTACTGAAACTCTTCATACCGGCGGCTGCCGCCTCGCTTGTGCTCGCGGCCTGCGGCAGCAGCTCGAACAAAACCAGCAGCTCGGCACAGACGACCGGCTCCTCGGGCGTGACGGTGAGGACCGCCTCAAGCCCGCTGGGAACGATCCTCGTGGACGCCCAAGGCATGACGCTGTACCACCTCAGCGCCGAGCAGGGCGGCAAGTTCATCTGCACCACTACCGCGTGCACTGGAATCTGGCACCCGTTGGCGATCACCGCCGGGAGCGCGCCCAGCGGGGCAGTCGGCTCGCTGGGCACGATCACGCGCCCGGACGGCACGACCCAGGTGACCTACAACGGCGCGCCGCTGTACACATTCGCGCAGGACAGCAAAGCCGGTGAAACCGGCGGACAGGGGATCAAGGACGTGGGCACTTGGTCGGTCGTCACGACGCGGCCGGCGACGTCGACGGGCAGCACGCAGACGACCGAAACCTCCAGCGGCAAAGGCGGCTCCGCCTATTGACGCCGGCGCTGGGGCGCGCCCTGCTCAGCTGACGGCCGGCGAAACGCGGATCGCGCGCCCCCGGCCGCGCTACCTCGAGGCCGCCACCCTGCCGTTGGCGTCGAGCTCGAACCCAGGTAGGCCGAATCGCTCCGCGAGCAGCGCGGGGATCGCCTCGCGTGGCTCCTGCGTCGTCTCTGCTCCCTCGGGTGACATCGACGTCGCTTCCAACGGGCCGGACC
>DASZFR010000136.1:0-8169 GCA_035939635.1 Solirubrobacteraceae bacterium
ACGCCGTTGTCGACCAGGCGCAGCCCCTCGTGGCCGTGCGCCACCAGCAAGCGGTCGACCTCGAACGCGTCCACCAGCCCGCGAAAGAGATGCGACACTTCGCGCCGCACGTGCCACGGCTCGTGGTACTCCAAGCGCCCCTCGTAGTGCGAAAGCAGCAGCGCCGGCGCACCCGAGGCTTCGATCTGCTCCGCGATCGTGAGCTCCCCGGGCTGCAGGTCGCCTGTCAGCCAATGCTCCTCGCCGCCGAGCACCAGGCAGGCGCCGGCCTCAAAGATGTAGGAGTCGCCGCCCAGCAGACGCGCGTCCTCGGCCACCTGCGCCCGGCGCCGGCCTGACATCAGCACCACCTCCACGCCCGCGCGCAGGCACGCCTGGATCGCGCGTACGCCGTCGAGCGACACCGCGCCCTCGCCATCGTGCAAAAGCGACGCGCCGCGGCCCAGCAGCGTGCCGTCGAGGTCCAGGTACAGACAGCGCACGCTCATCACACGCTCGCTCCGGCCAGCGGCGGCCGCTCCACGGGCGCCTGCGAGCGAAGATGCAAGGCGGCGCCGTGGTCTTCGTGCGGCGCGCTCGACAGGCGCCCTTCGCGCTGCAGGCGCACGGCGATCGTGGCCAACACCGCGAGCGCCATCGGGCTCAGCGCCGCCAGCGGCTGGTGGCGGTTGCGGTGCTCGTCGAGGTCGACCTGCGCGATGGCCGCCAGCCCCAAACGGCGCCATACGTCGATCAGCAACCCGATCTCCACGCCGTAGCCGGTGGTGAACGCAAGCCGCTGCAGCAGCGCGCGCCTGCCGGCCGTCTCGCCCGCCAACGGCTGGCGCACCACAGCCAGCTCGGGGTAGAACAGCGCGAGCGCCGGGCGTGCGGTGAGGTGGTTCACGCGCCCGCCGCCGTCGGTCGCGGCCGCGCCAGCCGCCGGGCTGAGCGGGCGGCGGTAGTGGCCCTTCACGAACGAAACGCCGCGCTCGCACAGCAGCGGGCCGAGCATGCCGATGGCGAAGTGCGCCGAAAAATCCTCGGTGTCTGCGTCCAGAAAGCAGATCACGTCGCCGCCGAGCACCGACAGGGCGCGCCACATCGCGTCGCCCTTGCCCAGCACAGGCCCCACGTGCGGCAGCAGCTGCGCCTCCTGGTACACACGCGCGCCGGCGCGCTCGGCCACGGCCGCCGTGCCGTCGGGCGAAGCCGCGTCCACGACCACGACCTCGTTCAGCGCGCCCGCCTCGCGCAGCGCCAGCAGCCGTCGCACGATCTCCCCCACCGTGCCCGCGCATTCGCGCGCCGGCAGGCACACCGACACCGTCAGCCCACGGCGCCGGCGGGCGGCCGCCACGCGCTCGGTCGGATACAGCGAGTGGTGGAAGAGACGGTGATTTGCGCGCTCGTTGCTAGCAGCCTCGATCGCTCGCGCTCCAGGCGCAGACATCGCCTCTACTATCGCAACCCGTGGCCGCCCAGAGCGCAGACGAACCCTGGCGCGCGCTGCTCGCCGTCGCTCGCGAGGACGGCCGGCTTGTGTCCGAGGCGCGCGAAGGTCCCCGGCGCGCGACGCTCGGCGACCCTCCCTCCGAGCTGCACCCCGAGGTGCTGGCGGCGCTGTCGCGGATGGGCGTGCAGCAGCTCTACTCGCACCAGGCACAGGCGCTGCGCGCGGTGTGGCAGCGAACAACGATCGTCACCACCGGCACCGCGTCGGGCAAGTCGATGTGCTTCAACCTCCCCACGCTCGACGTGCTGTGCCGCGATCCGCGCGCGCGGGCGCTGTACGTGTACCCCACCAAGGCGCTCGCCCAGGATCAGGCGCGGGCGCTTGCGCAGTTCGGCCTGCACAAGCGGGTGCGGCCGGCCATCTACGACGGCGACACGCCGCGCACCTCGCGCGCGCAGATTCGCCGCGACGCCAACGTGGTGCTCACCAACCCCGACATGCTCCACGTGGGCATCCTGCCCAACCACCCCGCGTGGGCACAGCTGTTTGCAAACCTCGCCGTCGTGGTGCTGGACGAGGCGCACACCTACCGCGGCGTTTTCGGCTCGCACATGGCAAACGTGCTGCGCAGGCTGCGGCGCATCGCCGCGGCGTACGGCACCGCGCCTCGCTTCGTGCTCACCTCCGCCACGATCGCCAACCCCTGCGAGCTGGCCGAGCGCCTCACGGGCCTGGAGGACGTGCAGCTGATCGACGAGGATGGCTCACCCGCCGCCGCGCGGCGCATCGCGGTGTGGAACCCGCCGCTCACCGACGAGGCGCTGGGCAAGCGCCGCTCGGCGCTGGGCGAGGGAGCATCGCTGCTCGCAAGCCTGGTGCGCGACGGCGCGCGCACAATCTGCTTCATCAACTCGCGCAAGGCCGTCGAGCTGGTCTCGCGCCTGGTGCGCGAGGAGCTCGAACGCAGCCACCCCGAGCTCGCCGACAAGGTCGCGCCCTACCGCGCCGGCTACACGCCCGAGCAGCGCCGCGAGCTCGAGCGCGCGCTGACCAGCGGCGAGCTGCGCGCCGTGATCACCACCGACGCGCTCGAGCTCGGCATCGACATCGGCCGGCTCGACGCCGCGCTCGTGCTCACGTTCCCCGGCACCGTCGCATCGCTGCGCCAGATGTGGGGACGCGCCGGCCGGCGCGGCCGCGGCCTGGCCGTGTTCATGGCGGGCGAGGACGCGCTCGACCAGTTCTTCTGCCGCCACCCCGAAGACTTCCTGGACCGCCCCGTGGAGGCGGCGATCCTCGACCACGAGAGCGCGCCGATCTTTCGCCAGCACCTGCTGTGCGCCGCGCACGAGGGACCGCTGTCGGTCAACGACGGCGAATTCCTCGGGCCGCGCTGGGAGACCCATGCGGAGCGGCTCGTGAGCGCGGGTGAGCTGCGTCGAAGGCCCGCGTACGAGCGGCCGAGCGAGGGCCGCGGCGCCCCGCCGGGTAGCTATGTGCCGCGCGACGCAGGGCGCTATCCGGCGGCGGACGTGTCGCTGCGCTCGGCCGGCGGCGAGGTGTTCTCGATCGTGGATGTGTCCTCAGGCGAGCTGCTGGGCTTCACGGAGGCTGCGCGCGCGCACTCGACCGTGCACGCCGGCGCGGTGTACATGCACTTGGGCCGAAGCTACGAGGTGCGCGAGCTCGACATGCACCGCCGGCGCGCGCTCGTGGCCCCCTTCTTTGGCGACTACTACACACAGCCAAAGCGAGTGACCGACACCGCGATCGTGTCGCTGCTGGCGCAGCGCCAAGCGCTCGGCGTGTCGCTGAGCTTCGGCGAGGTGACAGTCACCGACACCGTGCTCGCGTATCAGCGCAAGAGCCTCGGCGACCACGAGGCGCTCGAGCTCGTCGGGCTCGACCTGCCGCCGACGAGCTTCTCCACCCGAGGGCTGTGGTTCGCGCTCGACGCCGAGGCGCTCGCCCGCACGCTGTCGCACGAGAAGCTGCTGGGCTCGCTGCACGCAACCGAGCACGCCCAGATCGCGGTGCTGCCGCTGATCGCGATGTGCGATCGCTGGGACATCGGCGGCCTGTCCACCAACTTCCACGCCCAGACAGGGTCCGCCACGATCTTCGTCTACGACGCCCACCCCGGCGGGATCGGAATCGCCCACACCGCGTTCGCGCGCTTTGAGGAGCTGTGCCGCGACGCCTGGCGCCTGATCGCCGAGTGCACGTGCGCGCACGGATGCCCCTCGTGCGTGCAGTCGCCCAAGTGCGGCAACCTCAACGAGCCGCTGTCAAAGCAGGGCGCGCGGCTGGTGCTGGAGGGAATGCTCGCGACCGAGCGCCAGCAGGCCGGTGGCGCTCTGAACGCGGCGCTCACCTGTTGAAGGCCTACGTGCCTTTCAAGCTCGCGCTTTCAGCGCTCGGCGCCGCGGCGGTGCTGGCGGCGACGCCGGCGGCCGCGCAGGCACCGGTGGGGCCGCAGGTTGCCGGCGAAGGGCCTGGCGGGCGCATGCCTCTCGGCGGCTGGACGATGCGCCTTGACTCCGCCAACCGCGGCCAGTCGCTGGGCTGGCAGCGGGGGCAGTTCAGCGGCAAGAGCGTGAGCGTGCCCAACGTGATCGGCGCCAGCGACTACAAAGGCCCCCGCGGCGCGGCCAACTACGACGGCTCGGTGGCCTGGTACCGCACGACCTTCCAAGCGCCCGAAGCCGGCACGTACGCGGTCGCGTTCGCGTCGGCCAACTTCCAAGCCACGGTGTGGATCGACGGGCACGCAGCTGCGTCGCACCGGGGTTCCTACCTCCCCTTTGAAGCGCGCGCGCGTCTCGCGGCGGGATCCCATACCATGGTGGTGCGCATCGACTGGCGCGACCCCGAAGCGCAAGCGCGTTCGGGCTTTCACCGCACGTGGTTCAACTGGGGTGGTCTCAACGGGCCCGTGACGGTGCGGGCGATCGGCGAAAGCGAGCTGCTGGCGCCGCGGATCGCAACAACGCTGTCCCCGCTGTCGCCGCACGCCGAAAGCGCGAGCGTGAGCGTGTCCGTACAGGTGCGCAACAACGCAGCCACTCGCGTGCTCGCGCCGCAGGGCACGCTCAGCCGCGAAGGCGAATCGATCTCGATCGCGTTTGCGCCGGCCGAAGTGCAAGCGGGCCAGACCGTGACGATGACCGCCACGGTCTCCGTCCCCCACCCCGCGCTTTGGTCCCCTGCCCGCCCCGCGCTGTATCAGCTGGAACTTGCGATCGGCCAAGAGTGTTCGTACGCGGCGCGCGTCGGACTGCGCCAGCTCAGCTGGCACGGCGGACGGCTGTATTTCAACGGAGCGCGTGTGCGCCTGCACGGCGCCTCGCTGCAGGAGGACGCGCTCGGGCACGGCGACGCGCTCACCGGCTCAGACGAGGACACGCTCGTGCGCGAGCTGCGCCAGATCCACGCCAACGCCGTGCGTTCGCAGCACCCGCTGGACCCCGGCCTGCTGGAACGCCTCGACGCCGCCGGAATCCTCGTGTGGCAGGGTGTGGGACCGGTGGAAGGGGCCGGCAACTGGTACTCGAACACCCCCTCGCTGCTGCGCGCAGCCGAGCAGCAGGCGCGCACGGCGGCACAGGCGGCGGCGCTGCATCCGTCGATATTCGCCTGGAATCTCGTCGACGAGGTCGCCGGCAACGGCCGCAACGCGTCGGAGGTGGGCTACGTCACCTCGATGACGCGCTGGCTGCACTCCACCGACCCCACGCGCATGGTGGCGGTGGACGTGTGGGGCGACCATCCCCCTGCGCACGCCGGCGCGATGTACAGCGACGTCGACGCGGTGGCCGAGACCGACTACACCGGCTGGTATGACTCGCCGCTGGCGAGCTCCTCCCAGCAGGTCGCGCAGATGCGCTCGCGCCTGGCGGTGATGCAGCGCACGTTCGCCGGCAAGGTGCTCGTGATCAGCGAGTTCGGCGCCGAGGCCAACACGCTCAACCCGCCCGGCAGCGCTGGCAGTTACGCCTATCAGAGCGCGCTGCTCGCGCGCCACATCGGCGTCTACTCATCCGACGCACAGTTGACAGGCATGTTCATCTGGGACCTGCGCGACTACCCGCTGAACCCCGCCTTTCAGGGCGGGTCGATCCAGTACAGGCTGCCGCACCTGCGCCTCATCGAAGGGCTGATCCAGAAGGGCCTGTTCACCTACAGCGGCGCCGCCAAGCTCGCGGTTGGCGTCGTGGCGGGTCTGTACGCCGGGCTGCCGGGCGGGTGACAGCGCGCGCGGACGCGGGTTTACGCGCGGGGTAGACGCGCGCTGACGCGACGATCGCGGCCAGTCAGCCGCGGTTGCCGCGCGCGATGCGCCGCAGGTCGATCGTGCGGTCGTAGAGCTCGGCGTCCACACCCGACTCCAGCGCCACCTCGCGCAACGGCCGCCCCGAAGCGGTTGCCTTGCGCACGATCTCGGTGCCGCGGTCGTAGCCGATAGCGCCGTTGAGCGCGGTGGCCACCGCGAGCGTTGCGTGCGCGGAGGCGTCGGTGGCGGCGCGGTTGGCCTTGATGCCGTCGACGCACTTCTCGGCGAACACGCGCGACGCCGCGGACAGCAGCTGCAGCGAGGACAGCAGGTTGCGGGCGATTACCGGGATGCGCACGTTGAGCTCGAACTGTCCCTGCATGCCCGCGACAGTGATCGCGGTGTCGTTGCCCACCACCTGCGCGCATACCTGCAGCACCACCTCCGGGATCACCGGGTTGACCTTGCCGGGCATGATCGAGGACCCCTTCTGCAGCTCGGGCAGCTGGATTTCGGCGAGGCCCGCGCGCGGCCCGGAGGCCATCAGCGCGATGTCGCTGGCGATCTTCGTCAGCGAAACCGCGATCACCTTTAGCGCCCCGGACAGCTCCACGAGCGCGTCGCGGCTCGCCTGCGCCTCGAATGGGTCGATCGGCGCAGCGATCTGCTTGAGGTGAGATTCGCGCCGCAGCCGCGCGCGCACCCTCTCGGCGAAGCGGGGGTGCGTGTTCAGGCCGGTGCCGGCGGCGGTCCCGCCCAGCGGGATCTGGCCGACGTGTACGAGCGCCGCGCCGACGCGCTCGCGACCGAGCGCCATCTGCGCGGCGTAGCCGCCGAACTCCTGCCCGAGCGTCACCGGCACGGCGTCCATCAGGTGCGTGCGGCCTGCCTTGACGACGTTGGCAAACGCCCTGGACTTGCGCGCGAGCGAGCGTTCGAGCTGCTTCAGCGCCGGCAGCAGCTGCGCCTCGGCGACGTCTAGGGCGGCGAGGTGCACGGCCGACGGAAACACGTCGTTTGACGACTGGCCCATGTTGACGTGGTCGTTCGGGTGGGTGCCGTCGCCGGCCAGGCGCGCGATCACCTCGTTGACGTTGGTGTGCGTGGAGGTGCCCGATCCGGTCTGGAAGACGTCGATCGGGAACTGATCGTCGTAGCTGCCTGTCGCGATCTCGGCGGCGGCGCGCTCGATGCGCGTGGCGGTGCGCTTCGGCAGCAGGCCCAGTTCGGCGTTGACCGCGGCGGCAGCTCCCTTCAGGCGCCCGAGCCAGTGGATCACCGGCGCGGGTACAGGGTCGCCGGAGATCGGGAAGTTCTCCACCGCCTTGGTGGTCTCCGCTCCCCACAGCTGTTGGCGCCGCGGCATGCGCGCCATTATCTCCTACGCGCAGAAGGCCGCGAGCTCACGCGCGAGCCCCACGGGGTCGTCGTAGGCGAGCAAAAAGCCCGTGCTCTGAAGCACCCGCAGCTGCGCGTTGGGCAGCAGGGGCAGCACCTCTTCGGCGAGCGCGAGCGGGTGCAGCTGGTCTTCGTCGGCCCACAGCAGCAGCACCGGCACGCGCAGTCGCGGGTAGAGGCCGAGCAGCTCCGGCTGCGCCGCGATCGGCCAGCTGCGCGCCAGCTTGGACCACGAACGCGCGAGCTGAGCGTTGCCGGCGACGTCGGCGAAGGCGTGTCGCATCAGGTCCGCTGCGGCGGGATTGGAGCGCGCGGACAGCGCCACGCCACGCTGCGGCGCGAAGACCGCGCGCGCGCCGTAGGAGAGGAGCCAATCCAGCCCGGGCACCGCCGCGGCGCTCGCCGCGACCCGCCAGGCGCGCCGCTGCCACGGGTGGGGAGCGCGCGTGTGCATGCGGTTTGGCATCAGCACGAGCCGCGACGGCTCCAGCTGCCCTCGCAGGATCGCTCGCAGCACGATCTCGGCGCCGGCGTCGTGCGCGGCGATCAGCGGACGGGGGCCCAGCACCTCCGCCGCGAAGCCGCTGATCACCTCGGCCATCCAGTCCATCGTGTACGGATGGCCCGGGCGCTGCTCTGAGTCGCCGTGCAGCGGCAGGTCGGGGAGCACGACGCGAAAACGCTCGGACAGCTGCTCGGCCGCCGGCTCCCACTCCTGGTGTGACAAGAGCGCCGAGTGCAGCAACGCGAGCGGCGGTCCGGCGCCGAGCTGGCGGTAGGCCACGCGGGCCCCGTCGCGATGGTGATACAGACGAAGCCTCACGCGCTCATCGTATGGAGCGCCCCTTCGCGCGGGCCGGGAGACGCGCGGACGTCAGGCACCCCCTCACCGCGGCGGGCTTCAGTCTTCCAGGCTTTCGCGCTCCAGGCGCTCCTCGGGCACGTTCTCGGGGTCCTCGCTCGGGTGCGGCTCGCTCGTGCTCGTCGCGCCTGCGGTGACGCTGTCCGGCGAGTCGGGGCCGAGCGGGTCGGGACGGCGATCGTATGGATCGGGCCACTCGGT
>DASZFR010000137.1:0-3141 GCA_035939635.1 Solirubrobacteraceae bacterium
GAGACCGGTCTGGGCGCGCTGATCATCACCCACTACCAGCGCATCCTGCATTACGTCGAGCCTGGCTTCGTACACATCATGCTCGACGGGCGCATCGTGCTCGAGGGCGGCGTGGAGCTCGTGGAGCGGCTCGAGCGCGAGGGCTACGACCAGATTCGCCAGCAGTACGGGGCCGGCGTCCTGGCAGCCGGTGACGGCGGTGCCTGAGGGGCGCGACTCTCCACAGGCGCGCACCGCCGCATCTGACAGCCGCCCAGACGCGCAGGGCAACGGCGCCCGGGCGACGGGTGCGACCGCCCAGGCAAAGCCGGGGCGCCACCGAGAGGCGTCGCTGTACCGCGCGCTGGACGGCGCGGGAGCCGGCGACGGGCGCCCGCTGTCTGAGCTTCGCGCCGAAGCGGCCGCAGCCTACGAGCGGCTCGAGCTGCCGGTGTGGCGGCGCTCGGGCTTCTGGACCACGACCCTGCAGCAGCTGAGGCTCGACGAGCTCGACGCCGGCGCGCGCGCCGCGAGCGGCGACGCGCTGCCCGACGTGGTCGCTCGCACGCTGCCCCAGCGCTCGCGCGCGGGACAGATCGTGCAAAACGCCGGCGCCACCGCTGCGCTGCAGCTCGACGACGCGCTGTGCGAGCGCGGCGTGATCCTGTGCTCGCTCGAGGACGCCTTCGAGCAGCACCCCGAGCTCGTGAGCGAGTGGTACTCGCAGCGCCTCACGGGCAACCGTGACAAGCTCGACGCGGCCAACGCAGCGTTCTGGCGCGGCGGCGCGTTCTTGTACGTCCCGCCCGAGCTGGTCATCGAGGACCCGTTCGAGGTCGTCTACGCGATCGACCGCGCGGGCGTCGCGCAGTACGGGCGCACGCTCATCGTGGGCGGACGCGCGAGCGAGTTTCGCGTGCACGAGTACGAGCTCGGCGAGGACTTCGAGGGCCAGGCGCTGCACGCAGGGTCCTTCGAGCTCTACCTGCAGGACGGCGCGCGCTGCCGTCTGGCACAGGTTCAAGACTGGGGCTCGGGCGAGGTGTTCGACGTCTCCACCCGCTTCGTCGGCGTCGGGCGCGACGCCTACTGCCACTGGCTGCCGGCGCTCGTGGGCGGACACCTCGTGCGCCAGCACCTCGAGCTGGCGGTGCGCGAGCCCGGCGGCGACATGGCCTTTCGCGGCCTGTTCTTCACCGAGGCGCACGAGCACCTGGACGTGTTCGCGGTCGACCTGCACGAGACCGGGCCGTCGGGCGGAGACGTGCACTGGCGCGGGGCGGCGACCGGCGAGAGCCGGGCGAGCTTTGAGGGCCTGATCAAAATCGACCCCGGCGCTCAGCGCACGCACACCTACCTGCAGATACACACGATGATGCTCTCGCCCAAGGCGCGTCTGGACGCGATCCCGTCTGTGCTGGTGAGCGCGGACGACGTCTCGGCGTCTCACGGCGGCACCGTGGGCGAGCTCGACGAGGCGTCGATCTTCTACATGCAGAGCCGTGGCCTGGACAGGCCGGCGGCGGTGCGACTGATCATCGAGGGCTTTTTTGAGCCGCTCATCTCCGAGCTCGCCGACGAGCCGTTGCAGCAGCTGGTGCGCGAAAAGATCGAGCGCAAGCTGGCGGCCGCGCGCGAGGACATCGAGGCCTATGCCACAAGTCGCTGAGAGCTCTCTCGCGGTCCGCGAGGACTTCCCGATCTTCAAGCGCCGCTTCGACGGGCGCGCGCTCGTCTACCTGGACTCGGCCGCCACGTCGCAAAAGCCCACGCCCGTGATCGAGGCGCTCGCAGACCACCTGCGCCTGCACAACGCGAACATCCACCGCGGGGTCTACCCGCTGGCGCAGGAGGCCGACGCCGCCTACGACGGCGCGCGCCGGCGCGTCGCGCGATTCACCGGCGGCGACCCGCGCGCCACGATCTTCACCAAGAACGTCACCGAGGCGATCAACCTCGTCGCCTATTCGTGGGGCCGCGCCAACGTTGGCCCGGGTGATGCGGTGCTGATCACCCAGATGGAGCACCACGCCAACATCGTGCCCTGGCAGGTGCTCTGCCGCGAGACCGGCGCCGACCTGCGCTACCTGGAGGTGGACGAGCGCGGCGAACTGTCGATGCAGGCGCTGCAGGACGAGCTCGGGCGTGGCGACGTCAAGCTCGTGGCCTTCGCGCACGTCTCCAACGTGCTCGGCACGATCAACCCCGTCGCCGAGATGATCGCGCTGGCGCGCGCGGCGGGCGCCGTGACGCTGATCGACGGCGCACAGGCGGTGCCGCAGATGCCGGTCGACGTAGACGCGATCGGCGCGGACTTCTACGGCTGGACCGGACACAAGGCGCTCGGACCGACCGGCGTGGGCGTGCTGCACGCGCGGCGCGAGCTGCTCGAGCGCATGGAGCCCTTTCTCACAGGCGGCGACATGATCTCCTCGGTCGACTTCCAGTCGGCGACGTGGAACGAGGTGCCGGCGAAGTTCGAGGCGGGCACCCCGATGGTCGCCGAGGCGGTGGGGCTCGGCGCCGCCGTCGAGTATCTGTCGGCTCTCGGCATGGAGCGCGTGCGGGCCCACGAGCGCGAGCTCACGGCGTATCTGCTCGAGCGCCTCTCGGCGGTGCCGGGCGTGACGGTCGTCGGCCCGCCCGAGGCGGACCGCCGCGGCGGCCTTGCGTCGTTCACGGTCGAGGGCATGCACCCGCACGACGTGGCCGAGCTCGTCGGGCGCGAGGGCGTCTGCATCCGCGCCGGCCACCACTGCGCACAGCCGCTCATGCGCTGCCTGGGCTTGGGCGCCACGGCGCGCGCGAGCGTGGGCGTGTACAACCAGCCCTCTGACATCGACGCGCTGGCCGAGGCGCTGATCGCCGCACGGCAGGTGTTCGGGCTGTGACCGACGACCTCTACCGCGACTACATCCTCG
This sequence comes from Solirubrobacteraceae bacterium, assembly GCA_035939635.1. GTDB lineage: Bacteria > Actinomycetota > Thermoleophilia > Solirubrobacterales > Solirubrobacteraceae > Palsa-744. The sequence goes on from DASZFR010000137.1 coordinate 2,901, forward strand.
ATCACTACAAGCGGCCGCGCAACTTCGGCGAGCTCGAGCCGCACGATCTGCAGGCGCGCGAGAACAACCCACTTTGCGGCGACGAGATCGGCGTGCAGATCCGAGTTCGCGACGACCGCATCGAGGACCTGCGCTTCCAGGGCCACGGCTGCGCGATCTCGCAGGCGGCCGCCTCGATCGCCTCGGAGGAGCTGATCGGGATGGACCTGGCCGAAGCGGGAACGCTGCCGGCCGACTGGAT
>DASZFR010000138.1:0-8865 GCA_035939635.1 Solirubrobacteraceae bacterium
CCCGCCCGTGCGCGTCGAGCTGCCGGCCGCCGCTCGCGGCTGGTACGTGGATGGCGGCACGCGCCTGAACACGCCGATCAAGCCCGCGCTCGATCTCGGCGCGCAACGGCTTGTCGTGATCGGAACAGAAGCGGTGGTCACCCCCGCCTCAGAGCCGGGCCTGCATGACTGCGAGCCGCCCGACCTCGGAGACGGTGCGCTGCACGCGCTGCACGGAACTCTCGTCGACCCCCTTGGCGAGGACATGCGCATGCTCGGCAACGTCAACGAGTTCTTCGCGGGGGACGGGGATGCGACTGCAGCCAAGCGCTACCGAGCCGCGCGCGGGAAGCCGCCATACCGTCGCGTGCCGTACATCTTCGTCGCGCCGAGCCGTCGCGGCATCATCGGCGACATCGCCTCCGAGGTGTTCCGCAGTCGCTACGGCGGCCTCAAGGGGCTTCGCTCCCCCGACTTTCCACTGCTCAGCCGGCTGCTCGGCGGCGACGGGCCCGCGCACGGCGAGCTGCTCAGCTACCTGCTCTTCGATCGGGATTTCATCGACGCGCTCATTGATCTCGGGCGAGCCGACGCTGCGCGTTGGTTCGGCGCGCCGCCGGGACCGCACGAGCCGTGGCAGCTGCAGCCTCTCGATGCGTTCCTCGAAGTCAGCCCAAGCCCTTAACCCGGGCGTCGGACTCGGCGTCTACCGGGGCTGCGGCGTGTCGCGCCGGCTTCTGGCCGGCCCCGCGGACTTCGACACGGCTCGCGGTCGGCGGCGCCTTCAGCCGCCACAGCCGAGGTCTACTGTCCGTCGTGCCTTGGACATGTGTCCGACATGTCGTGAGACATCACACAGCGGAGAGGGAGGGATTCGAACCCTCGAACGAGGTCAACCCCCGTTACGCGATTTCCAGTCGCGCCCGTTCAACCGCTCCGGCACCTCTCCGGCGCGCCGTGCCGGCCGCTGCGTGCCGGACTGGTCGCTGACGGCAAGGCTACGACACCCGCCCTTTGCTCGCTGTTAGGCTCCCAGCAGCGATGCTTGCCACGAGCGAGGCGTTCAGCAAGAGCGTCGGCCTGATCATCACGTTCGGCGGGATCGGCGTGATCGTCACCGTGCTGCTCGTCGTGGTCGCCGTGCAAATCCGCGGCGAGCGCCGCGAGAACCGCGAATACCGGGAGCGCATGCAGCGCCCCTAGCGGGCACGTCGAGCGGGCATGACGGCGGGCGCGCCGTTGCGCACGAGCGGGCGTGCAGCTGATAGATCGGGCCACGATGGCCGCCGCGGGTGTTGGTGGCTTCGTGCGCCGGCTTGCTTTTCGCCGATAACGCGGTTTCGAGTGTCCCGCGCGCACGCTTTCTGTCGTTGCGGGTGCGACGTGTGGCCTACGATGTCTCCGGTGGTAGCCGGGCGCGAAGCGTCGCGGAGCCGCCGACTTCGAGGACTTCGTTGGGCGTTGACGAGGGGATCTGCGGCTGTACCGAGGCGTCGCTCGCCCCGCGCGCGCGCCGGACGGTTCGCGCGTCGCCCAGGCGACGTAGGGTCCGGCGATGAGATCGGCCGCGGTGCACTCGCTAAAGAGGGCCGCCTCACTGGCGTCGCGCGAGCGGGTTCGCTACGGGCTGCAGGTCGTAGCCGTGGCCGCGGCGTATACCGCTTCGGGCAAGCTCGGCCTGCAGCTCGCCTTCGCGACGAAGAGCGTTACTGCAATCTGGCCGCCGACCGGAATCGCGCTCGCGGCCTTGGTTGTGGGCGGCTACCGGCTGTGGCCTGCGGTCGCGCTGGGCGCGCTGGCGACGAACCTCGACACGGGTGTGCCGGCGGTCACGGTGCTCGGCATCGTGTGCGGAAACACGCTGGAGGCGCTGACCGGCGCTGTCCTGCTGCGCCGCGTGGCGCGTTTTCGACCCAGCCTGCAGCGCGTGCGCGACGTCTTCGCGCTGATCATATTCGGCGCCGTGGTGAGCACCGCGGTCAGCGCCACGATCGGCGTGAGCAGCCTGCTCATCGGGGGAGCGATCTCGACGGCGCATCTGGGCTCTGTGTGGCGCACGTGGTGGCTTGGCGACATGGGCGGCGATCTCATCGTCGCTCCGGCCCTTCTGATCGCGGCGAGCTATCGCTCGATGCCAAAGCCGCCCGGACGGCCGCTCGAGGCGGTGGCGATGACGCTGGTTCTGCTCGGCGTCAGCGCGCTGGTGTTCTCGCAGTCCACCAACGCCACTTACGTGGTGTTTCCCCTCTTGATCTGGGCTTCCTTGCGCTTCTGGCAAGCGGGAGCCGCGGCGGGCAGCCTCTTGGTCGCAGGGGTGGCGGTGACGTTCACGGCGAACGGGCAGGGCCCCTTCGCAACGAGCGGGCCGGACGAACGACTACTTCTCGCGCAGACGTTCGTGTCCGTCGCGGGCATCGCCGCCCTGGTGCTGGCGGCGGTGACAAGCGAGCGCCGGCGCGCCGAGGATGCGGAGCGAGACATCGCCGAAACGCTGCAGCACAGCCTGCTGCCGGATGCCGCGCCATCGATCCCCGACTGGGAGATCGCCACGATGTACCGCGCGGCGGGCGCCGCGGAGGTGCACGTGGGCGGAGACTTCTACGACGTCTTCCCGACCGACGCGGGCTGGATGGTGATCCTCGGGGACGTAGCGGGCAAAGGCGTCGAAGCGGCAGCGATGGCCGCGCTTGTCCGCAACGGATCCCGCTTTATCAGCCAGACCGAGTCTGGGCCTGCCGCGATACTCGCCCGGCTAGACGAAGCGCTTCGCCAGCGCCAGACCCTTTCGTTGTGCAGCGCGCTGTGCGTACGTCTGCACGCAGGTCATCTCGTGCTGAGCTCTGCCGGTCACCCTGCACCGCTGATCATTCGCGGTGACGGGAGGTTGCGTGAGATCGGAGGCGGTGGACCGATACTGGGCGCGACCGCGGGCGCGGTGTGGCCCGAGCGAGTGGTGCACCTGGAGCCAGAGGAGACGGTGGTGCTGTACACGGACGGCGTCACAGACACCCGCAGCGCGAGTGAGCGTTTTGGTCTACCTCGACTGAGAAGGCTGCTGGTTGATCTCGCCGGCTGCAGCCCGGCAGACCTGCTCGCTGAGATCGAGATAGCCCTCGAGGGATTCCAGCTCGGACCCCAAAGCGACGACACCGCTGCACTGGCGCTGCGGCTCGCGCCAGCCCCGGTGGCCGTGTCTGCCAGCGCTCGCGCTTGGCGCGCCCCGCGCCGACGCGTCGGCGTCGCGCGCGGTGTGAGCTCGCCGGCCCTCAGCGTCACAACCGTCCTCGCGAACGGTGCGCCGACCATCAAGGCGGTCGGGGAGATCGATCACGCCACGGCCGCGGGGCTGCTGGGGGAGTTCGCAAAAGCCAGCGTCAGCGCCGGATCGGAGATCGTGCTCGATCTCGCTGGGGTGACGTTTGCGGATTCGGTCGGCCTGCGAACGGTCATCGAGGTCAAACAACGCGCACAGCAGCGAGGTCTCAGCTTGCGCATGGTCTCGCCGCCCGAGCATGTGCGCGCGGTGTTTCGCCTGTCGGGCATCGAGAGCGAGTTGGGGTTGACCGGACCGTCGTCGGTGGAATCGCGCGAGCGCGACTATGCGGAGCGCGTCGAGCTGGAGCTCGCGGTCAGCGAGCAGGCCGCCCGCCAGGCGCGCCTCGAGGTTCGCGAGGCGATTGACGGAAAGCTGTCGCGGTCTGACGAGGAAGTGGCGGTGCTGCTCACGTCAGAGCTCGTGACGAACGCTTTCCTGCACCCGCGCGAGCGTGACAGCGAATGGATCGGATTGCGGATCAGCAGCGACCGCGGGCGCGCACGGGTTGAGGTCGCAGACTCAGGTGGCGGCTTTGATCCGATGACGCTGAAACATGACCACCGCGCCATCGGCGGGCTCGGCTTGCGCGTTGTCGATCGAGGCGCGGTCCGCTGGGGAATAACCCGCGACGATCGATTCCGCGTTTGGTTCGAGCTAGCTGAAGCTCGAGCCTGAGCAGGGGCAAGCCGAGCTCTGACATCGCGCCCAGTGCAACGCCTAGCCTCCGCTCACCGGCAGCACGGGCGTGCAGGCGATCGGCACGGCGTGCGCCGGGTCGAGCGCGTTGAGCACGTCTGCATCGGCGATGTGGTCGTAGGGCATCGACAGATGCTCGCCCTGATCGAGCGGGCACTGCTGCTGGAGCAGGATGTTCGTCACCGACGGCCCCGACATGAAGGCCGATGTGTACGGCGTGACCACCTCGTCGTTGGCAGACTCGATCACCGTGTAGCTGACGCCCGGAACGGTTTCTGAGCCAGCGTTCAGTTCGCTCAGGAATGCCGAGCCGGCAGCCTGCTGTTCGCACGCGGGGCACACGCCGAAGAAGCCGGTCGCGCCGGGAAAGAAGCCCGCCAGCGTGAAGAGGCCGTCGAGCGTGGTGCCATGGTTCGACGGCGCCAGACCCACGAGCGTGTGTACGCTGCCGGCGCCCCCGAGATAGCGCAAGTAATAGCGCGGCATCATGCCGCCCTGCGAGTGCCCCACCAGGTCGACCTGCACGGCTCCGGTGGCGGCGCGCACACGCCCGACAAAGCTCGCGAGCTGTTGCGATGAGCTTTCAATCGGACCCGTGGCGTACACGCCGAGCAGTCCGGCGCCGTCGTGCGAGCCGTAGTTGAAGGCGAACACGCAGTAGCCGCTGTCGTGCAGAAGCGGCGATAGCGCCTGCCAGCTGTCTGACATGTCGGCGAACGTGCCGTGCACCAGAACCACCGGGCGCGGATGCGCGCTGGTGGGCTTGCAGGACCAGTCGTTCGCGCCCGGCGGACTCGCGCTGGGGCTCACGTGCGCGTAGCCGAGCACGCCGTTGTAGATCACCGGCAGCGAAGCCGCGTGTGCGGTCACGGCCGGGGCAAGCAAGAACACAGCCGCCGCAGCGGCGACGGCGAGACGCTTTCGCATCGAACCCTCCTCGTTTTCCATACCCGTGGGTGAGACGGCTGCTGCAGACCTGGTTATACCCGCCTGCGCGCTCACGTGACATGATCGTGGAGGTCCGGTCGCTGCGACTAGACTGGCCGCTCTCGCGCCCGTAGCTCAGCTGGATAGAGCGTCGGTCTACGGAACCGAAGGTCGGGAGTTCGAATCTCTCCGGGCGCGCTCCGCTCCTGGCCGCTGCTCGCCGTTCTTTGCCGTAAACGCTGACGAATCGGCGATACAGCCCTGAGGGCCGGTGGCGCGCCTCGCAGCCTCTCGCACACCATCTCCAGCCGCTCGTGGTCGCATATTGGTCGCATCGGCCGCGCCGCAGCGCCGGCGTCCTCGTGGACCCGTGACAAGGGATCGCCCGCCACGGCGCATTAGGCCCTCGTGGGCGGCGACATGTCGCCTTCTGGCGAGCGCGCCGCGCTCGAAGGAGACGATCAGCCCTGGTGTCGCGAAGGCCCGTCGGTACTCGTCGTGTAGCCGCGCGATGCCTTCTTGATCTCGCCGACCTTGGCGAGCTGAGTCAGTCGGCTTGATGTGCTTCCTGGATTGAGGTTCAGGCCTTTGGCCACATCACCCGCGGTGCTGCCAGGGTGCTTGGCGAGGAAGTCGATGATGCGCGCCCTTGATGTCGCCATGTCGGGTCCGCGCTACGGCCCGGCGCTCGCTCGCACGCCTGGCGGTCGCATGGCGAGCCGAGCGAGCAGGAGCGGTCTCGGCCGAATCGCCATTGTGCGCATAGAACTCCTTGATCTGCCGCTCAAGCCAAGGTCAGGTGCTTCTGGACGTGAAGACGCGCAGCCTCGAGCGTCTCGATGACCTGCTGAATATGAGACAAGCGATTGCTTCTTTTAAGAGGGGAACCCGCGATCCGGGCATCGATGTCTTAGCAGAGGGTCTGCTCGGCGGCGCGCGGCGCGACGCCCGCAGGTGCGCCATGCGCGTGCTCGCCCGCGACGAGCCCCTCGACGTCGTGAAGGCTCTCGACGACTTCGGAGGACGGCATGCCGCGTAGGAGCCGGCCGTGCCGAGACGGACCGGCGTGTGCGACCGGCGCGCACCCCGCGGCATTGCCCTGCGAACGGATCTCGCGTCGCCGGGCCGTCTGAATCAGGGATACGCGACGCGAAAGCCCAGCGGCTTGTGCTTGGTGAGCGAACCCACGAGGACGGTTGATTCGGACGGTGAGCCCGCGCGCCCGCCCGGTAGTGCGTCGGAGCGGTAGAAGACCTTGACGCTGTAGATCGTCGCGCAGCGTCCCGCCGCGCAGCCCCATGGGTGGACGGACTGCGTCACGGTCGAGCCGCGAGCGACTGCGCCGGTGATGGTCCTGCTGGTCACGTCGACGCCGCAGTATTCGTCGATCTCGTATACCTCTTGGCCAGGCGTGAGTGCGAGCGGTGCCCTAAATCGCAGCCGCGCGCTCACAATTGCGTGGCCGCGCATCTTCAGCGCCAGGTGCAGCGGCGTGTAGAGGTCGCGTCGTGCGGCCGCGCCGTGCCGGCGCGCTCGGGCGGCGCGGATCGGCCCGGGCGCCACAGGACCGTTACTGAGCGTCACCCTGCCATGCGGGCCGAGAAAGCTCACCGACGCGGGCCAGCCGCGGACTTCGCCCATGTAGACGTTTTCGTGAACTGGCAGCTTCACCTCGTCGCCTCGACTGAGCGTGACGGTCACGCTCTCGACGCCGTCGGGGACGATGCCCGCGGTCGCGACCACTCCCGGGTCTTGCGCCGAGCCGGCTGTGCCGGCGGAGAAGCCTCGGTTCGCATCGGCGTTGGTCGCGCAGGCCGTGTTGCCCACCGCGCCGCGAATGTGAGCGCTCTCGCGCGAGGCCGAGGCGCCCGCGGGCATGGTCTGCAGTGCCTGTCGGATGCCCGCTGCATTGGCGGTCTCAAGGCAGATTGTGCCGTTGCCGGGAATCAGCCACGCGCCGCCTTCGGTGAAGCCCATCGCGCGCCTTGACAGCAGCGGGTTCACGCCGTTGGCCGCCATGGGACTGTGCGTGGCCGCGTACGCGTCCCATGGCGGCAACGCGTCGACCGCCCTCCTTGCTCGCCTCAGGATCCCAAGGTGCGCCGCCTGTTCGGGGGCTATGGCCGGCTCGGGCCTGACGCGCTTGCCTTCGACCCACTGGTCCGGGCTGATGCGCTGATCTTCGAGGGCGCTTGCGAGCGCGAGTCCGCCGCCGGAGCAGCTTACGGCGATCGCGGCGATCGCCAACAGCCGGCGCGCCGTCCACCGCCGTCCGGTCAGCGACCGCCAAGATCTGCTCCTCACGCGCGCCCTCGCGTCGACGCGCTCGTCCTCGATGCGTGCCTGCTCGAGCAGCAGCTGATCCCAGATCCACGCTTCGAACCTAGTCATCGGCCCCTCGCTGGCCTCGCAGGCGCGCACGGGCGCGCGACAACCGGACGCGTAGCGTGCCCGAGCTCACGCTCAGCGCAAGCGCGGCTTCCTTCGGGCTGAGTCCCGCGAGGTCGACGAGCTCCACCGCTTCGCGCTCGATTTGCCCCATGCCGCCCAGCCGCTGCAGGAGCTCGCGACCGGCGCGCTGTGCGTCGATGCGCTCGATGAGCTCCTCGACGACCTCGTCCTCGAGCGCTCGCCGACCGCCGGCGCGGGTCTCTGCCTCATCGAGCCGGGCATCGCGCTGGCGGCGGCGTGCGTACACGTTGCGAGCGATCGCATACAGCCACGGCCGCGCGGGTCCGCGGGCGGGGTCGAACGTGCGATAGCTGCGCAGCGCCTGGAGAAAGGTGTCCGCGGTGAGGTCGGCGACGTTCATCGGATCGCGACTTCTGCGGGCAAAGAAAGCGGTGATCGATGCGAGCTCGGCTCGGTACAGCTCCTCGAATGACGCCGGCGGCGAGCGGCGCGCCTGCCCCCTGGTGTCGGGAGCCTCGGTTGCGGGGAGGTCCACACCCATTACTTGGCCTACCGCTTTTGCATCGTTACACGCTAGGACTGCAGGCGAGCGGCGTATTGCGTTCCTCGGCCTGTATGGGGTCCGGCACTCGCCTGGGAGGTCTGACGGCGCGTAGTCTGCCGCGGAGCGTTGCCAACCGGCTGGCGGCCACCGGGAGCCAGCTCGCAGACCTCCGCCCACCTTCATCCCCGCAGCGAGGCGCCGGGGGGCAGATAGTCGAAGTAGGCGTCAGCGAACATCACCACGATGCGGTCACAAACAGCCCGGCTTGATCGTTATGGATGACGTGGCACCCGGCGCGGGGCCATTGAGCGATGGTGAGCTGCTCGATAGCACGCGTGCCGGTGATCCCGATGCGTTTGGTCTGCTGTATGAGCGTCGTCACGATCTTGTCCTCGCGTTTCTGGTCAAGCGCACCCGCAACCCGGAGGTCGCGATGGACCTAGTGGCCGAGACGTTTGCGGCGGCGCTGATCGCTCTCGCTGAGCGCCCGCCGGCGATCGCCAGGTCGGCAGCGCCGTGGCTCTTGACGATCGCCCGCAACGCCCTCATCGACAGCTACCGCCGTGGCAGGGTCGAGAGCGCCGCGCGCCAGCGACTCGCGCTGGAGCCTGTGCAGATCACCGACAGCGATATCGAGCGGGTTCTGCAGGTCGCTGCCGAGACGGATCTGCTGGCGCGTCTGGCCGACGAGCTGCCAGCCGACCAATTCCAAGCGTTGCGGGCACGCGTTCTCGATGAGCGCAGCTATGAGGAGATCGCACAGCATCTTGAGTGCTCTGCCGCTGTTGTGCGCAAGCGAGTCAGCCGCGCGATCTCGACTCTGCGACGGGCAAGCCAGGCAAGCGCATGAGCGACTTCCATGCCGACTACAAGGAGCAGCTCCTGACCGCGGCCGAGGCGCTGTTCGGTTCGCCGGCTGAGAGGTCGGTGCACAAGATGCGCCGTCGGGGGCGCGTCCCGTTTCCGGCCCTCGTTGCGCTCGGAGCGCTGC
>DASZFR010000139.1:0-9362 GCA_035939635.1 Solirubrobacteraceae bacterium
CGAGGGTTGCATTGTGGGATGAAGTGGGTTATGGTCGCCGCCAGCGAACCGGGGTGGAGGAGCTCCTCCCACTCCTCCACCCCGGCTCGGTTTTCAATGCTGGACCGCCCTCGTGACTCTCTTTCGCGGCACCTTCGACCACTCGCTCGACGCCAAGAACCGACTCACCATGCCGGCCCGCTATCGCGGCGCGCTCGCCGACGGGGTCGTATTGGCGATGCCCAGCGACCAAAAGCCGTGCGTGGGCGTGTGGCGAGCGCAGGAGTACGACGACTACACCCAGCGCGCCCTGGCCGGGCTGCCGCCGCTTTCGCCGCGGCGCGCGGAGCTCGAGCGCTTCTTCTACGGAAGCTCGCACGACACCGAGTTGGATTCGGCGGGGAGGATCATCGTCCCTGCCCACCTCAGCGAGCAAGCGCAGCTGCGCAAGGAAGTCTTGATCGTCGGCGTGGGCGACCGGCTGGAGCTGTGGAGCAAGCCGGTATGGCAGGGGCATCAGCCGGAGGTTTCGAGCGCCGTGGCTGAAATAACCGCGCGGGTCGATGACACTGCTTGAGATGACAACCACGAGGCGAGGGCGCTCCGGGCGCTCCGCGCGACGAATCAGCGGGCCGCCTTCGCGGCGCCGCGACGCGAGCGGCCGCGCAGGCGCTGGCTCCCTGGGCCACGTGCCCGCGCTCGCGCGGGAGCTGATCGAGCTGCTCGACCCCCAGCCGGGGCAGTGCGCGATCGACTGCACGTTCGGCGACGGCGGGCACGCGCGCCTTGTCGCAGAGCGTCTCGGCGCTTCGGGCACGCTCGTGGCAATCGACCGCGACCCCCTCGCGGAGGAGCGCTTTGAGCTTTTCGAGCAGGAGGTCGAGTGCTCCGTGCGCTTCATTCGCGCCGGCTATGCCGAGGCGCTCGACCAGCTCGCCGAGGAGGGCCTGCGCGCTGACCTGGCGTACTTCGACCTGGGCATGTCGTGGATGCAGGTCGACGCGCGCGAGCGCGGCTTCTCATACGCCTATGACGCGCCGCTTGACATGCGCATGGACCCAGGCCAGGCGCTCAGCGCGCGCGAGGTGGTTGCCGAATGGGACGAGCGGCGTCTCGCGGCGGCGCTGCGCGAGCTGGGCGAGGAGCGCCGCGCGGCGGCGATCGCCCGCGCGATCGTCAGGCGCAGAGAGCGCGCGCCGATCGCGAGCACGCTGCAGCTGGTCGAGACGATCACTTCTGCGATCCCCGCACCCGCCCGCTTCGGCGGCGGCCACCCCGCCAAGCGCGCGTTCCAGGCTCTGCGTATCGCGGTCAACGACGAGCTCGGCCAGCTCGAGCACGCACTGCCGCGAGCTTGGCAGCTGCTCCGCGCCGGAGGCAGGCTCGCGGTCATCAGCTTTCACTCGCTCGAGGATCGGCGGGTGAAGCGCTTCATCGCCGAGCACACTCGGGGGTGCGTATGCCCGCCGGAGCTGCCGGTGTGCGGCTGCGGGCGCGAACCGCAGGCAAGCGCCTTGAGCCGCGGCGCGGTCGCGCCGGGCGAGGACGAGCTCGAGCGCAACCCCCGCAGCGCGTCGGCACGGCTGCGCGCAGCGCAAAAGCTGACCGGCGAGCGGGGCGACGGGCGATGACGCCGCCCGCCAGCGCCGCACTCGCCGGCGGGCGTGGCGCGCAGCGCACGCGGTCGGGCCTGCGCCCGCCGCGACGGGTCTCCGGCCCAACCCGGACGCCCAAGGCAGTTCAGCCGCGCCGCGCCGCGCTGGCGCGCTCCGGGGCGCCCCTGCTGGCGCTGCTGGCCGCCGCCGAGCGCCTGTCCAGCCACCGCCTGATCGACCGCCTCGTGCGTGGACGCGCGTGGCTCGTGCTGGTCACCTGTGCGCTGATCGGCGTGGTCACCCTGCAACTCGCGCTGCTCAAGCTCAACGGCGGCGTCGGGCGCACGCTGCAGACTCAGGAGCAGCTGCAGCGCGAGAACGCGTCGCTGAGCATCGAAAACTCGGAACTGGCCTCGGCGGATCGGGTGCAGACGCGAGCGGCTTCAATGGGCATGGAATTCACGTCCTCGGGCGCGCTTCACACGCTGTCTGCAAACCCGCGCGCCGCCTTCAGTCGCGCGGCCGGCGTTCTGAGCGCGCCCGTTCACTCCCAGGCGCCGGGCTCTGAAGCGGGCCGCGCACAATCGGCCGGCGGCGAAACGTCGGCCGCGCAGTCCAGCGAAGGCTCGGCCGCCCAGGCGGCGAGCACGGCCGAAAGCAAGCCCGCCGGCGGAGCGAGCTCGCAGGGCGGCTCTGCCGCCGAAGCCGGATCGGGCTCGACCTCGAGCTCCACGCAGGGTGGGGGCGAAGCGCCCGCCGCAAGCCAGACAGGCGCGCCCGAAAGCGAAGCGGCGACCAGCTCGGCCGGCGGGCAGGGCGCGCCCGAATCCGGCTCCAGCGGATAACGAATGGCGCTCGTTCAGCGGCGCATCGGGGCACTTTACGCGGCCCTTTTTGCGCTGCTCGCGCTCGCGGGCGCGCGCACTCTATATCTCGGCACGTTGCAAGGGGCCACGCTGCGCAAGGCGGCGCGCACCCAGCAGGTGACGTACGAACCGCTTCCCGCGCAGCGCGGCACGATCAGCGACCGCAACGGCGTCGACCTCGCGGTCTCAGAGCCCGCGCAGGACGTCTCCGCGACGCCCTACCTGATCAAGGACCCGCTGAGCGCGGCGCAGCGGCTGGCACCGCTGCTGGGCCTCTCACAGGACAAGGTGCTGCACAAGCTGTCCGAGCGCAGCGGCTTTGTCTATCTTGCGCGCGCCTTGCCCGCGGCCCAGGCGCAGCAGGTGCTGGCGCTGAGGATGCCCGGCATCAGCGGCACTCCCGTGATGCGCCGCGTATATCCGCGCGGAACCCTCGCCGCGCAGGTGCTCGGCATGGTCGGCAGCGAAGGCAACGCGCTGTCGGGCCTGGAGTACTCGGCCGACTCGCTGCTGCATGGCCGCTCGGGCGAGCGACGGGTGGTCAGCGACGCGGTTGGCCAGCCGGTGTCGATCAGCGAAGCGCGCCCCGAGAGCATGGGCGCGTCGATCTCGCTGACGCTCGACGCCAACGTGCAGCAGCGCACCGAAGAAGTGCTTGCGGCCGTAGGGCGCGTGTTCAGCCCCAAAGACGCCACCGCGATCGTGATGGACCCGCGCGACGGCTCGATCATCTCGATGGCCAGCTGGCCCGCGGTCAACGCCAACGACCCCGGCGCCTCCTCGCCCGAAGCGGTGCAGAACCGTGCGGTGGGCTTCGACTATGAACCCGGATCGACGTTCAAGGCGGTGACGGTGGCGGGCGCGCTGCAGCAGGGCCTGATCACGCCGAACAGCGGCTTTACCGTGCCCGACCAGATTCACGTCGCGGATCGCACGATCCACGACGACACCGAACACGCAACCGAGTCGCTCACGACCGCGCAGATCCTCGCCCAGTCGAGCAATGTGGGCGCGATCGAGATAGGCAAAGTCGAGGGCGCGCCGGCCTTCAACGAATGGGTGCGGCGCTTCGGCTTCGGTGCGCGCACCGGTGTGGAACTGCAGGGCGAGGAAGAGGGCGAGGTGCTGCCCCTGGACCACTACTCAGGCTCTTCGATGGGCAACCTGCCGATCGGCCAGGGCCAGCTCGTGACGCCGCTGCAGATGGCGAGCGCGTACTCGGCGATCGCCAACGGCGGCATCCTGCGCCAGCCCCACATCATCCGTTCGACTGCCGGGCGGGCCCGGCCGTTGCCACATGGGCGGCGCGTCATCTCAGCGACCGTGGCGGCCGAGCTGCGCCAGATGCTCGAAGGCGTGCTCGCCCCGGGCGGCACAGCGAGCGAGGTCTCGATACCCGGCTACCAGCTCGCGGGCAAGACCGGCACCGCGAGCAAGGTCGACCCGCAGACCAAACAGTATTCGCAGACCGCCTTCATCGCCTCGTTCATCGGCTTTGCCCCGGCCGCCGATCCCAAGCTGCTGTGCGCGGTGGTTGTCGACGAACCGCAGTCCGGCTCGATCTACGGCGGCACCGTCGCGGCGCCGGCGTTCGGCGAGATCATGAGCTTCGCGCTTCCATATCTCGGCATCCCGCCCGGATAGCATGATTCGGCCATGAGGCTCGACGAGCTGACGGCCGGGCTGGCGAGGGCCGACGCAAGCGGGCAGCGCAGCGTCGCGGAGGTTGAGATCGGCGGGCTTGCCTACGACAGCCGCAGTGTTCGACCGGGCGACCTGTTCTTCTGCGTAACCGGCTTTCAGAGCGACGGCCACGAGTTTGCGGCGCAAGCCGTGCGCGCCGGCGCAGCCGCGCTGGTCGTCGAGCGCCCGCTCGGCCAACCGCTGCCCGAAGTGCTCGTGCGCTCCGCGCGCGAAGCGATGGCGCCGATCGCCTCGCGCTTCTTCGGCGATCCCACCGCGACGCTGCGCGTTGTCGGCGTCACCGGCACCAACGGCAAGACCACGACCGCCTACCTCCTGCGCGCACTGCTCGAAGCGCAGGGCGTGCGCTGCGGGCTGCTCGGCACGGTGACGTCGGTGATCGGCGGCGCCGAGCGCCCGGTCGTGCGCACCACGCCCGAGGCGATCGACCTGCAGGCAGATTTCCGCGCGATGCTGCGCGGCGGCGACGGCGCCTGCGCGATGGAGGTGTCCTCGCATGCGCTCGAGCTGCAACGCACCGACGCGATCCACTTCGCCGCCGCGGTTTTCACGAACTTGAGCCGCGACCACCTCGATTTCCACGCGAGCATGGAGGACTACTTCCAGGCCAAGCGGCGGTTGTTTTTCGGGCGGTCGGGGGCTGACGCCCGCGCCCGCGAGGGCGAGCGTCCTGCGGTGAGCGTGGTCAACGTGGCAGATCCCCACGGAGCACGCCTCGCCGCCGAGCTCGACGGCGTGCGCACGTTCGCGGTTGACGCACCGGCCGACTACAGCGCGAGCGAACTTCGGTGTGGCTTTGGTGGCTGCAGCTTCAAGCTGACGGTCGGCTCGCAGCGCCGCGACGTTACGCTGCCTATGCCGGGACGCTTCAACGTCGCCAATGCGCTCGGCGCGCTGGCGACCGCACACGCGATGGGCGGCGAGCTCGACGCGCTGGTGGCGGCGCTCGAGCAGCGCGTGCGCGTCCCGGGTCGCTTCGAGCCCGTCGACGAGGGGCAGGGTTTCGCAGTGATCGTCGACTACGCGCACACGCCGGACTCGCTGCAGAACGTTCTCGAGGCGGCGCGCGACCTGATCGGCGACGCGGGCGCCTCGGGGCGGCTGGTGTGCGTGTTCGGCGCCGGCGGCGATCGCGATCGCGGCAAGCGGCCGCTGATGGGACAGATCGCCGCGAGCGTGGCCGACATCGCGATCGTGACCTCCGACAACCCCCGCTCGGAGGATCCGCAGAGGATCGTCGCCGAGGTTCTCAGCGGCGCGCAGGGTGGCTCGGCGGAGGTGCTCGAAGTCGTCGATCGCACCGCCGCGATCGGGCACGCGGTCGAGCTCGCCCGTTCGGGAGACGTGGTCGTGATCGCCGGCAAGGGGCATGAGCAGGGTCAGGAGTTTGCCCACGGCGCCAAGGTCCCGTTCGACGACGTGACCGTCGCGCGGCAGGCGCTCGCGTCTGCCGCGCCCGCGACGAGATGAGAAGCTGGGACCCTGGCCGGGTCGCGCAGGCCGCTGGCGCGCAGCCGGCCGGCGGCAAGCCGCGCGAGGGTGCCGAGCCCGGGCCGCTCGGGGTGAGCGTCGACTCGCGCGCCCTCGCGCCCGGCGAGTTGTTCGTGGGCTTGCCCGGCAGCCGCGCCGACGGCGGCGAGCACGCCCCCGCGGCTCTGGCGCGCGGCGCGTGGGGGGCGCTCGTCGCACCGCGGCACGCCGCGCGCGCGATCGCGGCCGCGACGCAGGGGGTGGTGCTCACCCACCCGGATCCGCTGCGCGCCCTGCACGCTCTGGCGCGCGCCTGGCGCGACGAGCTCGCGGCGGGCGGCGCGAAGTTCGTCGCGATCACGGGCTCGACCGGCAAGACCTCGACGAAGGACATCCTCGCGGCCCTGCTCGCGCGCGGCCGGCGCGTGGCGTCGAGCCCGCAGAACCTCAACACCGAGATCGGGCTCCCGCTGGCGCTGCTCGCCGCTCCCGCAGGAACAGAGGTGGTGGTGCTCGAGATGGCGATGCGCGGCGCGGGGCAGATCGCCGAGCTCGCGCGCATCGCCCGCCCCGACGTGGGCGTGATAACCAACGTGGGGCCCGTCCACCTCGAGCTGCTGGGCTCGTTGCACGCGATCGCCGCGGCCAAGGCGGAGCTGATCGCAGAGCTGCCCGCGGGCGCGACGCTCGTGCTCCCGTCCGCAGAGCCGCTGCTCGAGCCGCACTTGCGCGCCGACCTGCGCGCGGTCACGTTCGGCGCCGGCGCCGATGTCGCGCTGACCCGCGACGGCACCGCGCGAGACGGTCGCCATGAGCTCGCGATCCGCATCGCGCCGCGGGGCGGCGAGCCCGAGCAGCTGGTCACGCTGCGCCCCTCGTTCGCGCAGGCCCACAACGTGCTCAACCTGCTCGCCGCGGTGGCCGCCGCAAGCGCGCTCGGGCGCGTGCGGGGCGGCGATCTGGACGTGAGCTTTTCGTCGCTGCGCGGCGAGCGCATCGAGCTCGCAGGCGGCGTGACGCTGGTCAACGACTGCTACAACGCCAACCCGATGTCGATGCGCGCGGCGCTGGATGACCTCGCCGAGACCGCTCCGGCGCGCCGCGTCGCGGTGCTCGGAGACATGCTCGAGCTCGGCAAGCAAGAGCGCGGGCTGCACCGCGCGGTGGGCGAGTACGCAGGCGAATCCGGAGTCGAGCTGCTCTTCACGGTGGGGCCGCTGGCGGCCGAGATGGCGGCGACGTTTCCGGGCGAGGTGCACGCGGCGCCAGACGCCGAGGCGGCTGCGCGGGCGCTTTCGGCGCTGCTGCGCGAGCACGACACGGTGCTCGTAAAGGGGTCGCGCGGCGTCGGCCTCGAGCGCGTCGCAGAGCTGCTCGCGGGCGAGTGCGCGCGAGCCGCGCAGCCGAGCTTCAGCTCCGCACGCGCCGGGGACGGAGAGGGCTGATGGGCCGGATCCTCTTCGGCGGCACCGCCGCGCTTCTGATCTGCATCTTCTTGAGCCCCAAGTTCATCGAGTTTTTGCGCCGGCGCGAGTTCGGCCAGCACATTCGCGAGGACGGGCCCGAAGGCCACCACCTGAAGGCGGGCACGCCCACGATGGGCGGGCTGATCCTGTTCCTGGCAGTGTCGGTCGCGTTTCTCATCCTCACCAACTTCGAATGGCGCTCACTCGGGGTGTTTGGCGCGGCGATCGCGTGCGCGCTGCTGGGCTTCGCCGACGACTACACCAAGCTGGTCCGGCGTCGCTCGCTGGGACTGCGCGCGCGCACGAAGCTGATCGTCACGATCGCGATCTCGGTCGGGCTGTGGTTCATCGCCGAACACAAGGCGCACCTCGCGCCGACGCTGCGACTGCGCTTCGTCGACTACGAGGTCAACCTGGGCGTCTTCTATCCGCTCGTGATCTACCTGGTGGTGGCGGGCACCACGAGCGCCGTCAACCTCACCGACGGGCTTGACGGGCTCGCCGCCGGCTGTGCCGCGATCGTGCTGCTCGCCTACCTGGCGATCACTTTCATCACGGGCGAGTACGACCTCGCGATGCTCGCCGGCTGCCTGATCGGCGCTTGCATCGGCTTTCTGTGGTTCAACGCGTTCCCAGCGACGATCTTCATGGGAGACACCGGGTCGCTCGGGCTAGGGGGCGCGATCGCCGGGCTCGCGGTGATGACCAAGACAGAGCTGCTGCTCGTGCTGCTGGGTGGGATCTTCGTTATCGAGGCGCTGTCGGTCGTGCTGCAGGTGATCTCGTTTCAGACGACCCGCAAACGCATTCTCTTGATGGCTCCCATCCATCACCATTTCGAGCTGCGGGCATGGTCTGAGACGAAGATCATCCTGCGCTTCTGGATCGTGGCCGCGATCTGTTGCGCGATCGGCTTCACGATCTATCGCCAGAGCATCAAATGAGCGCCGCCGGCCCGCGCTCTGACAGCGGGCAGCCGAGGCCGGCGCCCGCCACGGGCGCCGTGCACCCGCGACCGCCGCTGCCGCCCGGGCCCTACGCGGTGATCGGGCTCGCGCGCTCGGGGAGCGCCGCCGCGCTCGCGCTGGCGAGCGTGGGCGAACGCGTGGTG
Source organism: Solirubrobacteraceae bacterium (assembly GCA_035939635.1). Classification (GTDB taxonomy): domain Bacteria; phylum Actinomycetota; class Thermoleophilia; order Solirubrobacterales; family Solirubrobacteraceae; genus Palsa-744. Next base: position 8,192 of record DASZFR010000139.1, read on the forward strand.
GGTCTCGACGACGCAGCTGCGAGCGACGCCGCAAGGTTGACCGCCGCGGGCGTGGAGGTCCGCACCGGCGCGCACGCCCAGAGCCTTCCGCCGCAGGTGCGCGCGGTTGTCAAGAGCCCCGGCGTGCCTCAGCACGCCGCCGCGGTGAAGGAGGCGCACAGCCGCGGACTGACCGTCCTGGGCGAGCTCGAGCTGGGCTGGCGCCTTTTGCCCAACCGGTTCATCGCGGTGACCGGCACCAATGGCAAGACCACCACGGCGGAGCTCATTGGGCACGTTCACCGTGTGGCCGGGTTGCCGGTTGTCGTGGCGGGCAACGTCGGAACCGCGCTGAGCGGGCTGGTGGGGCGCCTTGATCCGGGCACGACGGTCGTCTGCGAGGCCTCCTCCTTTCAGCTGGAGGACACCGAGTGCTTTGCGCCCGAGGCGGCGCTCTTGATCAATCTCACACCTGACCACCTCGACCGGCACCGAACGTTTGCCGCGTACGTGCACGCCAAGTCGCGCGCGTTCGAGCGCCAGCTCCCCGACGACCTCGCGGTGCTGCCGAGCTCGCTGCTGGACGGCGGCGCACAGGCGCCCGACGCGGGCACGACGGGCGGTGCGGACACTCCGGGCGGCTCGGAAGCGGATGGCGCGGGTGCGGCTGGCCGCCCGGGCGCGGCCAGCGCCGGCGACGCCGCTGCGGCGCAGGTCGCGGCGCTCGTGACCGCGGGCGCGGCCCAGCGCGTGAGCTTCGGGGCGGCGCGCGACGCGGATCTTTGCGACCTCGAAGGCGAGCTGAAATGGCGCGGCGAGCGCCTGATCGCCGCCCACGAGATCGCGCTGCCCGGGCGTCACAACGTCGAGAACGCGATGGCGGCGGCCGCGGTGTGCCTCGCGCGCGGGGTTGGCTCGGAGGCCGTGGCCGAGGCACTTCGCTCGTTCGCGGGCGTGCGCCACCGCCTGGAGCAGGTGGCTAGCCGCGCGGGAGTGCGCTTCGTCAACGACTCCAAGGCGACCAACATCGCAAGCACGCTGGTGGCGTTGCGCACGCTGGGAGACGAGGGGGCCATCCGCCTGATCGTCGGCGGGCAGGGCAAGGGGCAGGACTTCACGGCGCTGGTAGGGGCGGTGCGCGAATGCTGCCGCGCCGTATATCTGATTGGCGAAGACGCGACGCCGATCGCCG
>DASZFR010000140.1:0-2022 GCA_035939635.1 Solirubrobacteraceae bacterium
AATCGCATCGATGACGCCATCGGCAAACTGCGCGAAGCAGCACTCGTCACCCTCAAGTCACTACGCTAAGGCGCGGCTGCGCGCTCATACACGAACAGGCGGGACTCGCCCCCGTCGGGCGTGAAGTGCACCATGCCCGCAAACCGCAGTCCCAGGCGCTCGAGGATGCGGATCGAGTCGGCGTTGTCGGGGGCTGTGATAGCGACGATGCGCGTCAGCCCGAGCGCGTGCACACCCAGCTGCAGCGTCGCGGCCGCGGCCTCGAGCGCGTAACCGCAGCGTCGTGCCTGTGGCAGAAGCGCAAAACCGATCTCGACATCCGGATGCGAATCGCGCCGCAGCAGCCCGCACAGGCCGAGCGCGACGCGCGTGTCTTTGAGCTCCACGAGATACAGCCCGAAACCGAAGCGTTCGTAGCTGAGCACCGGACCCTCGGCGATGTAGCGCTGCGCGTCCTCGAGGCTGTGCACGCCGCGATCCCCGACGTTGGCGAGGAAATCAGGATCGTTGAGCAACTCCAGGATGAAAGCAGCATCGGCGCTGCTCAGGCGACGCAGACGCAGCCGCGCGGTTTCCGTGACGGTCAAGCGTGCGCTCTGAGCGTCATACAGGAGTACGCCGCATCCCGCACTGTATGTATCCCGAGCGATCGCGACATCAGCGGATTATTGCGTAGTATTAGCGTGCTGCCCACTGCCGCGGAGTGCGCCATGATCACGTTGTATCACCGGCCGAGAACCCGCTCGTCGCGTTTCCTGTTCCTGCTCGAGGAACTCGAGGCCCCGTACCGCGTTCAGATCGTGAGCGTGCGCGGCCGTGACGCCAGCGGCGTCATCGATCCGGCCAATCCGCATCCGCACGGCAAGGTGCCCGCGATCTCCGACGAGGGTGTCGTGGTGTTCGAGTCCGCGGCGATCGCTCTGTACCTCACCGACAAGTTCCCGAAGAACCGTATCGGACCGCTCGTCGGTGATGCGCAACGCGGTGCGTATCTGTCCTGGCTCGCCTACTACACCGGGGTGCTCGAGCCTGCGGTGCTCTCCCGGGTCATGAAGGTCGAGGTGCCGCGCGGCACGGCCGGCTGGGTCGAGCTGGAGGAAGTGATGGCGGTGATTCTCGCCCGACTCGCCGCGGGGCCGTATCTGCTCGGGGAGAACTTCACCGCGGTGGATGTGCTGTTTGGCACCTCGTTTGCGCTGTTCGCGCAGGCCGAATTCATGCCCAAGTCGCCGCTGATCGGCGCCTATGTGCAGCGCATCGTTACGCGTCCGGCGTTTGCCCGCGCCCTGGCGCGCGATGCTGGGTGAGCAAGCGCGACCCAGCCAAGGCTCAGCGCGCCACGCGGGGGATGTTGCCGCTGGGTAAGCTCGATATCGCCGCCCTCAAAAACGCGCACGCCGGGGAATCCCAGCGCGCGGCCGGCATTGCGTTCACCGGGTCCGAAAACGGCTACTTTCATGAGGCCGTGGCGGGTATGGTGCGGCCATGGAGACCATTTCGGGATTGGATGCGGAGGCGCTGGAGCGGGCGCGCGTCAGCCGTGATCCGCGCTTTGACGGCAAGTTCTTCATCGCGGTGACTTCCACCGGGATCTACTGCCGCCCGATCTGTCCTTCACGCTACGCCAAGCGCGCGCACGTGCGTTTTTTTGGTACGCCCGCGGCCGCGGAGGCGGCCGGCTTCCGGCCCTGTCTGCGCTGCCGTCCCGAAGCTGCGCCCGGCACGCCCGCGTGGATCGGCACCGCGGCGGTGGTGCCTCGCGCACTGCGTCTGATCAACGAGGGCGCGCTCGATGAAGGCTCAGTGGAGGAACTCGCCGCGCGACTGGGGATCGGTGCGCGCCACCTGCTGCGCCTCTTTGGGCGCCACGTGGGTGCCTCGCCGACGGCGGTCGCACAGACGCGGCGCCTGCACTTCGCCGTGTGCCTGCTGGAGGACACGAATCTGCCGATCACGCAGATTGCGCTGGCGGCCGGCTTCGGCAGCAGCCGTCGCTTCAACGACGCGTTCCGCAACACGTAT
>DASZFR010000141.1:0-4646 GCA_035939635.1 Solirubrobacteraceae bacterium
TCGGCGCGGCCGCCCCACACTCCGACGCCCGAGCACCCGCGTGGGAGGGCGCTCAGCCGCGCGCCGGCGCGCGCCGCAGATCGATCGTCAGCGAGCGCCCGTCGAGCTTTACGGTTTCGCGATGCTCGGCAGTCAACGAGGAGTCGTCGCCGAGCGCCAGCTCGAGCGCCAGCGTCTCGCCCGCGATATAGCCGCGATGCTCCTGAGCGGCGGCGACGAGCTCGTCGTCACCTGCGAGTGCCAGCTCGATGCGGTCCTCGACCGCGAGTCCCGCGTTGCGCCGCGCGCTCTGCACGGCGTGCACGAGCTCGCGCGCGTATCCCTCGCGGCGCAGGCTTTCGTCGATCGCCAGGTCCAGCGCCACCGCGTGTGAGCCCTCGCGCTCGACGCTATAACCCTCCGGTGCGCGCAGGGTGAGAATCACGTCGTCGGGGGAGAGCACATGCTCGCGCCCGGCCACCGTGATGCCCAGCCGCGGCTCACCCGTGCCGCCATGCTCAGCTGCAACCGCGTGAGCAGACGCACCGTCGCCGTCCTCTGGCGCACCAGGGCCGCGCAGCATCGCGGCTACGTGGGCCCCGTCGAGCGCGGCAATCGCACTGGCGGCCATCGGCATGTCCTTGCCGAACAACGGTCCGAGCGTGCGGTAGTTGGCCTTGACCTCGTAGCTGCCCAGCTCGTCGGCTGCCGCTACAAAGCGCACGCTGCGCACGTTGAGCTCCTCGCGCACCGTGTCTGCGAGCGATTCGATCGCCTCTCGCTCGCGACCGGCGGCGACAACCACGGCCTCTCCCAGCGGCTGGCGCACCTTGATCTTCGCCTTGCCGCGCGCGCCCAGGCCGAGGCGCACGGTTTCGCGCGCGAGCGCCATCGCTACTTCGAGCTCGGGATCGCGCGCCAGCGCGTTCGCACCGTCGTGCAGACCGGCGCCGGGGCGGGCAGGAAACTCGCACAGGTGCACGCTCTCCAGCTCCCCGTCGAGGTTGTCGTAGATCTCATCCGCGATGAACGGGCACAGCGGCGCGAGCAGCTTCGCGGTCGTCAAGAGGCACGTTCGCAGCGTCGCGAATGCGGTCGCGTCGCCCTCCCAGAATCGCCGCCGCGAGCGCCGCACGTACCAGTTGGACAGTTCCTCGACCAGCGCCGCGATCGCCCGGCCCGCCGAGGTGGCGTCGTAGTCGTCCAGCCGCTCGTACACCAGCTCGGCCGTGGCGGCAGTGCGCGAGAGCGCCCACCTGTCGAGCGCGTCGACGGCCGGCGCGGCGTCCCGTGCGCCCTGCAGCTCGTTTGCGGCCGCACGCGAGTAGAGCACATAGAAGAAGTACGTGCTCCACAGCTGCTTGAGGAACAGCCGCACGCCCTCGCCGATGGCCTCGGCCGAAAACCGGTACCCGTCCCACGGCGCCTTGGCGGTGAAGAAGTACCAGCGGAAGGCGTCCGCGCCGAAGCTGTCCAGCACGCTCCACGGCTCGACAGTGTTGCCGCGCGACTTGGACATCTTCAGCCCCTCCTCGTCGAGGATCAGGCCGAGACAAACAACGTTGCGATACGGCGCCTCGCGGCCCAGCAGCACCGACTCGGCGAGCAGCGAGTAAAACCACCCGCGCGTCTGGTCCTGCGCCTCGCAGATGAAGTCGGCGGGGAAATGCTCGGCGAACTGCTGCTCGTGCTCGAAGGGGAAGTGGTGCTGCGCGAACGGCATCGCGCCGGAGTCAAACCACACGTCGATCACCTCGGGCACGCGCCGCATCGGGCGCTCGCACGCCGCCCCGTCGACGCCGTGCTCACAGCGCAGCTCGAGCTCGTCCACGAACGGGCGGTGATGGTCGTCGAGCTCGCGCCCCGAGCGCCTGGCGAGCTCGGCAAACGAGCCCGCCACCCAGGTATGGCCCTGCTCGCAGCGCCACACCGGCAACGGCGTTCCCCAGTAGCGCTCGCGCGACAGGGCCCAGTCGACGTTGTTGGCCAACCAGTCGCCGAAGCGCCCGTGCTTGACGTTGTCGGGATACCAGTTGATCGTCTCGTTGGTCGCGAGCAGCCGCTCGCGCAGGCGCGAGGTGGCGATGTACCACGAGGGTTTGGCGTAGTACAGAAGCGGCGTGCCGCAGCGCCAGCAATGCGGATATGAGTGCTCATAGGCGGTGACCTTCAGCAGCAGCCCGCGCTCGCGCAGGTCGTCGACCAGCTCGCGCGTGAGCTCCTCGTCCTTGACGAAGCGCCCCTCCCACGAGCGACCGTCGGCGGCGCGCACGCGGTCGTCGAACGTGCCGTCTGCGCGCACCGGGTTGTACAGCGTGTGCGGCTTGGTCGGATCGAACGACACCTCGGGCGCGGCGCCGGCGACGCGATAGTCGTCCTCCCCGAATGCCGGCGCCATGTGCACGATGCCGGTGCCGTCCTCGGTGGTCACGAACACGTCCGCGAGGATCGGCAGCTCCTCGACCGCCGGCCGGTCTGACGCGGCGAAGATGGGACCGCGGTAGGTGCGATAGCGCTCGCGCAGCTGCTCGCCGCTGAAGCGCTCGAGCACTTTGGCGCGCTCGCCGAGCACGTCGGACACGCGCGCCTCTGCGAGCACGAACACCTCCGCCCCCACCCGAACACGCGCGTACGTCGCCGACGGCGACACCGCCACCGCGACATTGCCCGGCAGCGTCCACGGCGTGGTGGTCCACACCAGCAAGCGGTCCTCGCCGGCCGCGACCGGCAGCTTCAAGAACACGCTCGGATCGGTCACATCGCGGTAGCCCAGAGCGACCTCGTGCGAGGACAGCGTCGTCTCACAGCGCGGGCAGTAGGGCACCACCTTGTTGCCCTCGTACAGCAGCCCGTTGGCGTGGATCTCCGCAAGCGCCCACCACACGGACTCGATGTAGCTCTCGTCGAGCGTGCGGTATGCGTGATCGAGGTCGATCCAGAAGCCGATCCGTTCCGTCAGACGGTCCCACTCGGCCACGTACGCGAAGACAGACTCGCGGCAACGTTCGTTGAACTGCTTGATGCCGTAGCTCTCGATCTCCGCCTTGCTGGTGATGCCCAGGTCCTGTTCGACTGCGATCTCGACGGGCAGCCCGTGACAGTCCCAGCCGCCCTTGCGGTCCACGCGGTAGCCGCACATCGTCTTGAAGCGCGGGTAGATGTCCTTGAACACGCGCGAGAGCACGTGGTGGGATCCGGGCGGCCCGTTCGCAGTCGGGGGCCCCTCGTAGAAGACCCAGCGCGGCGCTGACTCGCGCGCGCGCAGCGACTTCGCGAACACGTCGCGCTCGCTCCAGCGCGCGAGCACCTGGCGCTCGAGCGCGGGAAGATCCTGCCGCGGATCGACCTCGCGGCGGGGAATCAGCTCGTTTGCGCGTGCTGTGCTCATGGGGCGGCAATTCTAGGTCGACAGTGACCACTACCCGCGGGCGCGACTTGTGCAGCGGGCGAGCGATCGCGCGTGCGGGTGGGCTGCGCATGCCAAACGCAGGCGGGTGGTGATCGTCGTCGCCTTGCGGGTAGTGTCCGCCGGGAATGGCGGCTGCAAATGACGTCGGCGAGCAGACGGTCCGCGAGCTGGCGCAGCTGCGCGCCGAGGGCGAAACCGTGCTGAGCCTGTACCTGGACCTCGACCCGGCGCAGTTTGCGACGCCGCGGGCGCGAAACAGCGAGATCGACTCGCTGCTCGATGGCGCCCATCGCGAGATCGAGAGCGGCAAGCGCCCCCACGCCGAGCTGATGGCGCTGCGCGCGGCGCTCACCCGCGCGCGAGACATGCTCGCCGAGCATTCGTGGGCGCAGGGCGCTCACGCCATTGCGCTGTTCGTGTCCGAGCCGTTGTCTCTGGCGCGGCTACTGCGGCTGCCGAATCACGTCAGCGCCAGCTGGGTGATCGCTGACGCTCCGTTCATAGCCCCGCTCACGCCGGCGGCCATGGAGGGGCGCGTGTGCGTGGCGCTCGTAGACGAGCGTTTCGCGCGCATCCTGCGCGGCACGCCCGAGTGGCTCGTAGAGAGGGTGTCCTTCGGAGACGACGTGCACGGGCGTGAGAAAAAGGGCGGATGGTCGCAGGCCCGCTACCAGCGCTCACAGCACGAAGAAGTCGAAGCGCACCTGCGCCACGTGGCGCGAATGCTGCACGACCTGCAACGCGTGGCGCCGTATGACCCGCTTTTGATCGCGTGCACGGCAGAGCTGTGGGGACGCGTGGTCGACAAGCTGCACGCGGACGTGCGACGCGTGCTGCTCGAGCAGCGGCTCGTGCTGGACGTCGGCGACGCGAGCATCGAGGACGTGGAACGCGCAGCCGCCGCGCCGCTCGCCGAGCGCCGGCGCGCGCGCGAAGACGAAGTGCTCGCGCAGCTGCGCGAGCACGTCGGACGCGAAGACGGTCGCGCTGCGGTGGGGCTCGACGCCGTTATGGACGCGCTGGTCCAGCGGCGCGTAGCGACGCTTGTCTATGACCCCGACCGCCTCCAGCAGAGCAAGAACACCGTCGAGGACGCGGTGCAGTCGGCCGTGCGCCAATCCGCCGAGGTGCTCGCGATGCGCGAACGTCCGGAGCTCGGCCCGCTCGGGGAGATCGCGGCGATCCTGCGTTTCTAGGAAAAAGGAGTGCCCATGACAGAGCAAGAGCGCGACCCCCACAGCCCGCTCAACGAGCCCGC
>DASZFR010000142.1:0-20703 GCA_035939635.1 Solirubrobacteraceae bacterium
GCCGCGGCGGTGCCGTTCATGCCCGCCGCCGTGCACCTCGCGGTGGTCGATCCCGGCGTCGGCGCGTCCGGGGCGTCGGCGCGTCGACCCGTCGCGCTGCAGGCGCAGGCCGCGGGACACGTGCTGGTCGGCCCCGACAACGGCCTTCTGCTCGTCGCGGCCGAGCGCCTCGGGGGCGTTGCGCGCGCAGTGGACATCGAGCGCTCACCTCAGCGCGCGCACGCGGTGTCGCACACGTTCCATGGGCGCGACCTGTTTGCGCCGGTCGCCGCCGCGCTGGCGGCGGGCCGGCCGCTGGAGCAGCTCGGCGAGGAGATCTCGGCCGACAGCCTGCGCGCGCTCGAGCTGCCGCAGGCGCACCTGCACGAGGGCCAGCTGCGCGCGCACGTGCTGCACTGTGACCGCTTCGGCAACCTGATTCTCGACGCCTCTGTGGGGCAGCTGAACGAGCTGGGCACGGCACAGCGCGGGCCGGCAGTCGTCGTGCACCGCGGGCTCGTGATCCCGGTGCGGCGCGCGCAGGCTTACGCCGATGTCGCGCGAGGGGAGCTGTTGCTCTACGAGGACGCCCAGGGAATGGTCGCGCTCGCGGTCAACTGCGGCTCTGCCCAGCAGCTGCTCGGCGCGCATCGCGAAGACGACCTGGTGGTGCGCGCAGCGTGAGCGAAGCGCGCACCGCGGCCCTGGGGCGACCTCGCCTTCATCTGCGCAGCACCGGCTCGACCAACGATCGCGCGCGCGAGCTCGCCCTCGCGGGCGCTCCCCACGGCACGCTCGTCACGGCGTCCGAGCAGACCGCGGGGCGCGGGCGCCATGGACGACGCTGGTCGGCTCCGCCCGGCAGCGCGCTGCTGCTCTCGCTCGTGCTGCGCTTCGCGCGCGGCGCCGCGCCGGAGCTGTTGCCGCTCGCCGCCGCGGTGGCGGTGTGCGAGGTGGCCGGAGCCGACGCGCGCGTGAAGTGGCCAAACGACGTCGTGTTCGTGCGCGACGACGCCCTGGCAAAGGTCGCCGGCATCCTCATCGAGGGCCGCCCGCAGGAGGGCTGGGCGGTGCTCGGGATCGGCCTCAACGTCGCGGTGGAGCTGCGCGAGCTTCCGGCCGACCTGCTCGACAGCGCCGCGACGCTGGGCCTTTCGCGCGCGCAGATCGAGCCTGTGCTGCGCGCGCTGCTGCCGGCGCTCGGGCGCCGAATCTATGAGCCCGCCGAGGCCACGCTCACGGCGTGGCGTGCGCGCGACGCGCTACGGGGGCGCACCGTCGCGTGGGCCACCGGCGAGGGTCGCGCCGAGGGCATCGATGGGGCAGGCCGGCTCGTCGTGGCGCGCGCCGATGGCGGCCGCCACACGCTGGCCGCGGGCGAGGTGCACCTGCTCACGCCGCGCTGAGGCTCACTCAGCGGCGTGGTCCAGCGCCTCCTCCACGCTTCGCTGAATCTGCTCGTCGGCGCCGTCCTTCAGGCCGGCGCCGTTGTCGGCGGGCGGCGGATCGCTCTCGAGCGCCTCGCGCAGAACCTCCTCGCTGGGCGCGAGCTCGCCCGCAGCGGCGACCTGGCGGTCCTCTGCCAGTTCAGCGACGTCGTCGGCCACCTCTACGGCCTCCTTGGCGCCGTTGAGCGCCTTGACCGCGGGCTCGCCGGCGTCCGGCTCACCCTTGCGCCTCCGTCTCGCTCCCCGCGTGCGGCGCTTTGGGAAGTTGCGCAGGAGCTCGCGTGCGAGCGCGGGCGGCTTGCGCGCCATGCGCGTGCGCGCGCCGCGCAGCGCCTCCTCGGCCTCCGGCGTGTGGGCGAGCGCCGCCGCGAGCAGCGCCGCCGCCAGGCGGCGATCCTGCTGGCGCGCCGCGTGTATGAGGCGGCGCGCGTTGCGCGCGTGGGCGCCCCCGGACGAGTTCACGAGCAGCCCCAGCAGCCGCTTGGTCTCGGGCCAACGCTGCACCGCGTACTCCTCGTGCACCTCGCGCGTGTACCCGGCCAGACGCCAGATCCAGGCGCTCGCCTGGTCGCGGCGGCCTATGCGCCGCTCGACCAGCGCGCGCAGCATGACCTTCGTACCCTCGCGGCGCTCGTCGCGCGGCCAGCCGCCGATGATGTCGATCGCGGTGTCGAACGCATCGGGGTCGCGCAGCGAGGGGATCTCGCCCAGCGCGCGCAGGCGCAGCTGGGCGTTTTTGTTGCGCTGCACGGCGGTGATCAGAAAGCGGCTCTTCAGCTCGCCGCTGCGATCGAAGTGCAGCATCGCTCGCGCGCGGCGCCAGCCGCTGGCCGCCACCCGCGCGCCGGCGAGAGCGGCCCACACGTGTTGCTCGCCGTAGTCGAGGTGCTCCACCGCGATGCGCCACAGCTCGCGCTCGAACACCGCAAAGCGCCGCTCCTCCTCCGCGCACACGGGCAGCACGCGCCTCTCCACGCGCATGCGCCGCCCGCGCCCGCGGCGCACGGGGCCGACCACGATTGCGCCGCCGCGGTACACGTCGCGGTCGAGCAACGAGTGCAAGGTCACGACGGGGTCGTCGTTCTTGGTGGCGGGGTGCACGAAGTCCACAACCAGCCCCGCCTCCTTGCCCGGATGACGCCGCGTGACGCGGCCGACGCGCTGCTGGTAGATGCGTTTGGACGCAGTTGGCGCCAGGTGCACGCAGGCGGTGGCGCGCGGGCTGTTCCAGCCCTCGGCGAGCAGCTGCGCGTTGATGAGCACGTCGATGTCGCCGCGCTCGTAGCGCGCGAGGATCTCCGCGAGCTGGCGCTTCGGCGTCTCGCCGGACACCGCCTGCGCCTTGATGCCCTCGGCGCGGAACGCCTCGGCGAGGTTGTAGGCGTGGCGCACGCCGGCCGCATACACCACCCCGGGCACGCCGTTGAAGCGCGTCTTGTAGAGGTTCGCCGCGGCGATGTTAAACGGCTGCTGATCGAGCAGTTTGGCCAGCTCGTCCTGGTCGAACTCGGTGTCCACCTCGCCCCGCCGAAGGGGCACCTTGGCGATCGTGCGCACGCCCACGCCGGGCGAGATGCGCACGCAGCGAAGCGGGGAGATTACGCCTCGGCGCGCGGCGAGCGCGAGGTCAAAGCGCGACGTCTGCGTGGGGAACAGGTCTGTGACGTGGCGCGCGATCAGCGCGCCGGTGGCGGTCATGCCGATGAAGATCGGACCGGTCCACGCGCGGATCGCCGCGCTGGTCTTCTCCCCCAGCGCGGTGTGCGCCTCGTCGCAGATCACGATCGTGTACGCGCTTGAGATCTCGCCGGCGTTGCGCACGAACCACTGGTAGGTCTCCACTGTCACCGGGCCCTTGTCGGAGTCCTCGCCCTTGAGCAGCGCACGGCTGATGCGCTTGGAGTAGCCGCGCTCGCGCAGCTCTCCGTGGAACTGGTCGACGAGGTTGCGCCGGTGCGTGAGGATCAGCACGCCGCCGGTCTGCGAGGCCTCGACGAAGCCGAGCGCCGCGACCGTCTTGCCGGCGCCGGTCGCGTGCTCGAACCAGAAGCGCTTGTCCGCGTTCGGATCCTCCGGCGCCTCGGCCAGGGAGTCCTCGTCGTCCTCGCCCTCCTCCACCCAGTCGCGCGGCTCCTCCTCGGCCCACTCCGCGCGCGCGCCGTTGTCCTCCGCGGCGAAGGCCTCCGGCTCCTCTTCGTCGTCGACCACGAGCTCCGCGCCCAGACCGTCGGCCTCGAGCTCGTCCACTTCGTCAAGGCCGTCGTCGAGTCCGTCGCCATCGTCGTCGAGGCCGCCGCGCTCGCCGTCCTCGTCGTCGTCGAGCGCGTCAAGGACGTCCTCATCCTCGCGCTCCTGCGCGGAGAGCTCGCTCGGCTGCAGCTCGTCATTCGCCGCCGCGGCGCCGCTGCCGGGCGCCGGCTCGCCGCCCTGCGGCGGCGCCTCGCCCGGGCCGAGGATGTCGGCCGACGCGAGCAGCTCGGGCGACGCCGTCGCGGCGGCGCGGCCGTTGCCGTTGGGGGCGGCGCTCTGCGCGGCGGCCAGCAGCGCCGTGAGCGTGCCGGAGAGCGCGTCCACCTGGTGCGCCGACAGCACGGTCCCGTCGGCGAGCTTGGGCTCGTCCTCGGAGAGCAATCGCTCCAGCCCGAGCAGCAGCGAGAATTCACGCCGCCAGGCGGTAGAAGGGCCTTTGGCCTTGGGGTCGGCTTCGAGCTCGGCCAGCGCCTGGTCGAGCGCGCGGCGTCGCACCGAGCCGGGCGCGAGCGCCTCCGCGGGATCCTCGCCGTCGAGCAGGAAGCGCTCGCGCACGAACTTTTCCGCGCGCGCAATGTCGCTGGAATTGGGGACGGACGCGGCCGTTGCGGCCGCTGAGATCAGCTCGGCCATTGAGGCTCTGTGGACTTTCGGAGACTGGGCCGGCGCAGAAAAAGTCTCAGCGCGGCTCGGAAGGATGGGCGCCCTATCGGCGCCGTCACCGGGGATGCCGGTCGTTTCCGGCTGTGTACCCCCCCAGAATACATCACGCCGAGGAGGGTTTGAAGTGGCGCCGATGTGCCACGCTTACGCGCGCCATGGCAGCGTCTGTGCGCAAGCGGATCACGCCCGCGCGGGCCGCGCTGATTGCCGGCGTCGTCGCGGTGGCGGCGCTGCTCGCAGTGGGCTTGGCGCAACTCGGTCAGTCCACCACCCCCTCGGAGCCGAGCCTGCGGCTGTCGGCCGGCGAAATGCGCGCGCGCCTGCGCGGCTCGCCCGCGGCGCTCGCCGCGCTTCACGAACAGGCCAACAGCCTGCTGCCCGGCGGCCTCGGGTCGCTGCGCGCGAGGGTCGCCGCGCTGCACGGACGCCCGCTCGTGATCAACAAGTGGGCCTCGTGGTGCGTACCGTGCCGCTCGGAGTTCGGCGCCTTCCAGCGCGCCTCGCTTGCGCTCGGGCGGCGGGTGGCGTTCATCGGAATCGACTCCGGCGACAGCAGCCGCGCGGACGCGCTCGCGTTTCTGCGCTCCTACCCGGTGAGCTACCCGAGCTATTACGACCCGTCGGGCGCGGCGGGTGGCGCGGTCACCGACTCGTCGTTTACGCCTGTGACGGTGTTCTTGGACGCCGTCGGGCGCCAGTACATCCACCAGGGGCCATACCCGAGCCAGCGCAAGCTCGAACGGGACGTCAGGCGCTACGCGCTTGGCGCGTGAGTGTTGCCTGAGATTCGCATCGACCCGCTGAGCGGGCACAGGACGATCGTCGCGGGCGAGCGCTCGCGCCGGCCCGGCGGCGCCCCCGGGCTGCCGCCGGCGCTGCGCTCCGTGGCCCGCATCGACCCGGCCGACGACCCGTTCGCCGAGGGCAACGAGCAGCGCACGCCGCCGGAGATCTACGCGCTTCGCCCGGGTGGCGGCGCGCCGGACTCGCCCGGCTGGACGGTGCGTGTGGTGCGCAACATGTATCCCGCGCTGGGAGCCGATGGCTCGCAGCCGAGCGCGCAGGCGGCCGCGGGCGCCTCGGCCGAGCTGTTTCAGTCGCTCCCCGCCACGGGAGCGCACGAGGTGATCATCAACGGGCCGCAGCCGGTGCTCTCGCTTGCCGATCTGCCACGTGAGCAGGTGCTGCTCGCGGTCGCGACGTGGCAGCTGCGCATGCACGCGCACGGCGACAGCGCCTGCGTACAGCTGATCGTCAACGAGCGCCCTGAGGCCGGAGCGTCGCTTCCCCACACGCACGCGCAGCTGTACGCGCTGGACTTCGTGCCCGCCGCCGTGGCGCGCGAGCGCGAGCGCTTCGGCGCCTACGCCGCGCGCACGATGGGCCAGAACCTGCTCGCAGACCTCGTCGCCGAAGAGGTGCGCTTGGGAGAGCGCGTTGTGGCGATCGATGACGACGCGGTGCTGATCTCGCCGTACGCCGCGCGGCTGCCGTTTCAGCTGATGCTCGCGCCGCGCCGTCCGCGCGCGCGCTTCGAGGAGGACGGCCCCAACGGCGCGTCGTTGCTGTACGACGGCTTGTCCCGGCTTGCGCGCCACCTCGGCGCGAGCCCGCCGCTGAACCTGTGGGTCCGCACAGCGCCGCGCGGCGCAGAGAACTTCAGCTGGCGCATCGACGTCATGCCACGGCTCACCCACCTCGCCGGCCTCGAGCTCTCCACCGACATCAACCTCAACGTGGTCGCACCCGAGCAGGCTGCGGCGCTGCTGCGCGAGGCCTGATCGACAGGCGGGCGCTTCATTGGCGCGCGGCGGCGGGGCGCTCCCACTAGGGTTGGGACTCGTGCCTCCCGAGCCGCGGCCGTCTCCCCGCTTTGCCGCCGAGCCGCCCCAGGAAGAGCCGCCGCACGGGCGCTGGGAGGCGCGCCTGCGCGAGGAGCTGCTGTCGGCGCTGCCGTCGCTGCAGGACGGCGAGCCCGCGCTGGGCAGCGCGGGCGACGTGCTGTGGTATCCCGACCGCAGCTGGCACGGGCGCACGTACTTGCCCGCGACGTGCGCGACCGATTCGGGCTATGAACTGTTCGGCTACGTGCGCTTCGTGGCCGCGGGCGCCAGCGGCGAGCCGCGCGACTTCTTCGCGCACCTGGATTTCACCGACCAGACGGCGGCGCGCAATCCGGACTGGGAGCTCGACCTCTGCGATGAGGTCGTCGGATCATGGCGCGGCGAGGGCGGCGCCAGCGCCGCCATGACTTTGGTGTGGGGCCACCCGCTGATCGCCGGCGGGCGCATCGTCACCGCGGAGCTTGGCGGCGTCACCGTGGACCAGTGCCAGCTGGTGAGCGAGCGCTTCACGCTGCTCGCGCCAGACGACTATCGCTACGACCTGCTCGAGGTCGCGCTCTACGACGGTCGCGGGCGCGAGCTCGCGCGCGAGTCGTTGTACGCGCACGACGACGAAGAAGACGACGAAGCGCCGGACGACGAGTCGCTAACCGACGCCGAGTCGCCGGACGACGACTAGCTGCAGTGGCGCGGCGCGGGCGCCGCCGCGCTCACAGCCCCCTGCAGCGGGCGAGCGCCTGCGCCTTGACTTCGGGGCTCACTTTCGAGGAATTGACCACCCGCATGCACACTTCGCGCTCGAGCGTGCTGGAGCGCGAAAGCACGCGGTTTGCGGCCTGTTTGCAGATCTGCTCGGCTTTGGCCTTCAGCGCGGCCGAGATCCCTGGTTTTTGCGCAATTGCGTGTTCGCACGCGGCCTGCACCGAGGACGGGGTAACTGACGTCTTTGACTTCGTGGTGCTCGACGGCGTCGTCGAGCCAGTCGAGGTTCTCGAGGTACCGGGGGTCGAGCCGCCGGTCAACGGCTGAGTCTCGGGCGTGGATGTGGAGCCCGTGCCGCCCGTCGCGGATCCGGGCGTCGTGCTCGAGCCGGCGGTCTTGGTGGACGAACCACCCGCCGGCGCCACGGTGCCGGGCTGGCTGGCGGTGCCGGCCGGCGGCGAGCCGGCGATCGTCTTCGTCGAGCCGCCGCAGCCCACCCCGGCCAGACAGGCCACGAGGAATGCGATGGACAGCGCGCAGGACGGTCGGAACACGATCAGTGGTGTTTGGCCGATTCTTCGCGTTCTTTTTTCTTGAACGACTTCAGTTCGGCAGATTCTTCGGTTTGGAATTTCTTGCGCGCCGCTGCTTCTGTGGACTTTTCGGCTTCCACGCGCTGCTGGCGGGTCTGGTGAGAGGCTCTTCGCCTCCCGTGCGCGCGCCGGCCCCCTTTGCGGCCGGTCTTGGTGCTCGTGGTGGCGGGGCTGGCCGGCGTCGCCGCCGCTTCTTTTTCGGCGTTGCTTTTCGCGGCCGCCTTGGCCTTGGCGAGCGCTTCTTCTTCGTGTTTTCGCGCCGCCACTTCGGCCGGTGAGACGCCCGGGGCGGCGACGGCGGGTGGAGCGGCTTCCTTGGCTTCGGCGGCTGGATTGGATGCCGAATGGTTCGACGAGCCGCACGCGGCGACGCCGGTGAGCGCCGCGAGCGCGAGGGAACAGACCAGGCCGCCGCGCGCGGCGCGCAGGGCAGGCGGAGGTGTGCGTGGGCGCTGTGTCATTCGGTCACATGCTGCGGCACGCTGCCGCTTTCGTTGGGCGGCGGCGCTTTGTTCGAGCTCGTGCTCGTGGTGGTAGTGGTGGTGCGTTTGGCTTCCTGCTCGCGTTTTAGCGCTTCGGCCTTGAGCGCTGCTTCTTTCTTCTTGGCCTTTTCTTCGGCCGCCTTCACGCGTTTGCGTGCTTCCGCCTCCGCGGTTGCGATGCGTTTGCGCTCCTTCGCAAGCAGTTCGGCCTCGGATTTCTTAGCCTTGTGTTCGGCTTCTTCTTCTCGTTTCTTGGTTTCGATCTGCGTCAGCAGTTCCTCGTTTTTGGCCAGTTCAGCAGCTTCTTGTTTCTTCTGCGCAGATTCTTCTTCAGAAACTTCCTGGCCTTGCCCGTTGGCGCCGCCGGCGTTCGCTTTGCTCGAGCTCGAGCAGCCGCTCAGCGGCCCGGCGCACAACGCCAGGGCCAGGCACGCCCACAGCACTGGCAAACCGGCACGCATCTTCAGCTCCCCATCGAGTGTACGCAGGAAGCGCTGGGCGTAAATCCAGTGAGTGCAAAGCTGCGCGCCGCGCCGGCGGCGTTTGCGGTGATCTGGCGACGGCCCAGAGAGGAGGAGGCCCCCGGTGGAAGGGCCCCCTCCTCTTGGTCTGTGCCGGGGGCTTTGGGAGATGGCGAATCGCGATCCGCTCAACGACCCCTTGGTTGTTCGTCCCTCATGTCGCCGTACCCACAGACAGTCAAGCCTGGGTGGGGACAGAATCCCGGCGTGTGAGCCGCCCCACCGCGCGCCTTCGTGTGCGAGGCGCCCGAAGTTCTGACTCTGACCGGTTAAACGCAGCGCGTCGACAGAGGTTGGCGGGGGAGGGAAAGTCAGCTCACGGGCGGCGGTTCGCCGCGCGCGCTTGACTGCAGCGCGGGCTCCCACTGGCACACATCGCAGGCGTGCTGGAAGGTCGAGCGCGCGAATGCGAGCGCGTCGCCGCGCGGATCGGCGCTCTCGCGCAGCGCCGCCCAGTCGAGCACGTACTCCCCCAGCGCCGAGTCAAAGCGCGCCGCCGGCGGCGCCACCCGCGCCTCGCCAAACCCCGCCGGCGCCGGATGCGCGTAGGCGTACATCGCCGCTTTCGGATAGCGCTGGTCGCCTGGCCACCAGCCGACCGCGACCTCTTCGGCGTCCATCGCGTTGCGCATGATGAAGTCTCGCGACGGCGGGTCCGCCGGACGCCCGGAGAACAGGTTCACGGCGATGTCAAAGGACCCCCACCAGGCGTTCACCGGGGTGGCGCGGCCGCGGTAGGGCGCGCGGAACTCGGCGAGCACCAGCGCCGCGTGCGTGGCCGCGGCGAAGTACGACGCGACCTGCTCGGGGTCATAGCGCGCGTGCTCGCGATCCTCATCCAGCGGCACCGTCCACGGGACCTCTTGCGGCGTGGGATCGATCCGCACCGGGCCGGCCAGCTCGCGGACCGCGGCGAGCAGCTCGTTGCTCACGTCGGCCACGGCTCGGTCCGGGGTGAGGGCCACTCGTCTGACCGCGCCGGCGCTGTGTTCGACGAGCGCCTCGTGCGCGCGAAGGTCAAGCGCGGCGACGATCGCGCCCGAGCCGTCTGGCGCCCCCAGCGCGAGCGTCTCCCAGCCGCGCGCGGTCAGCCGCAGCGCCGCGTGTTGCAGCTCGGGCTCGGGTGGGGCGAGCGCGACGGCGAGCTTGCCCAGCAGCTGTGTATGTGCGTGCAGCGTGTCGCACGTCTCGCTCCAGCGCTCGTAGTCGACGTCTGGCCATGCGCCGGCGGGCATCGCGGCTTGAGCGTATCGCCGTCGAGCGCGCCGCGGATTCGCGGCTTCAGGCGCTATAGCGAAGGGCGCACGAGCGCCGCGCCGACGCGATCGCCGAACGCGCTCATCACGCCCAGTGGCCGAGCGAGCAGTCCGACCAGGCGGCCCCGCGCCGGGCTCTTGCGCGCCGCGAGCGCGCTGCCGAACAGGCGCAGCGCCGCGGTCGTGCCGGGCAGCGGGCGAAAGAACACGATGAGCTCGCGCACCTTGCCGTTCTCGTCGAGCGTGTAGCAGTCCACGAGGTCGAGCCTGAGCCCCGCCGCCGTGGCGGTCGCGCGCAGGGCGCCGCGATCGCCATCGCGCACGTGCTCGGTGTAGCGCAGGTCGGCCAGGACCTCGAGCACAACGGCCAGGATCACGCGGATCTCGTCGGTTCCGCTGAAGGCCACGCCGTCGGTGAACGGCGAGCGCACGACGGCGTCCGGCGCGAACGCGTCGACGGCCGCGTCGAGATCGCGCGCTTCCATCGCGACACGCATCGGAAATGGATCATCGGTCTGCTGCGGCACGGGCACGCGAGCCTCCTCTCGAGGGCTTGTGGGCAACGGGGCACATTCGAGCACAAGCTCCAGCGCGCGGCGCTCGTGACGTCCGCCTGACGACGCGCGGCCGGCCCCGGATCGCTCCGGGGCCGGCATCACGCGTCTCCCCTTTCAGTTGCGCGGCCGGTGTCAGCCGGGAAGGTAGGAGGCGTAGACCGAGCCCTGCTCGGAGTCGAGCGTGGCCGCCCCGAACGGATCGCTGGGCCCGGCGCCGAATGCGTTTTCGTTGTACGCCCGGCTCGATGCCACGCTGTCGTACACGTAGCCCATGCCCTCGCTTGATTCGCCTGTCATGAAACCGATCCAGTACGTGCCCGGTTCGAGCGCGAGCGGGCTCGCCAGCGGCAGGTCAAACCAGCCCTTGCCGTTGACGTTGGAGCGGTACACCACTTCGGGACCGCTTGCCAGCAGCGCGCCCGGCGTGCCGCCGGCATCGGCGTAGATCACCGCCCGCACCGCCTGCGGGCTTGGCGCCTTCAAGCCGGGGACCGCGTACACGCTGAGCTGCGAGACCTTGCCCGCCACAGGCAGCGTGGCGCTCTGCACGATCTTGTAGTTGGCAAACAGGCCTTCGTCGGCGAAGGCGCCCACCGCGGTCTTGCCGAATGTGGCCGCCCCGGGCTGGGCAGTGACGATTGCGGTCGCGCCCGAGCCTTCGGGGTTGCTCGTGCCCGTAGCGTTGGTCGCCGTCTCCTGGACGCGCAGCGTCTGGCCGACGTCGCCCGCCCTGACCGAATAGGTCTGGCCGGTGGCGCCGTACAACGGCTGGCAGTTGCCACCCGAGGCGTCACAGCGCATCCACTGGTAGGTGAAGCTCGTCGGTTCGCCCGTCCAGCTGCCGTGCGTCTCGGTCAGCGTTTCGGCCTGCTGCTCGGTGCCGCTGATCTGCGGCGGCGAGACGTTGGTCGGAGCCAGCGAGCCGATCACCTGTCTTGTCTGCGCGCTGGTCGCCGGCGACGCTTTACCCGCCGGGTTGGACGCGCTGACGGCGACGCGCAGGGTGTGCTGCGCGTCGGCTTCGCCGATCGCGTACTTCGCCGAGGTGCTGCCGGCGATCGCCTGGCAATTGGCGCCCGTGGCGTCACAGCGTTGCCACTGGTAGCTATAGGCGGTCGGGACGCCGCTCCAGGCGCCGGGGTTCGCGGTGAGCGTCTGTCCCGCCTGGGGCAGGCCGGTGATCGTGGGCGGCGCGGTGTTGACCGGCTGCTGCCAGTGCACGACCGCGGTCTGCGTGCTGGTCGCCGGTCCCGAGGTGCCGGCCGCGTTGGAAGCGACGACAGCCACACGCAGCGTGGCGCCCGCGTCTCCTTCGCCAAGCGTGTAGGTCGCGCCGGTGGCTTCGGCGATCGGCGCGCAGTTTGCGCCTTTCGCGTCGCAGCGCTGCCATTTGTAGGCGTACACGGTCGGTTCTTCGCTCCAGTTGCTCGAGGTCGCGCTCAGCACCTGGCCGACGTTGGTGGCGCCGGAGATGTTCGCCCGTCCGCCCGCCGGCGCAGTGGCGACCACCGCGGCGGTAGGCGCCGAACTAGCCGGCGCGCCGGGACCGCCGGCGTTGCGCGCGGTCTCGAGCACGCGCAGTGCGTGGCCCGTGTCCCCCGAGACGGGGACATAGGTCTGGCCTGTCGCCCCCGAGATCGAGCGGCAGTTTTCACCTTCGTTGTCGCAGCGGGTCCACTGGTGGGTGAAGCTGCTCGGTTCACCCGTCCACTTGCCGGGCGCCTCGGTCAGCGTCCGTCCGACTGCGGCCGGGCCTTCGATCGTCGGCGCGGCGGTGCTGGTGGGAACGTGCGGCACCGCCACAGCCGCCGTGTGGCTGCTCGTGGCCGGCGCCGATGCCCCGGCGCCGTTGGACGCGATCACGACGACGCGCAGCGTTGCGCCGCCGTCGGCGAGAGTGAGCGTGTAGGTCGCTGCGTTCGCTTCGGCAATCGGCGCGCAGTTGGCCCCTTTCGCGTCACAGCGCTGCCATTGGTAGGCGTAGGAGGTGGGACCTTCAGTCCACGTGCCGGGTTCGGCCGTCAGCGTCTGCCCGACGTCGGCCAGGCCGGCGATCGCCGGCCGGCTGCGGTTCTGCGGCGCGACGGACACCACCGGCGTCGACGCGGCGGACGTGACCGGCGTGCCCGCCCCGGCGGCGTTGCTCGCAGTCTCGGTGACGCGCAGGGTGTGTCCGAGGTCCGAGAAGAAGGACAGGTAGGTCGACCCCGTGGCGCCCTGGATCCGCTGGCAGTTGGCGCCGGATGCTTCGCAGCGCTGCCACTGGTAGGCGTAGCTCGACGGTTCGTTCGTCCAGGTGCCGTGCACCACGCCAAGGGCCTGTCCGAGCACCGGCAGTCCGCTGAGGGCGGGCAGTCCGGTGTTGACCGGCACCTGGCTGTACAGGCTCGCGCAGCCTGGCAGCGCCTTGCACACGTCCAGCGTGCCGCCGGTGATCACGCGGCCCGCCAGCGAGGGGAGCCGGTCGACGTGTTCGAGGATGTCTGACCTCAGCCCTGTGGTCGACATGGCCGGCTGCAGCGACAGGATCAGCGCAGCCGCGCCCGCGACCTGCGGCGCCGCCATCGAGCTTCCGCTCATGTAGCCGTAGGTGCCGCCGCGCAGCGTCGAGTAGATGCTCACGCCGGGGGCCGCGAGGTCGACCGTGTGCGCGCCGTAATTCGCCCAGCTGGGCAGCTGGTCGTGGTTGTCGACCGGCGCCACGCAGATCTCGGTGGGCCGGTCATAGCTGCACGGGTAGCGCTGCACGGCTACTTCGTCGTTGTTGTTGCCGGTGTTTCCGGCGGAGGTGACGAAGAGGATGTTGTTCGCGCCGAGCACGTCGATCTCGTTTGACAGCGCCTGCGAGTAGGCGGTGCCGAAGAAGGTGTCCGAGTCGTTGACCACGCGCACGTTGACGCCTTCCTGCCTTGCAGCCACCAGCCATTGCAGCGCTTCGATCAGCGCCGACGTGGACCCGCCGGAGGCGTTGTTCATCCACTTGACGGGCAAGATGCTCGTCTGCCAGTTCATCCCCGTGACGCCGGCACCGTTGTTGCCGACGGCGCCGAGGATGCCCGCTACGTGCGTGCCGTGGCCGCCATAGGTCGTGTCTTCGTCCATGGGTTCGCAGTTCTGCTTGATCACGTTGAAACCGTGCGTGCCGCGCGGGCAGCCACCCACGTGGCCGGGGTTCGACCAGATGTTGGCCGCAAGGTCGGGGTGCGTGTAGTCGACGCCGGTGTCAACCTCGCCGATCACGATCGAGCGGCTGCCGGTGGTCAGCTGCCACGCCTTGTAGGCGCCGTCGTCGGCTCCGGGCGTGCCGCTTGCGGGCGGTCCGACGATCTCTTCGATCTGCTGCGTGGCGACGAGCTGGCCGGTGTTGCGGTCGGCCCACTGCACGCTGAACGACGGATCATTCGGCGTTGCGGTCGCGGCCTGCATGTAGTCCGGTTCGGCGTACGCCACTCCGCTGAAGCGGCGCAGCGCCGCCGCGACGGCCAGCTCGTGCTTGGCCGGCACCCGCAGGGCGTAGGGCGCCATGTACTCCTGGCTGGCGAGCGCGCCGTGGCCGACGGGCTTGATCGCCGGACCCAGGCGGCGCGCCGCACCCCCTCCGGCGGCGCGCTCGATCGCCTGGCGCTGGGAGGCAGAGACGCCGGCGCGAAAGCCGACGAGCACCACGCCACTGCGGTACGGGTTCGTATGCGCGGCGCGGCCGAGCGGACGCACCGGGCCGCGTACGCCGATACCCGCGCCGGCGCGCGCGCCGCCGCCGAACGCGCCGAGCGCCATCGCGCAGACGATTGCGGCGGCGAGTGCGAGCGGCGGCAGCAGCGAATGCTTGCGCGGTGCGTAGTTCCAGCGTGCGTACAGGCCTACGTTGCGGTCCATGCCAAGCCTCCCTGCTTGTGGTCCATCCTTGAAAGGGGGTGTGGCGCCGGTTTTCTAAGAGGGGCCGGACGCCACAGCGAGCGGGCAATGTAGCCCAGCCCGATCGCTCCCGCAACCCGTCAAAAACCGCTGCAAATCTGCGCAATCCGGGTCGTCCTGCTACAACGATCGTCCGCAAAATGCCCATCTCGGCGCCTTTCGCTGGACGGCTGTTCGAGATTTGCACGCGCGTGCAACAAGAGCTGCAGCGGGGCGCGGCGACGGTGTAGTGTCGCGCAGCGGTGCGGCTGGTGACCTATGGCGATGGCGCGGGCACAGCTCCGGGCGTCCTGGTCGGCGAGCAGGTCGTGCCGGCGGCGGCGGCGGCGGCGCAAGCCGGCATCGATATGCAGCCGCGCTCGGTACGGATGCTTCTGGCGAGCCTCAGCGCGGCCGAGCTCGTGCGCCTCGGCGAGGCCGCGCGGGACGTCTCGGGCGCGCACGATCGCGCGTCGCTGACGCTGCATGCGCCGGTGGCAAACCCGCAGAAGGTCATCTGCCTGGGGCTCAACTACCGCGATCATGCGCGCGAGACGGGCCAGCCGATTCCGCAGGCACCGATGTGGTTTGCCAAGTTCGCCAACTCGCTGATCGGCGACGGCCAGCCCGTGGTGCTGCCCGCGGCGCACCCGGACCGAGTCGACTACGAGGCCGAGCTCGCGGTCGTGATCGGCAAGACGGCGCGTGGCGTGTCTGCGCGCGACGCGCTGTCGTGCGTGGCGGGCGCGATGCCGTTCAACGACGTCAGCGCGCGCGACCTGCAGATGCAAAACCCGCTGTGGACGGCGGGCAAGGCGATCGACACGTTCGCACCGTGCGGGCCCGCACTCGTCACGCTGGACGAGATCGAGGACCTGCAGGCGCTGGCGCTGCAAACTCGCGTCAACGGCGAGGTGGTGCAGGAGGGCAACACCTCGGATCAGATCTTCACGGTCGCCGAGGTGGTCGCCTGGCTGTCGCGCACGATGACGCTCGTGCCGGGTGACATCATCGCCACCGGCACGCCCGCGGGGATCGGCGCGGCGAGGCGCTCGTATCTGTCCGCGGGCGACACGGTGGCGGTGGAGGTGCAGGGGCTGGGTGCTGTGAGCAACGCGGTCGTGGCGGAAGCCGTGTGAGCGGTATCCGGCGGCTCTCGAACACGAGCCGAAAGCTGCGGCGAGGACGCTCGAGCGCCGCTAGCGTCCACAGCGTGCGGCGAGCCGCGACTTGCATCGGGCTGGTGTGCTCAGCGGCGGCCCTGCTCAGCGGGGGCGCACAAGCGGCGGCGCAGGGTAGTCAGGCAGGCTGGCTCGCGCTCGCGCGCAGCGGCGCAGCGCGCGCGCAGAGCGCGTTCTCAGACGACTCGCACGGAATCTGGAACGGGCATCGCAACGTGCCGTTGCAGTGGTATGACGAGCGCCTGCGCTCGGGCCAGCGCTATCCGCTCGCGACGATCTGGGGCGCGGCGCCGCTGTTTGAAGCGCTGTCTGCGATCGCGGTTGCGGATCCCACACCCGCAAACCGCCGCGCACTCGATGTGTTTGCGCGAGGAAGCGGCCCCCCGGCGGCTCCTCCCGGCCAAGGCCCGCACGGCACGACGAATGCCGTGCACCGCGGCGCCGAGGCCTACTGGGATCCCGCGATGGGCGGGTTTGCTCCCTACCCCGGCGATCGCGGGCCGGCGACGACTTGGTTTGACGACAACTCGTGGTGGGGGATCGCATTCCTCGACGCCTACAGCGCGCTCGGCGATGCTCGCCTGCTGCACGACGCCCAGACCGCGTTCGACTTCGTCGCCCGCCACGGCTGGGACCGCTCGGGTGGCGGAGGCTTGTGGTGGAACACGGCCCACACGCCCGCCGGACAGAAGTCCGGCGAGGCGCTCGCGGCAGCCTCGCTGCTCGCCGCGCAGCTCGCCGCCGCGTGGCGGGAGTCCGCCGCATCGGACTCGCCGGACGGTGCGCGCGCGGCGTGGGCCAGCGCGGCGTCTGACCTGAGCTGGGCGCAGAAGTTCATCGCGTGGGGCGACGCGAATTTCGCCGACCACGAAGGCCTGTTTGTGCGTACCCAGGCAGACGCCACGCCGATGCCCTACGTGGCCGGCCCGCAGATCGAGGCAAATCAGGTCATCTGCCGCCTCGCGGGCGCCCCCCGCTACTGCTCAGCCGCGGCGCGGCTCGCCGACGCGGCCTACAGCCGCTTCGCCTACCGGCTGAACATGGGCCCGCAGTTCGACGTGATCTACCTGCACTGGATGCTCATCTACGCCGCGCAGACCGGGGATTCTCGCTGGGAGCGCATGGCGCTCGCCTTCGCGGCGCAGGCGCAGGCCAACGCCCGCGAACGGAGCGGACTGTATGAGCGGGCTTGGGACGGCAGCGACATGACCGCGCACCAGGCAGAACCGGAAATGCTGCGCACCGACGCCGCGAGCGTGGAGCTGTTCGCCTGGGTCGCCGCAAGCCCCGCCGGCTGAGGCGCTTGCGCGCGCCGGCTTAGGCGCTGGCGCGCGCCGGTGCGCCACGACTGGGTGCACAGTGCCTTCTCAGCGCACTGCGGGCGCGCTTATGGGACCGCGGCGCCGGCGCCCAGCAGCGTGTGATGCTCGACGCTCTCGGCGTCGGACAGAGCCCAGCCGATGCGCTCGACGAGCTGCGCTGCGAAGCGGTCGCTCGCCAGATCGGTGGTGGCGACTTGCTCGTCCATGAGCACCTCACGGTCGGAGCGGTCGGGCGTTTCGGTGGTGACGATCATGCGGGGCATATCGGTCTCCTTTGCGTCGCGGGTGTTGTCATATTCGCCTCGAGCGCCGGCTCGCACATTGGACTGGAGTCCCGAAACGTGCACGGCGTGGCTGGACAGTCGCGGTATGTCCCGCGAGCGACCCGTCTAGCCTCAATGCGTGCACAAGGTGTGGCTTGGACACGGCGCATCGGGCGGCCCGGAGACGATGCAGGTCTACGTTCGCGCGCTGGAGCGCCTCGGCGTCGAGGCGTCCACGCTGCGGCTGCCAAAAGGAGCAGCAGAGCGAGCGACGCGCGTGCTGCGCGAGCAGGTCGGCGACGACCTGCCCGCGGCGGTGATCGGTGGCCATTCCTATGGCGGACGCGTCGCGAGCTTGGTTGCCGCCGAGACTGCACCCGCCGGTCTGGTGTTGCTCAGCTATCCGCTGCACAGACCTGGCCACCCCGAGGAGCTGCGAGTCGAGCACTGGAGCGCGATCAGCTGCCCCGTGCTGCTGTTGTCGGGCGATCGCGACCAGTTCGCGCGAATCGACCTGTTGCAGAAGTCCGTGAGGCTGCTCGCACACGCGCAGCTGCACGTGTACGCGGGTGCCAGGCACGGCATGCGCGAGGTGGCCGACGACGTCGCCGAGCGCATCGCGCAGTTCGTTCGCGGGCTGCGGTAGCGCCGTTAGCCCAACGCGGCGAACAAGTCAACCCCGTTGCCGTCCGGGTCCTTCACCTGCGCGTAGCGCTGGCCCCAGAATGCGTCCCACGGCTCCTTGTAGCCGGGCGCGCCGGCGGTCGTGAGCTCCCCATACACCCGATCGACCTCGTCCGCGGAATCGCAGCGAAATGCGAGCGCGACCCGGTGGCCGCCCGACGGCGGTTTCCAGTCGGATCAAACGACGGGCATCCCACAATCATCGCAAGCGCACCGCTCCGAGCGGGTAGATGTACGCTCGTCCGCCAGCGGCCGAGCCCCCAGATCGCGTCGATGATGTGCCGCGTGCGAGGACCAACCCAAAAGGAGTCCACATGAACCACACCCCCCAACCGCCGCCGGATAACACACCCGGTGTGGCCGGCGGCGAGCCCTACCCCCTGACGTTCGATGTCGTCTACCCCGATCGGGAACTCAACAGGGTCAGCTCGGCGTTTCGCATCTTCGCCGCGATCCCGATCGTCGCCGTGCTTGTCGCGCTCGGAGGAGGCGGATGGGAGAGGTTTGGCGAGGCGGCCGTCGGGATCGTGTTCTTGCCGGCGCTCCTGATGATCCTGTTTCGCCAGAAGTACCCGCGCTGGTGGTTTGACTGGAATCGCGAACTGCTGCGCTTCTCAAACCGAGTGAGCGCCTACCTCGCGCTGCTCAGCGACCGCTATCCGTCCACCGACGAGCAGCAGTACGTCGCGCTGGAGCTGGACTATCCCGACGCCGCGCTTGACCTCAACCGCTGGCTGCCGTTGGTGAAGTGGCTGCTGGCGATCCCGCACTACGTGGTGCTGCTGTTTCTCTACCTGGGGAGCGTGCTTGCCGTCATCGCGGCGTGGTTTTCGATTCTGGTCACCGGTCGCTACCCGCGCGGTCTCTTTGACTTCGTGGTGGGCGTGATGCGCTGGCAAAATCGCGTTGTCGCGTACGCGTTCGTGCTGATCACCGATCGCTACCCGCCCTTTCGACTTGCGCCCTAGGTGGTGTTGCACCGGCCACACGGCTGGCGCCGAGCATAGGCGCGCGGGGCCCTCTCAGCGGCCGCGCTGCGTAGCGCAACGATCGAGGGTGGCGTAGCGGGCGCAACGGCTGAGCGCTACAGCGACGCCTCGCCGCTCACGGGCTCGCGCCCGAGCGCGCGCAGCGCTGCTTCGATGTTCGCGATGACGAGCTCGAGCACCGCCACGCGCGCGTAGTGCTTGGACTCGGCGGCGGTCACGTGCCATGGTGCGGCCGGATGGTCGGTTTTGGCGAGCATGTCCTCCAGGGCGTCTTCGTAGTCGGCGCGCCGTGAGAGGTTGCGCCAGTCCTCGCTCGTCAGCTTCCAGCGCTTGAGCGGATCGCGCTCGCGCGCGCGAAAGCGACGAAGCTGCTCGTCCTCTGAGACCTCGAGCCACACCTTCACCAACACGGCGCCCTCGGTGGCGAGGCCGGTCTCCCACTCCACGATCTGCGGATAGGCGCGCTGCCACTCCGCTGGGCTTGCGAAGCCCTCGACTCGCTCGACCAGCACGCGCCCGTACCACGAGCGGTCGAGCACCGACATCCCGCCCCAACCGGGCATCGCGTCGGCGAAACGGTGCAGAAAGTGGTGGCGGCGCTCGTCCTCGCTCGGCGCCGCGAACTGGTGCACCTGCACGTGGCGCGGATCGAGCATCGCCACGAGCCGGCGGATCGTCCCGCCCTTGCCCGAAGCGTCCCACCCCTCAAACAGCACGCAAAGAGGGGGTCCAACCTCGCCCGTCGGCATCAACCCTGCCAGCTGCAGCCTCAGCGCGAGCAGCCGCTGTTGGGCCTTCGCGACGCGCTGCTGTGCTTCGCGAGCGCCCAGCTTGAGAGTCAGGTCGGCGTCCGCTCGCGAGGCCATGCGCGCGAGCTCAGCCGTCGTGCTGGGACAGGAACGTCTCGACCACCTCGAGGAAGCGGTCGGGCTGCTCGAGGTGAGTCGAGTGACCGCCACCCTCGAAAAGCTGCCAGCGGACGTCCGGCAGCGCCTCGACGAGCGGGCGCACCACCGACGGCGTCGCCTCGTCGTGCTCGCCCGAGATGACGAGGACGGGAACTCCCACGCGTCCCAGCTGGGGCGTGATGTCCCAGTCCCTCAGCGTGCCGATCACGTAAAACTCGCTCGGCCCGTTCATCGTGTGGTACACGGTGGGGTCGGCCTCTATTTGCGCGAATGACCGCTGCAGCTCCTCGGGGAAGGGAATGCGGCACAGATGGCGCTCGTAGAAGACCCTCACGGCCTGTTCGTACTCGTCGCTGTCGGTGCTTCCCGCATGCTCGTGCCGGGTGAGCGTCTCTTGTACGTCGGGCGGCAGCAGTGCTCGCAGGCGGTTGGCCTCGGCTACCCACAGATCAATCGACGCGGGCGAGTTCGCGACGACGAGCGAGCGCAGGCCCGGCGGGTGCTCGAGCGCGTGCTCCAGCGCGAGCATCCCACCCCACGACTGGCCGAGGACGTGGTAACGATCCGCGACGCCCAGGTGTGACACCAGTGCCGCGAGCTCTCGGCGGAACAGCTCGACACTCCAGAAGTGAGCGGGTGCGTCGGGGAGGTGCTGTGAGCGACCGCAGCCGATTTGGTCATAGAGGATGCATGTACGTCCCGCGCGGTGGGCGAGTGCCGCCACACCTTCCATGTAGTCGTGAGCGGCGCCAGGGCCGCCGTGCAGGATTACCAGCGGCGCGGGTCCGTTGTCGCGGAGGTCACCCTCGGTGCGGTACCAGGTGAAGCCCTCCTCCCAGTCCATGCGTCCCTCGCCCGCGTGGAGAGAGCCGCCACGTCGTCGCTGCGCATGCCGCTCCCCCCGCCGCATAGCCGAAGCCTATCCGCCGCGACGAGCCAGGGTCGAGCGTGCCCCGTGTTGTCCCCGCCCGCTTGCGCCATTCGTCTCCCGTATGACCGATGTCACACCCGGCTTCACCGCCACCGATTAGAAGTGATCCAACCCCAGGTCACTTACGTAAATCACGATGATGCCCACAGCACCCAACACCCTCAGCGAAATCTCGTTTGCGCAGTTCGACGCCCGCGCGCTGCTGCGCCGCGCCGCGTTTCCGGCGCTCGTGGCTG
>DASZFR010000143.1:0-4694 GCA_035939635.1 Solirubrobacteraceae bacterium
TCACCTCTCCGTTTGCGGGAAGCACCTCGCCGACGCTGCGCAGCGCCGCGCGCAGCGGTTCGGGCCGCCCCTTGGTGACGATGATCAGCGAAAAGCTCAGCCACAGCGACCGCCGCGCCGAGCGCGGCACGATCCGCGGCCGCGAGTCGGGCCACACGCCGGCCGGCGAGTCTGCGTTGAGCGCTACATCGTCCGGCGGTGCGGCGATCGCACTAGTGGTCATGTCGGCTGCTTCCTTGCTCATAGGCATCCCACCGAGACGCCCTGCCGCGGCTCACCGGGAAGACGCTCCGGCCGCGACCCTCACGCGCTTGTGAGCGCTGTCGTTTGCGGGTTGCGCCTCTGCCTGGCGGCCGCCACGGTGACGGTCTGACCCGCCCTCGCTGGACCTCCAAACGGCGCACAAATAAAGCTGTCGCTTTAACCCCCCAGGCCTTACCACCCCTTTCCGAACCCCAACTCCCTTGCCCAAGGATACGCAACCGAGGGCGAAAATGCACATCTATTCACAAAGGTTCGTGGGTCGTGCGCACGCTTGTGCGGGAGCGCACAACAGCCGCGCCGGAGGGCGGCGCCGTGCTGTCAGCGGTCGCGCGCGGCGGGGTGTCGGGCAGGAAGGTGGAAGGGCACTGTGGTGACGACGATCCGCGGCAGCGGTCGCAGCGCGCGGCGCACCCGCGGCGCGGTGTTGTTGTGCAGGATGCGCTCCCACCAGTGGCGCACCACGATCTCGGGCAGGATCACCGTGATCGTTAGATCAGGGCGCTGCTCGTGCAGCGTGTCGATGTAGTTGACCATCGGCGCGACGATCGCGCGGTGGGGTGAGACCACCACCTCCAGCGGAAGATGGTCGCCCCACGTGCGCCAGTAGCCACGGAAGCGCTCGGCCTCGCCCTCGGTGGGGCTGATGTGCAGAGCCAGCACCGGCTGCTGCAGCGACGCCGCGTAGGCCAGCGCACGCATCGCCGGTAGGTCGAGAGCCGCGACCGGCACGACGGCGAGGTTGTGGATCTGCTGCGGGCTCTCTTCGGTCTCGGTCTGCAGCTCGTCGGCGTCGTGTGCGGCGTTGTGCCCATCCGTGTGCCGCTCCGAAGCGCCGCTGCGCGCCGCTGGGGCCGGCGCTTGCATGGCGCGTCCGTCTTCAGGCAGCGCCGGCGGTGCCGGCCGCGGCGACACGGTCCGGCGCGGCACCTCGATCGCGTGGGGGTGCAGGGCGACCGCTTCGCCGACGAGGTCGTAGTGGCGGCGGATGCCGAGTGCCAGCGACACGAACAGCAACACCGCCAGCACCGACACCCACGCTCCGCTTGTGAACTTGGTGGTGCCGGCGGTGATGAACACGATCGCAGACAGAAAGCCGCCGGTGAAGTTGAACGCCAGGCTGCGGCGCCAGTGCGCGTCGTCGCGATGGCGCCACCAGTGCACCACCATCCCCGCCTGCGACATGGTGAACGCGAGGAACACGCCCACGGCGAACAGAGGGATCAGGGGCGCCGTTTCGCCGCCGAATGCCACGTAGATCACGCAGGCGACCAGCGACAGCACGATGATGCCGTTGCTGAACGCGAGGCGGTCGCCGATGCGCAGGAACAGCCGCGGCGCGTGAAAGCTGCGCGCGAGCAGGAACAGGACGCGCGGGAAGTCGTTGTAAGAGGTGTTCGCCGCGAGCAGCAGGATCGCGGCGGTGGAGGCCTGCGTGAACGC
The DNA here is from genome assembly GCA_035939635.1 of Solirubrobacteraceae bacterium. GTDB lineage: Bacteria > Actinomycetota > Thermoleophilia > Solirubrobacterales > Solirubrobacteraceae > Palsa-744. The sequence continues at coordinate 1,705 of DASZFR010000143.1, forward strand.
GTACATCGCCCCGGAGCCGAAGCTGCGGTGCGCGATCTCGGAAAGCACCGTTTCGCTCGCGCTCGGCACCACTCCGTCGAGATGCACGAGCGCGATCGTGCCGGCGAACATCGCGATCAGCAGGCTCACCATCCAGGTGAGCGTGGTGCGCGCGTTGCGCCACTCGACCGGCTTGAACGCGGGGACAGCGTTTGACACCGCCTCGATCCCGGTCATGGCGGTTGAGCCTGAGGAAAACGCACGCAGCACTAGCAGCAGGCTGACCCCCTCGGTGGCGGCAAGATGCGGCGTGGGGGTGGGGTGAAAGCCGCGTCCGGCGGCGTCGGCGAGACCCACCGCCACGAGCGCGAACAGCGCCACGATGAACGCGTACGTGGGAGCGGCGAACAGGGCGCCCGCTTGGCGCACGCCGCGTAGGTTGCCGGCGAGCAGCAGCGCGATCACGCCCACGCCGATCGCGACGGCGTCCGGCGCGAGGGACGGTATCGCCGAGGTGATCGCCGCAACGCCCGAGGCCACCGACACCGCGACGGTGAGGATGTAGTCGGTCATCAGGCCCGCTGCCGCCACCAGCCCCGGGACGCGGCCGAGGTTGTCGGTGGCCACCACGTAGGAACCGCCGCCGTGGGGGTAGGCGCGGATCGTCTGGCGGTACGACACGCCCACCGCCAGCATCAAGAACGCGATCGCGCCGGCGATCGGAAGCGAGTAGCCCAGCCCGGCCGAGCCGGCAACGACCAGCGCCGCGAGCATCGCTTCCGGGCCGTACGCCACTGACGAGAGCGCGTCGGCCGACAGCACGGGAAGCGCCACGATCTTGCGCATGCGCTCCTTGGCGATCGCCGTTGCGCTCAGCGGCGGGCCGAGCACGATCCGCTGAGCGGCCTCTGCCAGCCGCGCCGGCAGCGACGGCAGCGTTTCCGCTTGCGGGGTAGCGGCGACCAGCGTGCGCTCCCGCGGGTGCTCGGCCACCGGCACGAAGCGGCCAAAGCGCGTGGGCCGGATCTCGGCGGCGTCCGGATACGTGACAACGTGGGGATCCACGGGCAACGCGCGCCTCCAAACGGCGGGTGCGGAGCACACTTGAGCCCACTCGTCCCCGACGCGCCGCAGGATGCGAAGCTCGCGCGCATCCAGGCTCCGAAACGGTGCGTCGGGCGCCGGGGCCCCGGAGTACTGCTCGGCGCTCGAGGCTCCGTCCGGCGCCGCGGCGCGCGCGGATCGACGTTCGCTCTTGCGCGTCCGCGTCATCCCGGGCGCGATGGGCGCGCAGCGCGGGGGGCACGCGTGATCGGGCTGCAGCGCACTAGGCGGAGATCTTCGCGCAACTCGCGACTAGGATCTCCGATCGGAATGGAGGGGCAGGCGCAGGTCGGGGTTAGATGCGGTACGCGCTCGTGCACGTACCCGCAGCTGCTCGAGCGCGCGATGCGCGCCGCGACCGCGCTGCAATCGCTCGGCATCGACGCCGGCGACCGCGTCGCGCTGCTGCTGCGCAACAGCCTCGAGTTCCTCGAGGCCTCGATCGCGACGGCGCCGCTCGGAGCGGGCGCGGTGCCGATCAACTGGCACTGGCGCGGCGAGGAGATCGCACACGTGCTGCGCGACAGCAAGGCCAAGGCGCTGGTGGTGCACGCCGATCTATGGCCCGCGATCGCCGACAGCGTGCCGCCGCAGACAGCGGTGCTGGCGGTGCCGTCGGACGGCGAGGAGCGCGCGCCGGTGTCCGACGGCCCGCGTTCCTGGCCGGCGCTGCTGGACGCGAGCCAGGCGTGGGCGGAGCAGCCTCAGAGCGCTCCGTCAAGCATCATCTACACGTCCGGCACCACAGGGCGGCCCAAGGGCGTGGTGCGCGCGCAGGCCACCGATGCGCAGCGCGAGGCGGTGCGGGCGCTGATGGGTCAGATCTTCCAGCTACAGGAGGGCGAGCGCACGCTGATCCCGGCGCCGATGTACCACACCGCGCCGAACGTGTACGCGCTCGCGGCGGCGATGCGCGGCATGGACATGACGATCATGACCCGCTTCGACGCGGAGGAGTTTCTGCGTCTGGTCGAGCGACACCGCGTGACCGTGGTGCAGATGGTGCCGACGATGTTCGTGCGCCTGCTTGCGCTGCCCGAGAGCGTGCGCAACAGCTACGACCTGTCGTCGCTGCGCTGGATCGTGCACGCAGCCGCGCCGTGTCCGGTGGAGGTCAAGCGCGCGATGATCGAGTGGCTTGGCCCGATCGTGACCGAGTACTACGGAAGCACCGAGACCGGGCCGGTGGTGTTCTGTGACAGCGAACAGTGGCTCGCGCACCCGGGCACCGTGGGGCGCCCGCTCGACGGCGCCCTGATCGAGGTGCTCGACGCCGACGGGCAACAGGTCGCGGCCGGCGAGTCTGGGGAGGTCTTTGTGCGCCTGGATGTGTGGCCCGACTTCACCTACGAAGGCGACGCACAGAGCCGCCTCGCGATGGAGCGCCACGGGCTGGTGAGCTGCGGCGACATCGGCTATCTCGACGGCGATGGCTACCTGTACCTCAACGACCGCCGCAGCGACATGGTCATAAGCGGCGGCGTGAACGTCTACCCGGCCGAGGTGGAGGCCTGCCTGCACTCGTTGCCGGGCGTGCGCGATTGTGCCGTGTTCGGCATTCCCGACGAGGAGTTCGGAGAGGTGCTCGCGGCGCACGTCGAAGCGCACGGCGACGCGCGGCTCACCGCCGACGCGGTGCGCGAGCACGTGCGGACCAACCTCGCGGCCTACAAGACGCCTCGCGTGGTGCAGTTCAGCGACTCGCTCCCGCGCGAGGACAGCGGCAAGATCTTCAAGCGCAGGCTGCGCGAGCCCTACTGGGCGGGCCGCGAGCGCGCGATCTAGCAACGGCGGACGGCGAGCAGCGACGCTGTCGCGCACGCGTTCGGCGGCGCAGTGATCCGCGGCGGGGGCTGGCGCGTATACCGACTTGCACGCGCGGCCCACACACATCCCGCGCGAGCGAG
>DASZFR010000144.1:0-41457 GCA_035939635.1 Solirubrobacteraceae bacterium
CTTCCACGCTATCAGTCACTCAAACCCCTCCGGCGGTCCGATCGTCGCGGCCTCCGGGCCGAGTCTCTCGACGTACACGTCGTGTACTTCCCGCCAGCGCGACATCGAGTCGCGCGCGGCGGCTAGGCGCCGTGGCACTTCTTGAACTTCTTGCCGCTGCCGCACCAGCAGGGGTCGTTGCGCCCGAGCTGATGCTCGGAGTCGACCACGCGCTGTTGGACGACGGGCTGGGCGTCGTCGTCGGGGTCTTCATAGCCGCCGGCGCCGGGGGCGCCCGTGACCCCGGCGGAGGCCGCGGCCGCGGCCAGCGCGCCCGCGCCCGCCGCGCTCTGGCCGCCCGAGTAGGACACGCGACCGGCGCGCGTGGAGCTGCCGGCGGCGGTGAATTCGCTCGCCGGCGCCGCGCCGCCGTTGGGCCCTTCCACGTTGACTTGCACGTTGAAGATCATGCGCGTGTAGTCGGTCCAGATGCTGTTCATGAGGTCGCCGAACAGCGTGAACGCCTCGTTCTTGTACGCCACGAGCGGATCGATCTGGGCGAATCCCCGCAGGTGGATGCCCTCGCGTAGGTAGTCCATGTCGAACAGGTGCTCGCGCCAGCGCTCGTCGATTGTCTGCAGCAGCAAGAAGCGCTCAAGCGCCCCCATCAGCTCCTCGCCGAGCGCCTGCGCACGCGCCTCGTAGCGCTCAAGGGCCTGCTCGTTGACGCGCTCGGTCAGCGACTCCCGATCGACGGTCTGGGGGTCGAGGTCTGAGTCGTCGAGCTCGATCGGGAAGAACTGCCCGAGCGCCACGAATAGGCCGTCGAGGTCCCAGTCCTCCAAGTAGTCGCCGGCCGTGTACTCGTCGACGGTGCGCTCGATCACGGTGCCCACCTGGCGGCGCGCCTCCTCGCTGATGTTCTTGCCTTCGAGCACCTCGTCGCGGTAGGTGTAGATCACGCGACGCTGCTCGTTCATGACGTCGTCGTACTCGAGCACGCGTTTGCGGATCAGGAAGTTCTGTTCCTCGACCTTGCGCTGGGCTTTCTCGATCTGCTTGGAGAGCATCCCCGCCTCGATCGGTTCCTCGTTGCCCTCCGCGTCCACACCGCCGAGGCGGTCGAGGATCCTGTAAATGCGATCGCCCGCGAACAGCCGCACGAGGTCGTCCTCGGCCGAAAGGAAGAAACGGCTCTCCCCCGGGTCGCCCTGGCGGCCCGAGCGACCGCGCAACTGATTGTCGATGCGCCTGGACTCATGGCGCTCGGTGCCGCAGATGAACAGGCCGCCCGCCGCCAGAACACGCTCGCGATCCTCGGCCACGCGCTGCTCGATCTCGGGCAGCACCTCCGCTTGGCGCCGCTGATAGGCCTCGGGGTCCTCGCTCTCGATCCCCTCGCGCGCCAGTTGCTGGCGCGCGAGGTGCTCGGGGTTGCCGCCCAGCTTGATGTCCACGCCGCGGCCCGCCATGTTGGTGGCGATCGTGACCGCCCCTGGCTGACCGGCCTCGGCCACGATGTCAGCCTCGCGCGCGGCGTGCTCGGGCTTGGCGTTGAGCACGGTGTGTTTGATGCCCTGCTCGGTGAGGCGCTGCGAGAGAAGCTCCGATACCTCGACGGAGATCGTGCCCACCAGCACCGGCTGCCCGTTGGTGTGGCGCGCGGCGATTTCTCTTGTCACCGCGTTCCACTTGCCGTCCTTGGTCTTGTAGACCTGGTCGTTGCGGTCCCCGCGGATCATCGGCTCGTTCGTAGGCACCTGCAACACCGGCAGCTGGTAGATCTTCATGAACTCCGTCGCCTCGGTAAGCGCGGTGCCGGTCATGCCGGCGAGCTTGTCGTAGAGGCGGAAGTAGTTCTGGTAGGTGATCGTCGCGAGCGTCTGGTTCTCCTCCTGGATCGACACGCCCTCCTTGGCCTCTACCGCCTGGTGCAGCCCTTCTGACCAGCGCCTGCCCTCGAGGATGCGCCCGGTGAACTCGTCGATGATCTTCACCTCGCCGTCGATCACCGCGTAGTCGACGTCTCGCTTGTAGAGGGACTCGGCTCGCAGCGACTGGATCAGGTGATTGACGAGGTGGCCGTTCTCGGCGCGGTAGAGGTGGTCGATGCCCAGGAAGCGCTCGGCCTTGGCGACTCCTTGCTCCGAGATCGACACGGTCTTGTGCTTCTCGTCGATCTCGTAGTCGAAGTCGGCGAGGAACTGCTTCTTTGAGCGGGGGTCCATCCCTTCAGGCGTTTTGCCGACGTTCAGCCGCGGCGCGAGGCGGGCGAAGCGCACATACAAGTCGGCCGCCTGTTCGGGGGCGCCGGAGATGATCAGCGGCGTGCGGGCCTCGTCGATGAGGATGTTGTCGACCTCGTCCACGATTCCGAAGACGTGACCGCGCTGGACCTTTTCGGACAGGTCCTTGGCCATGTTGTCGCGCAGGAAGTCGAATCCGAACTCCGAGTTGGTGCCGTAGATCACGTCGCACGAATAGGCCTGCTGCTTGTCCTCGTAGGGCTGCATGTTCTGCAGCACCCCCACGCTCACGCCGAGGGTCTCGTAGATCGGGCTCATCCATTCCGCGTCGCGGCGCGCCAGGTAGTCGTTGACGGTCACCAGGTGCACGCTCTGGCGTTCGTCGCCGTCGCCATCGCGCGGCGCGAGCGTGTTCAGCACGACCGGCAGCGTGGCGGTCAGCGTCTTGCCCTCGCCGGTCTTCATCTCGGCGATCTGACCCTCGTGTAGCGCCATCCCGCCGATCAGCTGCACGTCGAAATGGCGCATGTTGAGCTTGCGCTTGGCCGTCTCGCGCACGACCGCAAAGCACTCCGGCAGCAGCACGTCCAATGCCTCGCCCTCGCGGGCGCGCCCGCGCAGCTCGTCGATGCGCTCGCGCAGCTCGGCATCGCTGTCGTGCTCGAGCTCGGGCTCAAACGCGGCGATCAGCTCGACGCGCTTCTCGTATTCCTTGCGCTTCTTCGCCTCGCCGGCGTTCAGCGCGCGGTCAAGCAACGAGGGCATCGGCCCAAGGATAGCTCTCGCCCCCGCCCCCGCTGACGGCTACGCGCAGCCCGTGGCAGCGGCGCGCGGCGCGGTCGCCCACGGGCGCCCAGCGCGCCCGTTGCGCCCGGCGGCGAGCCGTGTCCACGCCGCTGCGAACGCCACGCGCAGCCCGTGGGTGACGCCAGGAACGCCGGTTCCCCCGCGCGATCGCGCCGGACCGACGCCGCCGCGAACGCCCTACGCAGCCGCGAGCAGCCCTACTGCCGCGTCACGCCCACTGCCCACGTGAAGCGAGGCGGCATCCACGATCGCCCGCACACCGCGCAGCAGTCGCGCCGATCGTGACTGGCCGCCGAGCGCCTAGCAGTCGGCCAGACTCACCGTCAACGGCCCGTCGCTGGTGATGTTCAGATGCGGGCTGCAGTCGACGTGGGCGCGTTTGGCGTCGATCGTGACCTGCCCGATGTTTTCGGCTTTGATGTCCAGCGTGTCGCTGACGGGCGCGCTCGGCGCGCTGCCCCAGGTTTTGGTTTCGCTGATGTACGGGATCGGGGCTTTCCCTTCCTTGCCATTCAGCGCGCCGGCGCCTTTTTCGGTCGCGTTGGCCGGCGCGTCGCCGACTCCGAAGCCCTCGGAGCGCACGTCGATCGTGCCGATCGAGTTTTCGCCGCTGTTTGCGCGCAGCTGTACGCCGTAGACCCAGTACGCGTGCCCGGCCGTCGTGCCGTCGGCGGCGAAGTCCATCTGCGGGTTGTACGTGTAGGTGACGTGGGGCGGGTCGGGGTTGACCGTGTCGGTCCCGAGGAATGCCGCGGCCGGGGCGAATTCGTCGTTGATCGCGAGCGTCAGATGGTCGCCGGCTTGGAATTCGTCGAACTCGTAGCGGTAGCCCAGTTCGTCGAACTTTTTCACCTGTTCTTTCACGCCGGCGATCGGCACGAGCTCGTCGGTCTTCTCATCCCAGATCAAGAACGGGATGTTGCGCACCGAGGCGAGCATGCGCTGCGTGAGCGTTGCCTCGCCGCCTGTTGGTTCGGCCGGCGGCGCCCAGATGCCCAGCGCCGGCGGCCCCACCGTCGGCTGCGCCTTGGCGAACAGGTCAGGGAACTGGCTCGCGAACTTGTACGTGCCGTACCCGCCCATCGAGTAGCCGGCGACGTCGGTGAAGGCCGGGTTTAGCGAGTAGTGTGCCGCGACGTCGGCCCACGTTTCGAACACATTCGCCCCGGCGTGGTCGTAGTACCAGCCGTCGGGTCCGCGGCCGGACGGCGTGATCACGATCGACGCCGCCCCACCATGCCCCGCGAACTGGGACTGGTTGTGTGAGCCCTCGAACTGGTTGTAGTTGGCCGACAGCGAGTGCAGCAGGAGCGTGAGGCCGTAGCCGCCCGCCGGCGCGGCGCCGGTCGGGACGTAGATCGCGTATGGCTGAAGCTGACCCTGCATCTCACCGATGCATTTTTCTTTTTTGCCGCAGCCCCCGGTGAGGTAGTTGGCGCCCTGACCGAATGAATAACGCCCGGCGAGGATGCGATCGAAGGCGCCCGTCGTGGGCACGCCGGTGGGGGCGTTTGGCTGTTCGAGCGTGGTGTTTCCGTTGAGCTTTGAGAAGTCGACCACCGCGTGGAACTTGCTGATGTCTCCGGCGGCGAGCGCTTCGGCCTGGGCGCGTTCACGCCACCAAGCCGGATTGGACGTCGCTTCGCTTTCCGGCGTTCCCGGCAAGGGCTCCTGCGCGTTAAAGCGGAACGCCACGTCGTAGAAGGCGGGCGGGTTGCTGAGTTCTTTGCCGGCGCCTCCCGGGGTGGTTGCGGTGCGTTCGCCTCCCGGCAGCAGGTATTTGCCGGTCGCGTTGTTCCACAGGCCCACGGCCGCGGCTAGGCGCACGTTGGCCTTGCCCTTGCGTCCGTGTGGCGGCTTCCATGCCTTGCGCGACACCACCACCGTGATCTGGCGTCGCAACAGGTCGACGCTGACAGTCGGAGCCGGCGCGATCGCCTTGCCGGTGACGGCGTTGGTCATGACGGCCGTGTGGCCGTGGATGGTGATGAAGAACTGCGCTGGAGCGCTGACGTTGGCGCCGAATGGGAACGGGTGGCTCTGGCCTTCGGTGCCGCCGACCGCGATCGCCGTGGCGACGAGGTTGGGGTCTTCGAGCGTGTTCAGCGTGACGCGGAAGGCCGTCGCTTTCGTGACGCGCTTGACGCGGAATTCGATCAGGTTGGCCGCGTTTTCGTCATAGTGGAGTCCGCTCGGGTAGTCGTATGTGCCGTCCGGGGCTGAGAACAGATCGCCGCCGGAGCGGTCTTCGGGGTTGGAAGTGATGGGGTTGCTCGGGTCGGCGACCTCCTTCGCCCCGTGGTCGTCATACACGTAGCCCTGGTAGAGGTACTCGCCTTCGCGGTAGGCGCCTGCGCCCGAGACCAGAAGCGGCGAGGCGTGCCACGTCGAACCAGGCGCGTTTTCGAGCTGCGGAGCCGCGGCGGGCGGTTCGTACAGGAGCGGCGGGCCCGGCTGCGGCGCGGTCCCCGGCAGCTGCCAGAGCGAGCTGTTGGCGAGCGCTCCCCCCGGCAGGATCAGCGCGGCGAGGATCGCGGCGAACAGCGCTACGCCCGCCACGCGGGTGGTCCGTGAACGGATGGTGCTCAAGTCCCTTCCCTCCCCCCGGCTGCGCGCGCAGCTCGACGATCGATCAACCCGGCGAACGTATCAGAACAGAATCGCGGTTTGTGCCGAAAACGCGAGATTATTTGGTGTAAGAGATCGGCCCACCGCGGGTTGCCCGAGCGGCGCAGCGGGGAGGGCACGGGGCAGCGCCGCGCGCGCCGGCGGCGCGGTGGCAGCGGCTGCGCTGCGCCCTCTAGATCGCCTGGGACGCGAGGTCCGGCCCGGCGCCCATCGCGCGCCGGTCGCTGGCCGCGGCATGCGCCTCGCGGCGGTGGCGGCGCTTGTCGCGGTGGCGCTTGACCTGGCGCGCCAGCTCCTCGGCGGCCAGGTTGAGCGAGTGCAGGATCTCTGGCGAGGCGTCACGCGCACGCAGCGTTGTGCCCTTCAAATAGAGCGTCGCCTCGGCGACGTGGCAGTCGGCAACGCGCGGATTGCGCTCACGGTAGATCTCGATCTCCAGACGCGCGAGCGGTGATACCTGCCGAGCAACCTTGCTCAGCCTCCGCTCCGCGTGTGCGCGGATGTCATCGGTGACGGGAACGTTGCGACCCTTGATGGCGATCTGCACCACAGGCTCCCTTCGCTGGCGGTCGTTGCCCCACGAAGTCTACGCTCTGCCCTTGATGGCGCCAAATCTCTCCTGGACGTTTAGCCCGCCGCTCTTGCTGGTGACGATCGCGCTGGGCGGCGCGTATCTGCGCCGCTGGGTACACGTGCGTCGCGGCGCGACCAGCGGGCGCCCCAGCGACGCTCCTGTGTGGCGGCTGTGCTGCTTTGCGGGCGCGCTCTTGTGCGCGCTGATCGCGCTCGTCTCGCCGATCGACTCGCTGGCCGAGCAGCTGTTTGCGATGCACATGGTGCAGCACATCTTGCTTTTGGATCTCGCGCCGATACTCGCCATCCTCGGCTTCACGCGCGTGTTGCTGCGACCGCTCACGCGCACCGTGCACCGGATCGAGCGCCGCGCCGGCGCGCTCGCCTCGCCGCTGTTCGCGGTCGCGCTATACGTCGTCGTGATCTGGGCGTGGCACGTCCCGGCGGCTTACGACGCCGCCCTGCGCCACGGCGGCGTGCACGTGCTCGAGCACTTCAGCTTCCTCGTTGCCGGGTCTCTGTACTGGTGGCATCTGCTGTCTCCGATCAGATCGCGGATGCGCCTGGCCGGCCTGTGGCCCGTCGGGTACATGGCGAGCACGAAGGTGCTCGTGGGCGCGCTCGGCGTCGCGCTCGCGTTCGCGCCGCGGGCGATCTACCCCTACTACGAGCACCACGCGCGGGTGTGGGGGCTGTCCGCCGGTGACGATCAGGCGATCGCGGGCTTGATCATGGCGCTCGAGCAGTCGCTCGTGATGGGCACCGCGCTGGTCGTGCTGCTCGTGAAGGCGCTGGGGGAATCCGAGCGCGAGCAGCAGCGCCGCGAGCGCTACGAGCCTGCGTGAGCGCGGCGGCGCAGGTTGGCGAGGATGTCGCCCTGGCCGTAGATGGCGTCGATCACGATCGCGCCCGGCTCGATCTCGCTGCCGGGGAACACGATGCTCGAGCGCAGCTGCGCGCCGTCGCCCACGCGCGCGCCGTCGCCGAGCACGACCGGTCCCATCAGCCGCACCCGCTCCCCCATCTGCACGCCCGCGCCGATCCACACGGGCGCTTCGACGTCCACGTCGGGCGGGAGCGCGTCGCCCGCCGCCACCGTGACGCCCGGACTCAGCTCGCTGCCCTCGACCTGCAGGCGCAGCTCGCCGCGCACCGCGTCGAAGGTGCCCTGGCGCAGCTCCGACAGCGAGCCGACGTCGTTCCAGTACTCGCTCAGCTCGTGGATGTAGAACGGCTCGTCGGCGGCGAGCAGCGCGGGGAACACGTCCTGCGCCCAGTCGACGAACGGCCGCGCCGGGAAGTGCTCGAAGATCTCGGCGCGGAACATGTAGATGCCGCAGTTGCCCAGGTCTGACAACGCCTCGGCCGGCTCGGGCTTCTCCTGAAAGCCGGTGACCCGGCCGTCGCGGTCGTGCAGCACGACGCCGAACTCGCGTGTGTCGGGTACCCGCTTGACAGCGAGCGTGGCGATTCCCCCAGTCCTCTCGTGCCGGGCCTTCATCGCCGTCAGGTCGATGTCGGTGAGCGCGTCGCCGGAGATCACCAGAAACGAGCCGTCACCGAGGAACTCCGCGCAGGCGCGTACTCCGCCGGCGGTGCCGAGCAGCTCGGGCTCGTAGTGGTAGGCGATGCGCGACCCGAAGTGCTCGCGGATCGAGTCCGGAAAGTAATGCAGGTTGGCGATGACCTCGGAGAAGGAGTGCCGCGCGAGCAGGTCGAGGATGTGCTCCATCACGGGCCGGTCGAGCACCGGCACCATCGGCTTGGTGACCTGGTAGGTCAGCGGGCGCAGGCGCGTGCCGAGGCCCGCCGCGAGCACCATTGCCCTCATCGGAGTATCGAGCCGGCGCCCCGCAGCGCGGCGCTCAGTAGCGGTAGTGATCGGGCTTGTAGGGCCCGTCCGCCGGCACGCCTATGTATGCGGCCTGGGCGGGCGTGAGCTGGGTGAGCTTCGCGCCGAGCGCGTTGAGGTGCAGCCGCGCGACCTTCTCGTCGAGGTGCTTGGGCAGGACGTAGACCCGCTTCTCGTAGTCGTCGTTGCGGCCGAACAGCTCGATCTGAGCGATCGTCTGGTTGGTGAACGAGTTGCTCATCACGAAACTCGGGTGCCCGGTGGCGTTGCCCAGGTTGAGCAGCCGCCCCTCCGACAGCAGGATGATCGCGTGGCCGTCGGGGAAGACCCACTCGTCGACCTGCGGCTTGATGTTCACGCGCTCGATGCCGCTCACGCGCCCGAGCCCGGCGACGTCGATCTCGTTGTCGAAGTGGCCGATGTTGCCCACGATCGCCTGGTGCTTCATGCGCGCCATGTCCTCCGCGCGGATGATGTCGCGGTTGCCGGTGGCGGTGATGAAGATGTCGGCGGTCTCAACCACTTCGTCGAGCGTCCTTACGTCGTAACCCTGCATCGACGCCTGCAGCGCGCAGATCGGGTCGATCTCGGCTACCACCACGCGCGCACCCTGCCCGCGCAGCGATTCCGCACACCCCTTGCCGACGTCGCCGAAGCCACAGATGACCGCCACCTTGCCGCCGATCATCACGTCCGTGGCGCGGTTGATGCCATCGATCAGCGAATGCCGGCAGCCGTAGAGGTTGTCGAACTTCGACTTCGTCACGGAGTCGTTGACGTTGATCGCGGGGAACAGAAGCTCGCCGGTCTCGACCATCTGGTAGAGCCGGTGGACGCCGGTGGTGGTCTCCTCGGTGACGCCTTTGATGCCTTCGCCGATCGCCGTCCAGCGCCGCGGGTCCTCCTCGAGCGAACGCGCGAGCAGCGAGAGGATCACGGCTTCCTCCTCGGAGGAGGCGCCGGCCGGGTCGGGCACGGCGCCGGCGAGCTCGAACTGCGTCCCCTTGTGCACGAGCAGCGTGGCGTCGCCGCCGTCGTCGAGGATCATGTTCGGCCCGCGATCATCGCCGGGCCAGCGCATCGCGCGTTCGGTGCACTGCCAGTACTGCTCGAGCGTCTCGCCCTTCCACGCGAACACGGGCACGCCACGGGGATCGTCGACCGTGCCGGCCGGCCCCACCGCCACCGCCGCGGCGGCGTGGTCCTGCGTGGAGAAGATGTTGCAACTGCACCAGCGCACCTGTGCGCCGAGCGCCGTGAGCGTCTCGATCAGCACCGCGGTCTGGATGGTCATGTGCAGGGAGCCCGTGATGCGGGCCCCCTTCAGCGGCTGCTGGGCGGCGTACTCCTCGCGGATCGCCATCAGTCCCGGCATCTCGTGCTCGGCGAGCGTGATCTCCTTGCGCCCGAACTCGGCCAGGGAAAGGTCGGCGACTGCAAAGTCGTCCTCGGTCACGGTCGCGGCGGCGGGGGTCATTGCTGACATGACGAAATCTCCTGTCGGTCAGGTGAGCGCCCTTGCTGCCATAAGGGCGGCCGAGCGTGGCGGGGGACAGCCCGTCGCAGCGCTCCTCGGCCCGGTTTAGAAGCTACCACACGCCTTTGCGCACACCGAAAGCTCACTCGCGCGCGAGCGCGTCCTTGAGGTCCTGCAGCACCGGCACCGGGCCGGGGTCCACGCCGCGCAGCGCGGCGAGGTAGATCGACACGAGGTCGCCGAGCAGCACGAGCGAGATGACGCGCTCGATCGAGGTCTGTCCGCGCGTCTCCAGGCGAAAGCTCGCCACGGCGTTGCCGGCGATCGTGCGCTCAGTGAGATCCATGCGCGCCTTCACGCGGGGGTGCGCGTCTGAGTCGTCGAGGAACACCGCCGAGAAGCGGCCCACGTCGTGCGCGCCCTCCCAGCCCGCGAGCTCGTTGTGGTCGAGCTCGGGCAGTTCGTTGAAGAACGCAGGCTGCTTGGCGTTCTCGTTGATCTGCGTCTTCCAGCGGTAGGCGATCGGCGTCGTCAAGCCCGCGCCGGCGATCACGGGAGTGGTTCCCAGCAGGCTGCGCGCAAGGCGCTTGGCCAGCGAGTCCTCGGCCGCGTCGGGTCCCCACTCCGCCACCAGCTGCTCGGTGTGCGAGGCGGCGACATCGATCTCCGACGTCATGCGCGGCCCCACGCCGCACAGTGCGGCGACCTCGAGCGCCGCCACGGTCATGTACGCCACCGCCGCGCGCGGCTGAAAGCCGCCCGGCAGCGGGATCACCGGGACGCCATCCGCGCGCGCCATGTCGGCCAGCTGCCCGCCGGTGGTGACCACGGTTCGCTTCGCGCCCAGCGCGCCCGCGGACTCGTAGCAGGCGAGCGTCTCCTCGGTGTTGCCCGAGTAGCTCGCGCACAGCACCATCGTGTCCGGCGTCGTCCACGGTGGCAGCCCGTAGGCGCGGGTGACGAAGATGGGACGCGAGGCGTGGTCGCCCAGCGCGGCTCGCGCCAGCGCGCCGCCGATCGCGGAGCCGCCCATGCCCGCTACCACGAGTCCCGCGCTGGTGTCCCAATCCTGCATGATCGCGGACTCGACGCGCCATAGCGCGTCGCGCAGGTGCTCGGGCAGCGCCAACACGTCTCCGAGCTGGTCGGAGACGTCTACCTTGGCGATCTCAGCCCGCGTGAGCGTCTGCTCGCTGGGGCCGGCGCTTACCGCGCCTTCGGTCATCTGCTGCTCTCCTGAAGTCAGACGTTGGTTGGCAGATCCTAGAACTCGATCGCACCGTCCGGCAGCGCGACACCCGGGAAGATACGCGCCCCGCGGGAGATCACGTTCTTCGCGCCGATCGTGACGCCCTCGCCCAGCACGGCTCCCTCGCTTATGCGCGAGCCCGCGCCGACGCGGCAGCCGGCCGCGACGATGCAGTCGCTGAGCACACAGCCGTCGGCGATCTCGCTGCCGTTCAGGATCACCGCTCGCTCCACCGCACACCCCGCGCCGACCCTCACGTCTTCGCCGAGCACCACGAGGCTGCCCACGTGCGCTCCCTCGCCGACGGACGCGCCGCGCTCGACCACGGCCGGCGGGATGACGCGGCCGCGCACGTCAGCACCCGCGTCGATCGCGAGCCAGTCGCCGGCGAGCCGATCCCCGACGGCGGTGCGCACGTTGCCCTCGATGATGTCGAAGGTGCCCTGCAGATAGCGCTGCGGCGAGCCGATGTCCAGCCAGTAGCTGTTCGACGGGAAGCCGTATAGCCCCTCGCCCACGAGCAGGGGCCAAACTTCGCGCTCGATCGAGACCTTGCGCCGGGCGGGCACGAGCTCGAGCACGTTGCGCTCGAGAACGTACGCGCCGGCGCTGATCAGGTTCGTGTCGATCGCGTCTTGGCTGGGCTTCTCGACGAAGTCGCGCACCGAGTTGTCCTCGTGCAGGTGCACCAGGCCGTACGCGCTGGGATCCGGCACCGGAACGAGCGCGAGCGTCGCCCGTGCGCCGGTCGCCTCGTGCTGGGCGATCTGTGCGGTGAGGTCGATGTCGGTGAGCACGTCGCCGTTGAGCATCAGAAAGCGCTCGTCGAGCAGCGACTCGGCGTACTTCAGCGCGCCCGCGGTGCCCAGAGGGTCGGGCTCCTCGACAAAGCGAAGGCGCATGCCCAGGCCCGATCCGTCGCCGAGCACGTTGCGCACGCTCGTGGCGAGGAAGCCGCAGGACATGATCACGTCTTCGATGCCGTGCCCCCGCAGCCATTCGAGCATGAACGAGATGAACGGGCGGTCCACCAGCGGCACCACGGGCTTGGGCACGGTCGAGGTGAGCGGCCGCAGGCGCGTTCCCTCCCCTCCCACCAGGATCACGGCCTGCATCAGCTCACCCCCCGACTGTCCCGCCGTCCAGCGCCGGTAACGCGCTGCGCCCCGGCGATGCGCGTCCCACTCCCTCATACAGCAGGCCCGCCGCCTCCAGCGCGTCGGCGTCAAGAGCGTTGCGTCCGTCGACCACGAGCTTGCCGCGCATCTGCTCGGCCACGGCCGCCCAGTCGAGCTCGAGGAACTCCTGCCACTCCGTGACGAGCACAACCGCGTCGGCGTCGCGCGTGGCCTCGAGCGTCGAGGACGCGAACTCGATGCCGCCCACCAGCCGCCGCGCCTGCTCCTCGGCAACCGGGTCATACGCGGTGACGTGAGCTCCGTCAGCGTTCAGGCGCGCAGCGAGCACCAGCGACGAGGCCTCGCGCATGTCGTCGGTCTCGGGCTTGAACGCGAGTCCCAGCAGCGCCACGCGCCGACCGGCGAGGCTGCCCAGATGCTTGTGCAGCTTGGACACCACGCGCCGCTTTTGCAGTTCGTTGACCTCGATCACGGCGGTGAGCAGCTGGAAGTGGTAGCCGGAGTTGCCGGCGAGCTGCTTGAGCGCGTCGACGTCCTTTGGAAAGCAGCTCCCCCCGAAGCCGATCCCGGCCTGCAGGAAGCGCGGGCCGATGCGCGGATCCAACCCCATCCCGCGCGCCACCTCGACTACGTCCGCTCCCGTCTCCTCACAGACGTTGGCGATCTCGTTGATAAAGGAGATCTTCGTCGCCAGGAAGGCGTTGGAGGCGAGCTTGACCATCTCGGCGCTGGCGACATCGGTGCGCACGATCGGCGCGTCCAGCGGCGCGTAGAGCTCCACGACGGCGTCGCCGGCCCAGCCGCCATCCTCTGACCCCACCACAACCCGGTCGGGGTGCATGAAGTCGTCCACCGCCGAGCCCTCCCGTAGGAACTCGGGGCAAGACACGTAGCCGAGGCCGTGCTTGCCGTGCTCGCGAAACGTGCGCTTGAGGGCCACGCCCGTGCCGCACGGGACCGTTGACTTCATGACGAGCGCGTGCTCGTCGCTTGCGGGCAGCGCCTGCACGACCGAGTGCACGGCCGACAGGTCGGCGTCCCCGGAGTACGTGGACGGCGTGCCAACCGCGACGAACAAAAGACGCGCCTGGGCGAGCGCGTCGCCCAGCTCGGTGGTGAAGTGCAGGCGCGCGGCGTTGCGCGCCAGCAGCTCGGCCAAGCCGGGCTCATAGATCGGCACCTCGCCGGCGCACAGGCGCTCGATCTTGGCCACGTCGATGTCGATGCACCACACCTCGCTGCCCAGCTCGGCGAAGCCCGCGGCGGTCACAAGCCCGACGTAGCCGGCGCCGATCACCGCAATCGTTTCTCGTTCGCCA
This sequence comes from Solirubrobacteraceae bacterium, assembly GCA_035939635.1. Classification (GTDB taxonomy): domain Bacteria; phylum Actinomycetota; class Thermoleophilia; order Solirubrobacterales; family Solirubrobacteraceae; genus Palsa-744. The sequence goes on from DASZFR010000144.1 coordinate 13,270, forward strand.
GCGCTGCTCATCGCGCCGCCAAGGCTAGCCGCTGCACATGCGCCCCCCACGCCGCGCCCGACGCGCGGATCACCGCTCGGCGGGGCTCACGCGAAAGACGGGGTGCCGCGGGGCGATGCGCTGCAGTTCCTCGTCGCTGGCATCGGCCCCCACGCCGTCGAAGAACGCTCCCACCTCAAACGCCCAGCGTTTCAGGTACTCCCGCAGCAGCGCCGGCTTATCGCCGTCGGCCAGCTCCGTCGCGCTGAACGGTTCGCTGCGGCGCCCGACCAAGAGCCGCCCCTGCCCCGCCGCGCGCAGGTTGCGCACCCACTGCGTGTCTCCTCGCGGCGCCACCAGGTAACGCTGCTTTTCGAACACCAGCAGGTTCACGGGCGTGCGCCGCGGCACTCCCGACGAGCGCCCGCGCACCTCGAGCACGCGTGAGCCCTTCACGCTGGCACCGAGCCGCGTGAGCCCGGCGACGATGCGGTTGAAAACGTTCTTGGTGAACCAGCCCGGCTGCTTGCGGGCGAAGTGCTCGCCCGCCGCGCTTCGGTCCGGCATCGCGCCTAACCCGCCACTTTCAAAAACGCCTCGTAGCGGCGCAGGTCGCGCTGCGCGCGCGCCTCCTCCTCGCTGCCCGGCTCGGCCCGATCCGCCGCGGCCTGCGCTTCAGAGCGCTTGGTTTCATACGTCGCGCGGTCGATCGCCTCGGGCCGTATCGCCTCCTCGACGAGCAGCAGCGCGCGGTTGTCGGCGAACTGCAGATAGCCCTCGGTCTGTGCGAAGCGCACGATCTCGGACTCAGACCGGTACAGGCGCAGCTCGGCCGGCTCCAGCAGCGCCAGCAGGGGTTCGTGGTGGGCGAGGATTCCGATCGAGCCCAGCGCGGTCTTGGTGGAGAGCATTTCGATCTCCTCATTGAACACCTCGCCCTCGGGGGTGAGGATTTCGGCCGGGAATTTCTCGTGCGCCATCGGCGCTATTTCTGAGCCGCTTCGACGACCTCGTCGATCGTGCCCTTGAGGAAGAAGGCGCTCTCGGGAACCTCATCGTGCTTGCCGTCGAGAATCTCCTCGAAGCCACGAATCGTGTCGGCGACTTTCACGTACGCGCCGGGCGTGCCGGTGAATTCTTCGGCCACGAAGAACGGCTGCGAGAGGAAGCGCTCGATCTTGCGGGCGCGCTGCACCGTGAGCCGATCCTCGTCTGAAAGCTCGTCGATGCCGAGGATCGCGATGATGTCCTGCAGCTCCTTGTAGCGCTGCAGCACCTCCTTGACGCGGTTGGCGACGCGGAAGTGGTCCTCACCGAGGATCTCAGCCTTGAGGATCGTGGAGGTCGAGTCCAGCGGGTCCACCGCGGGGTAGATGCCTTTCTCGGAGATCGCGCGCGAGAGCACCGTGGTTGCGTTCAGGTGCGCGAACACCGATGCCGGAGCGGGGTCGGTGAGGTCGTCCGCCGGCACGTAGATCGCCTGCACGGAGGTCACCGAGCCGTCGCGAGTGGAGTTGATGCGCTCCTGCAGTTCTCCCATTTCGGTCTCGAGCGTGGGCTGGTAGCCGACCTGCGAGGGCATGCGCCCGAGCAGCGCCGAGACCTCGGAGCCGGCCTGCACGAAGCGGAAGATGTTGTCGATGAACAGCAGCACGTCCTGACCCTGGTCGCGGAAGTATTCGGCCATCGTGAGGCCGGACAGGCCGACGCGCAGGCGCGCTCCCGGCGGCTCGTTCATCTGCCCGAACACGAGCATCGTCTTCTCCAGCACGCCCGACTCCTTCATCTCCAGCCACAGGTCATTGCCCTCGCGCGAGCGCTCGCCCACGCCGCAGAACGCTGACAGGCCACCGTGCTCGGTGGCGAGGTTGTGGATCAGCTCCTGGATCAGCACGGTCTTGCCGACGCCGGCGCCGCCGAACAGCCCCACCTTGCCGCCCTTGGCGTAAGGAGCGAGCAGGTCGATCACCTTGATACCGGTCTCGAAGATTTCCGTCGCGGGGGTGAGGTCGGTGGCAGCTGGGGCCTCCTGGTGGATCGCGCGGCGCTCGACGCCCGCGGGCAGGTCCGCGCCGTGGTCGATCGGTTCGCCGAGCACGTTGAAGATGCGCCCCAGCGTGACCTCCCCCACCGGCACCGTGATCGGTTGGCCGGTGTCGACCACCTCCAGCCCCCGCGCGAGCCCGTCGGTGGTGTCCATCGCGACCGCGCGCACGCGGTCGTCGCCGAGATGCTGCTGCACCTCGCACACGAGCAGATCGCCGCCGGTGACCGACGTCAGCTCCGCACTCTCCTCCTCGGCGCCGAGCGCGGATCGGACCACGGTGATGGCGTGGTTGATCTCGGGCAGCCGGTCGTTGAACACGGCCTCGATCACGACACCCTGGATCTCCTCGATCCGCCCGACGTTGCGCGCAGGCGCGGCGCCGTCGGCGGCCACGGCGGCGCCTGTGGGCTCGGTTGTGGTAGATGCGTCCATCAGCTGTGTTGTCTCCTCACTGTACGTGGTCGAAGGTTGCTCGGTTCGTGCGCGCGATCGGAAGCGTTTAGCTCAGCCCCTGTGCGCCCGCCACGACCTCCAAGATCTCCTGCGTGATCTCGGCCTGGCGGGCGCGGTTCATCTCGAGCGTGAGCCCGGAGATGAGTTCTTCGGCGTTGTCGGAGGCGCTGCGCATGGCGGTCATCTGGGCCCCGTAGAAGCCCGCTGCGGACTCCAGCAGCGCTCGGTAGACGGAGATCTCGACGTAGTCGGGCAGCAGGCGCTTGAGAATCGCCTCGGGATCGGGCTCGTACTCGACGCTCGCGCGGGATGGCTCCTCGCCGGCCTGGTCTGGCTCTTCCTCACCCACGATCGTGGCCTGCGCCAGCGGCAGCAGGCGCTCCTGCGTGACGACCTGGCGCAACGGAGAGACGTATGCGTTGAACAGCATCTCGACACGATCGACGCGGCCGTCGACGTAGGCGGTGACCAGATCGTCGGCGATCGAGCGCGCGTCGGCGTACGCCGGCCGGTCGCTGAAGCCCGCGTAGCTGCCTTGGAGCTCAAAGCCGCGGAACGTGAGCGAGGAGATCCCGCGCCGCCCCGCCGCGTACCAGGTGCCCTTCAGCCCCTCCTGGCCGATCTCGCCCGCGACGCGCACGCCGGCGCGGATCACCTGTGAGTTGAACGCGCCCGCGAGACCGCGGTCGCCTGTGACCACGAGCACGCCGACGTGCGTGGTCGCCTCGTGCTCGGCGAGCAGCGGCACGCGTGCGGCCTCCGCGCCGCCCGCCGCCTGCGCTGCCTGCCGGGTCATGCGCCTGATCGCGTTGGCGTAGGGACGCAGCGCCTCGATGCGCTGCTCGGCGCGCCGCAGTCGCGCTGCCGCGACCGTCTCCAGCGCGCTCGTTATCTTCTGGATGTTCTTGACCGAGCCGATCTTGGTGCGGACGTCGCGTTGAGAGGGCATCTGCTGGCGCGGCGCTAGGCGGCCGCTGTCGCCTCCTCGAGCGGTTCGCCCTCCTCGTCGCGGTCATAGCCGAAGTCGGCCGCGAAGCCGGCGAGCGCGTCGTGGACTTCTTTTTGCGTCTCCTCGGACCAGTCGCCGGCTGCGATCTTCTTGCGCACCTCGCCGTGCGCCGCGTGCATGCGTTCGGTCAGCTCGCGCAGGAACGCTTCCACGCGGTCGACGTTGATGCGATCGAGGAAGCCGTTGGTGGCGGCGTAGATCTGCACGACCTGGTCCTCGACCGGCAAGGGCTGGCGCTCGCCCTGGTTGAGCGTCACCACCAACCGTTCGCCACGCGCAAGCGTGCGCTGCGTGTCGGCGTCGAGGTCTGACCCGAACTGCGCGAAGGCTTCGAGGTCGCGGTACTGCGAGAGCTCGAGCTTGATGCGTCCGGCGACTTTTTTCATCGGTCCGATCTGGGCGTTGCCGCCCACGCGCGACACCGAGATGCCCACGTTGATCGCCGGGCGCACGCCGGAGTTGAAAAGTTTCGACTCCAGGAAGATCTGCCCGTCGGTGATCGAGATCACGTTGGTGGGGATGTAGGCGGACACGTCGCCGGCCTGCGTCTCGATGATCGGCAGCGCGGTCAGCGAGCCGCCGCCGAGGCTGTCGAGCTTCACGGCGCGCTCGAGCAGGCGCGAGTGCAGGTAGAAGACGTCGCCGGGGTAGGCCTCGCGGCCGGGCGGGCGGCGCAGCAGCAGCGACATCTGCCGGTACGCGTAGGCGTGCTTGGTGAGGTCGTCGTACGCGCACAAAGCGTGGCGGCCGGCGTAGAGAAAGTACTCGCCCATTGCGCAGCCGGCGTACGGCGCCATGTACTTGATGGGCGCCGCCTCGTTGGCGGGCGCGGCGACGATGATCGTGTTGTCCAGCGCGCCTGCTTCGTCGAGCGTCTGCGCGAGCGACACGACGGTCGACATGCGCTGGCCGATCGACACGTACACGCACACCAGGTCTTTGTCCTTGTTGTTGATGATCGCGTCGATCACGATCGCCGTCTTGCCGGTCTGGCGATCGCCGATGATCAGCTCGCGCTGACCGCGGCCGATCGGGATCATCGCGTCGATCGCCTTCAGCCCCGTCTGCATCGGTTCCTTCACGGGCTGCCGCTGGACCACGCCAGGGGCCTTGAACTCGGCCGGCCGCGTCTCGGTGAACTCGATTTCGCCCTTGCCGTCGAGCGGGCGCCCGAGGGGGTCGACGATCCGCCCCAGCAGCTGCTCGCCGACAGGGATCTCGAGCAGCGTGCCGGTGCGCTTGACGGTGTCGCCCTCGGAGATCGTCTCCCACTCGCCGAACAAAACGGCCCCGACGTTGTCTGACTCGAGGTTGAGCGCCAGCCCGGTGACGCCGTTTGGCAGCTCGAGTTTCTCGAACGACACCGCGTTGTCCAGCCCGTGCAGGCGGGCGATGCCGTCGGCCACGGACAGAACCGTGCCTACCTCGGTCAGTTCGGCCTGACCGCTCGAGAGGCCCTCGATGCGGCTCTTCAAAATGCTCGTGATCTCGTCGGGGTTGATCTGCATGTGATGTGTTCTCCTAAGAGGCTCCCTGGGCAACCGTCCTGCGCAGCTGCTCCAGCCGGTTTCGTATCGAGGCGTCGAGGATCGAGTTGCCGATCCGCACCACAATGCCGCCGATGATGTCGGGGTCCACACGCGCGGCCAGCTGGACCCTGCGCCGGGTGCTCTCACCGATCGCTTTGCCTATCTGCTCGGTCGTGGCGGTGTCGAGCGCGATCGCGCTCGTGATCTCGACCGGCAGCAGGCGGTTCTCCTCCTCCCACAGCCGCTCGTACTGCGCGCGGACGCGGAAGATTACGGGCATGCGGTGTTTCTCGATCAAGAGCTTCAGGAAGTTCACGAGGATCTCCTCCGCCCCGACGACCACCACGTCCAGCGCGTTCTGCTTCTCTTCGGTCGAAAAGTACGGCGAGAAGAAGAACGTTTGCAGCTCACGGCTGTTCGCGATCGCCTCCGCGACGAGCCCCAGCTGTTCGCGCAGCACCTCCAGCTTGCCGTGTTCTTTGGCCACCTCGAACAGCGAGCGGGCGTAGACGCGGGCGAGCTCCTCCATCAGTTGTTGGACGGCTCCGACGAGATGCCCGAGAAGTCGAGTTCACCGAGTGCCTCCTCCACGAGCCTGCGCTGGTCGGCGTCGTCGAGCGTCTTGCGCGTGACCTTCTCGGTGGCCATGATCGTGAGGTCGGCCACTTCGCGGCGCAGATCCTCCAGAGCGCGCCTGCTGGCGACCTCGATTTCGCGCTGCGCGCGCTGGCTCGCTTCGGAGATCAGCTCGCGTCCGCGCTCTTTGGCCTCGTGCTCGTGGGACTCGGCTGTCTGGCGCCCGCGCGCCACGATTTCATCCGACTGCGTGCGCGCCTCCTTCAGGCGCTCGCGGTATTCGTCGAGCAGCTGATCGGCCTTGTGCCGCAACTCGGCGGCCGCGTCTATTTCGCCGTCGATCCTTTCGCGGCGTCCGTCCAGGATTTTGCCGATCCTCGGGAACACCGTCTGCCGCAGGATGAACAGCGAGATCGCGAACACCACGATCGTCCAGATCATCAGCCCCACGTTTGGGGTGATCAGAAACGAGCGGCTGGCGAGTGGGGTGAGGACGGCGGAGAGCATCGTGGCCTACAGGAAGAAGGCGATGAAGCCGCCGACGAGCCCGTAGAAGAACGTGGCCTCGGTGAGCGCGAAACCCAGCCACTGGTCGCGCTCGACCTCGGCGCGCAGCTCGGGCTGGCGCGTCTTTGACTGGATCGATGCGTTGAACACCGCGCCGATGCCTGCCCCGGCACCGGCGGCGCCGCCGCCTGCGCCGAAGCCGAGCGCGATCGCGCGGCCGGCGGCCTTTCCGTATTCGAGTGGTGACGCGACTGCAATGAGTAGTGAGTGAAGCATCGTGAGCTCCTTGTCGTTGTCCTAGTGGCTCTCGACCGCCCCGCCGAGGTAGATGGCGGTCAAAATGGCAAAGATGAACGCTTGCAGACCGGCGATCAGCACGGCCTCGAACAGATAGATCGCGATCCCGGCCGGGAGCAGGAACCACGACACCCACTGGTCCCCGACGAGCACGCCGAGCTCGCCGCCCATGAACGCGATCAGCAGATGCCCCGCGAGCAGGTTCGCCCACAGTCGAACCGTCAGCGAGATCAGGCGCAGGAAGTTGGAGAGGATCTCGAGCCCCAAGATGGCCGCCCTTTTGAACCTGCCTTCCAGACCGGGCGGCATCAGGCTTTTGATGTATCCGATCGCGCCGTGGTGCCTGACGCCCTCGTAGGTGAAGAGCACGAACACGCTTAGCGCTAGGGTCAGCGGGAAGGCGAGGTTCGTGTCGGTCGCGTAGATCTGCAGCGATGGGATGTGCGCCCCGAAGATGTTGAACGTCTGCCCCGAATTGACCGGCAGCGGTATGTAGCCGAACAGGTTCGTCACGAGGATGAACACGAAGATCGTCGCGATCAGCGGGAAGTACTTGCGTTCCATGCTCGCGTCGAGGTTTTCCCGCGTCATCTGCCGGGTGAAGTCGTAGAACCATTCGACGGCGACCTGTAGGCGGTTGGGGCGCTCTTTGAGCCGCCTGGCGATGTACCCCATGATCCCGATCGTGATCGCGGCGGTGATCAGCAGGTAGAGCACGCCCTTGTTGAACGCGATTGGCCCTGCCTTGAACCACGTTTCGAGCTTGAACTCGTCGACCGGGGAAAAGGCACCGCTTGCCACTTCGGCCACCTTGTGGCCCTTGAATCCGTAGACGGCCACAAAGAACACGATTCCGCCGAGCCACAGCGCGACGACCGACAGCAAGATCTTTTTGCCGCGGCTCATCGCATGCTTCTCGGTCGGCGGCGCTGCGCCCCGGCCGGGTGCGATCGGGGGTGCCCCCGCGACGGCGCTCATTGCTTGTCCACCTCCGGTCGGCCGCGCCCGATGCGCACGGCGAAGGCAACCGAGTAGGTGGCGAGAATCAAGAGCGCAGCCGCAAGGCCGTCGTGGCGGCCGCCGGCGAGGTAGGCGATGACGATCGCGCCGGCGAGCAGCCAGATGCGAGCGAACGCGTCGACGAAGTTCAGCCCAAGCCGCGAGCCCGGCTCGGCGAACCTGACGATGAGCCTCCTATCTGCCGCCGCCAGTGCGCGCTGCGCGAGCCACCCGCCGGCGCCCACGAGCACCCCGAGCGCCGGAGCGCGCAGCGCGAGCGCCACGGCTGCCGCCAGCACCACGAAGACGAGGTCGAAGTTGCGCCCGAGGGCGCTGAGCGGGACGTGGGCGGGCAACACCCCTCCCGCGCCGTTGACGCCAATCGCCTGTCGATCTTGATTGAAATCGGGCATGCTGCGTAGGCCACCCTACAGACGGCAAGGCCCGCGCGCTCGCTTGCGGCGGACCCGTTGGAGCCGATCTCAAACCGTCTGGGCGGCACGGCGCACTCTACCGGATCCGGGACTTCGTAACAACTTTGTGACATGCGTAACACCCGCCACGGCGCGGATTTTCGGCCGCTGGCCCCTCACGGGCCCGGCCCGTTGAGCCAGCCCGCGTGCCGGCTCGATTCTGCGCCCGCGCGGCCCGCGTGGACGACGGCTAGCCGGGGGCCGCGTCGGTGGTGCGCCGGCCCGAGCTCTCCACCGACATTCGCACCGCCCGGTGCGCGCGAGCACCCGACACGCCGATCCTGTGAGCCGGGGCGCCGGCGCGCTGACCGACCTTGTGAACCGGCCCGGCGGCGCGCCGGCGGACCGAGTGCACGGGGACTGCGGCGCCGCGGCCGAGCCGCGTTCTCCGGCGCAGCAGCCCGTCGGGCACGCGCCCGCGCAGCGCGAGCAGGACCCGGCTCAGCGCCGCAAGCGGGCCCGGCGCCACGCGCAGCAGCAACAGCGACAGCGCAAGCGCGGCGAGCCCGCCGAGCAGATCCAGCACGAAGTGGTTGCCCGTGGCGAGCACGGTAAAGGCGGTCACGCACGGGTACGCCAGCGCCAGGCCGCGTACCCACCGCTTCGGCGAGATGCGCCACAGCGCAAGCGCACACCACGCCGCCCACGCCATGTGCAGCGAGGGCATCGCTGCCAGCTCGTTGGCGTGCGAGGCCAAAAAGCCCCCGTGCGCGTCCAACAGCGCGTGCGTGGAGGAGACCACGTCGGTGAAGCCGCCGAGCATGCGCGGCGGCGCCACCGGATAGCGCCAGAACACGATGAAGCCGACGACGTTCACGAGCACGAGCGAGTTGCGCAGCGGGCGGTAGATGTCTGCGCGGCGCAGCAACAGGTACCCGAGCAGCGACATCGTCACAATCCAGTGGGCCTGGTCGTAGTAGTTGGAAAGCAGGGCTCCCAGCGTGCGGTGCGCGCTCAGCCAATGGTCAAGCGCGCGCTCTGGATCGAGGTGCAGAGACTGCTCGAACCCCAGCACGCCGCGCGCGTTCGCAAGCGCCTGGTGCAGACGCAGCGGCGCGAGGTTGCTCGTCGCGTCGTACACCCACGCAAGCCACGCCACGGCGAGCACCTCGACCCACAGCCGCTTGCGCAGCCGCGCGACGGTTGCGCGGGCGCCGCCGCTCGAGCCAGGGCTCCCGCGCCTGATCGGGAAAGCAACTGACAAGCACCCGATCTTATCCCGCGTCGCAGCGGGTCAGGGTGCGCCTGCGCGCACCACGCGCTCACGCGATGACGGGGCTCAGACCGCGGGCGCCGAGCGCGTCGATGATACGCGGCAGCGCCTCGGCAGTGCGCCGCCAAGAGCCCGGCGCCGAGTAGTGGTCGGCGTCGTGCAGCAGCAACACCGATCCCTCGCCCGCGCCGGCCGTGCACAGCGCCGCGATCGACGCGGGGGTGGCGTCGCGCTCCCAGTCGCGACCCCAGTGGCTCCACAGGAGCGTGCGCCAGCCGCGGCGGCGCGCGAGCGCGAGCGCGGCGGCGTTGAGAACGCCGTAGGGCGGGCGGTAGCTGCTCGGCGAGCGCCCGGTCGCATCCTCGATCAGCGCGAACGCGCGGTGGATGTCGTCGCGGACCTGCGTCGGCGTGAGCCGCAACAGGTTGCGGTGACGGTGGCAGTGCAGGGCGATCTCGTGTCCCGCCGCGACGATCTCGCGGGCTAGCGCGCGCTCGCGGGCGACCTGCTCTCCGACCAGAAAGAACGTCGCCGTCACGCTCGCGGCCGCCAGCACCTCGAGCACCGCGGGGGTGCCGTGCGGATGCGGGCCGTCGTCGAACGTCAGCGCGTAGCCGCGCCCGTCGCGCGTGCGGTCCTCGATTCCAAGCAGCGGTCGCAGCGGGGGCCACGGCGCGGCGAGGGCCGGCAGCGCATAGCCGGCGAGCGCGGCACACGCCAGGCCGCCGAAGAGCCGCGTTGCGGTAGTGCGATGATCGGGGCTGGACATGGATCTGGTGCTGGGAATCGCAGCCGCCATCGGCGCCTCCACGCTCTACAGCCTAGGGATCGCGTTTCAGGCGATGGACGCCAAGGAGGCGCCGCAGGAGGCCTACCTGCGACTCGCGCTGGTGCGCCGGCTCGTCACGCGCGCGCGCTGGCTGCTCGGCACGGCGCTGTCGGTGCTCGGCTTCCCGCTGCAAGTGGTGGCGCTGCTGCTCGCGCCGCTGGTGGTTGTGCAGCCCGCGCTCGCCGCCGGCCTGCTCGTGCTGTTGATCTTGGCGCAGCGCCTGCTGGGCGAGCACGCCGGGCGCTACGAGTACGCCTGCGTGATCGCGATCGCCGTCGGCGTCACGGGCATTGCCCTCGCCGCGCCGCCACGCGACCCCACGCACACCTCGCAGGAGCTCACGATCACGCTCGTGCTCGTGGGGCTCGGGTGCGCGAGCCTGCTGCCCTACCTGTTGCACGTGGTGTACCGGTCGCCGCCCGCGGTCACGATGATCGGCGCGGGGCTCGCGTTCGCGTGGAGCGGGGTCGCCACCAAGCTCGCATCCGACGACCTCGCCACGCACCACCTCGGAGCCGCACTCGCGTGGGCCCTGTCGACCGCCGCCGCGTCTGGCGTTGGCGTGCTGAGCGAGATGAGCAGCCTGCAGACGCGCCCCGCGATCCAGGTGGCGCCAGTGGTGTTCGTGACTCAGACGGTGGTGCCTGTGGTGCTCGCGCCGCTGCTGCTCGGCGAGAGCTTTGCCGCTACCCCGCTCGGCGGCGTGCCGCTTGCTCTCTCACTAGCGGTGCTCGTCGCAGGCGCAGCCGCGCTCGTGCGCTCGCCGATGCTGCTCGCGCTGATGGCGGGCGAGCCCATCAGCTCGTCGAGCGGCTCGGCGACCAAGCCCTCGGAGGACAGGCGCGAGAGCAAGCGCTCCAGCCCCGCGAGGGAAGCGCCCGATCCGTCGAGTTCGACTACCAGCACGTCGCCCGCGCGAGCCGGCCGCTGAGGCAGGCGGCCGGTGGCGCTGAAGCGCATCGCGCCGCACACCGGCGTCGCGCCCGCCGTGCGCGCGAGCACGAGCTGGCCGACCGACAGGCCGCCCCTCGGCTGCAGGTAGTAGAAGCGGTGGCGTAGGCCGAGCGCGCGCGCCTGCGAGTGCAGCATCGCGCGTGTGCGCATCCAGCGCAGCGTCGCCGAACCCGGCATCTCGGGCATCACTTCGTCGCTGAGCGAGCGCAGAGTGGACACCGTGGTTGCCGACGGCACGCGCGCGCCATCGGCGAACGTCAGGTGCACGCCGCGGCTTGCGAGCAGCGCCGCGACGCCCGGTACCGACCGCGCGGGCATGCGCACGATCACCCCAACCTCCCGCGTGTCGGTGTGTACCCGCGCGAGCGGATGCACCTGCAGGATGGCGGAGGCGACCGCGGAGACCTCGTCCGTTGACATCATCCACATGCCCGCGCCGAGCAGCAGCACAAGCTGCGTGGCGAGCGCGACCGCGCGCAGCCGCCAGCGTGGGATCGGGCGCACGCGCCAGGGGGCGGCGAGGACCACGTCGGCCGCCTCGGCGTCCCCTGCGCCGTCGGCCGCACCGTTTCCTACGGGGGCCCGCGACGCCTCCGCGAAGGTCGCGCGCACGTGCTCGCGCAGCTCGTTGGTGTCGTTCGCGAGCCGCACGATGTCAAGCGCCGCCATCGCGCGCGTGTTCACGCGCGCGTGCCCCACCGGCAGCCCGTATGAGACCACCGGCGTGCCCGCGGCCATCGCCTCCAGACACGTCACGCCCCCCGTGGAGTGCACCAGCACGTCGGCTGCGGCGAGCAGCTCCGGCATGCGATCGGTGAACCCGTACACGTGTACGCGCTCGACGCCCGCGAAGGTCTCGCGCAGGCGCTTTGCAAGCGACTCGTTGCGGCCGGCCAGGCACACGATGCTGCTCACCTCGGGCACCGCCACGAACTCGCGCACCGCGCCTGCGATGTCGCCCACCCCCCAGCCGCCGCCGGAGACCACGACCATGCGCCCGTCCTCGGCAAGCCCGAGCAGCCGGCGCGCCGCGAGCGGATCGCGCGGGCGCAAGAAGTCGGCGGAGATCAGTGGCCGCACCAAGCGCGCGCTGCCCAGCCCCGCGATGCGCTCGACCGACGGCATCGATTGGCCATACATCACCAGATGCATGTCGATGCCCGCCTGCGCCCAGAAGAACAGCCCGGTGAGGTCGGTGATCGTCGCCACCGTGGGGCAGCGCACGGCGCCGGTGCGGCGCAGGCGTGCGAGCACCACGGTGATGGCGGGATACGTCGAGACGACCACGTCGGGTTCGTGGCGCGCGATCTCGCGCGCCAGGGGGCGCGAGCCGAACAGGCACAGCAGCTTGCACGTGAACGCGCGAAACGGCGCGACGTGCGCGAGCATCCAGTACATGATCGTGTAGGACCACGGCACCACTTTCAGCTGGATGCGATAGCCGTCCTCGACCACCGGGCGCAGCACGTGGCCCATCGCGGCGAGGCCGTCGATCACCGTCACCTGCGCGCGCCGCGGTGAGTCTTCGATCTGGCGCGCGAGCGCCCGCGCGGCGGCCGCGTGGCCCTCGCCCACGTCCGCGGAGAGAATCAGCACGCGCCGCGGGCGCGCCGCGGCGTGCTGCGAGGAGGCATGCGTCCTCGGCGGCCGGAAGCGCTCGCCGGGGCGGCGCGAAGTTCGTGTGCGATAGCGGCGTCGCATTGCTGTCAGAGCGCGCCCACTCGATAGCCGCCAAGCTCGGGCACGCGTTCAAGGCGCGCGTGGCGCAACGCAACCGGAGCCCACGGCTGAGGGGCGTCAAAGCATACCCCCCGCTCCAGCAGACGTAACAATGGGCGCATGCACGCGCCGACCGGAGCGCGCCCGGCGAGCGCCCAGGAGCCGATCGCGGGCCGCGCCGCTGCGGGCGCGCGCGCAACAGTTGGGGTTCGGCGCACTCCGTGGGCAACCTGGATCGGCGCCGCCGGCCTGGCGGGCGTCGTGGCGAGCACCTTTCTGATATCGGCCGGCGCCGCCACGCGGCCAACCTCGCTGGTGCCGGCGCGCGCCGGCGGCTGGCCGGATTGGCTGGCGGGGCCGCTGCGCGGCCTCGACGTGGGCATCAGCCGTGGCAGCTTTCAGGCGTTCACGCTCGCGATGTGCGCGTGCTACGCCGTCGCGCTCCTCTGCGCTGAGAAGCTGCCGCTGCGCGCGATCGTTGCCGCCATCGTCGCCGCGCACGTGCTGCTGCTGCTCGGCCCGCCGCTGATCTCACAAGACGTGTTTGGCTATATCGGCTACGCGCGCCTGGGCGCGCTCCACGGCCTTGATCCCTACACGCACCTCACCGCCGAAGCGCCGGCCGACTCGGTATTCGCGTTCGTCGGCTGGCCCTTCAAGCACTCGCCTTATGGCCCGCTGTTCACGCTGGCCGGCTACGCCACCGTGCCGCTGGGCGTCGCGGGCGCGTTGTGGGCGTTCAAGGCGGTCGCGGTGTTGTGCAGCCTTGGCGCGATCGCGCTGCTGACGTTCGCGGGCGCGCGCCTCGGACGCCCGGCGCGCTACACCGCCGTGTTCGTCGGGCTGAATCCGGTGCTGCTCGAGCTGGCGGTGGGGGGAGCGCACAACGACACGATGCTCGTACTGGCGATCGCCGTCGCGCTCGCGCTGAGCGCGGGGCCCGCCCGCCGGCGCATGGGCGGGGCGGCGGCAGCGCTGGTCGCGGGGATCGGCATCAAGGTCACAGCTGCGCTCACGCTGCCGTTTCTGTTGCTCGCGCCCGGCCCCGCACGCGAGCGAGCGCGCGCCGCGGGCGGCGCCACGCTGAGCCTCGCGCTGCTTGCCGCGATCGGGCTCGTGGGCTTTGGCTCGCACGCGCTCGGCTTCCTCGGCGCGGTCTCAGAGCAGCAGCAGCTGGTCGCGGTGCACAGCGTTCCCGCCGAGACCGCCCGCCTGCTGGGGCTGTCGGGCACCCCCGCGTGGTGGCGCCACGCCTTCTTGGGCGTCTTCGCAGCGCTCACCGCGTTTGCACTGTGGCGCACCGCGCGCGGCGAGGCGGACTGGCGGACCGCCGCCGGGTGGGCGACGATCGCATTGCTCGCGGCCACCGCGTGGCTTTTGCCGTGGTATGTGATCTGGGCGCTGCCGCTAGCGGCCGTCAGCGGCGATCGGCGTCTGCGCGCGGTCACGCTGCTGTTCTGCGCCTACGCCATTCTGATCCACCTGCCGCTGGCCGAACCGCTGCTGTCCCCGCAGCGCTGACGCCGCGCCCTCGACCGCGGGCACCGCGCCAAACTCGCCGGTTTCCAGGTCTTCGGCCACCCCGCGTTCGATCTCCGCGGGCGTCGCGTGCGGGCGCAGGCGGCGCAGGCGCACCGCGTCCACGCGGCGGAACTTGAGGATCTCCAGCACGTACACGAGGTACACGCTCGCCGCCACGACGAGCAGGCCCAGCGCCACGATCACGAGCGTCCAGCCCGTGTAGAGGTGGCCTTTGTGGTTGCTGTAGGGCACGAAGCGCAGCGCCAGCGCCAGCCCCGCGAGCATCAGCGTCCACGCGTACAGGTAGGCGATCGTGCGCCGGTTGGAGAAGCCGATGCGCGCCATCCGGTGGTGGAAGTGCTCGGTGTCGGCGCGGTAGATCGGCTGGCGGTACTTCAGGCGCTTGAGCACCACGAAGGTGCCGTCGAGGAACGGCACCGCGAGCAGGATCAGAGGCAGCACAAACGAAACCACCGCGGCGGTCTTGACCACCGCCTCCACGGCGATCACGCCCATCAGCAGCCCGAGCAGGTTGGCGCCGCAGTCGCCCATGAAGCTCGACGCAGGCGGGAAGTTGAAGACCAGAAAGCCGAGCGCGGCGCCGGCTGTGAGCGCTGCGAACACGCCCGGCTGCGAGCGGCCCAGGTCAAACGCGATCACCGCGATCGTCGCGGCGATGATCACGCACACGCCGGCGGTCAAACCGTCGACGCCGTCTGAGAAGTTGACGACATTCATCATCAGCACGAGGCCGAGCACGGTGAGGATCGGCCCGGCGTTGGTGGCGCCGGCGTGCGGGAACTGAAGCGTGCCGATGAACGGCAGCGTGACGGCCTTCACCGCCACGCCGAAGTGCACCACGATCACCGCCGCCACCACCTGGCCCGCGAGCTTGACCCCCGCCGGCAGGTCGAAGCGGTCATCGAGCGCGCCCACGAGCGTGATCACGCCTGCTCCCAGCAGCACCCCCTGCCACAGGTGGTGGTCCGCCCTGTAGCCGGCGGGCAGCCACGCCAGCCCCGCAACGAGCACGCCCGCGAAGATCGCAAGGCCGCCGAGGAGCGGCGTCGGCCGGTCTGACAGGCCGCGCTCGCGCGGCTCGTCGATCGCTCCCGCCGCGCGCGCCAGGCGCATCGTGAGCGGCGTCAGCACCGCCGTCACGACGGCGGCGGTCAGAAACGTAAAGACGGCGTCGAGCTCGCTGGGATGCGACATCGAGTCCGCACAGGATCGCAGGGTCCGTCGTCGTTGGGGAGAGCCATTGTGCAACGCGCGCGGCGACACCGCCCGCGCGCCGGTCACGCGGTTAGTTCTCGGGAGGGCACGGCGCACCTCCTTTGGCGCGCTGTTCGCGCTCGACGGTCACATCGCCGGCGACTTCGGTCTGGCTCATCGTGCCGAGGTGGTTGAGCAGTTCGGTGAACCCGAGCAGCTCGGAGTGCATCACGCTGAAGTCGATGGTTTCGATCCCGAACGACGGGTCATACAGCGACTGCGGCGCCGAGATCACGCCGATCGTCGGCAGCAGATGCACGTTGTAGGGAGTTGCCTCGCCGCCGAAGTTGCAATGCGAGGGGACGGTCGACCCGGGCGCGTCGGCGCCCTGCAAGAGAATCGAGCGTTCCATGCCGTAGTTCTTCACGACTTCGGTCACCGCCGCCACAAGCGAGGGGCTCGGCGTGATGCCGATGAAGTCGATGGCGCGCAGCCCGTTGGCCTTCAGTTCGACCCCGGGGCCGCCGTCGGCCCGTGGAAACTGCTCGTAGTCGATCGCGCCGGGGTGCTCGAGCACGAGGACCGAAGAGACGAGGCCCTGGTCGTATTCGGCGTCGAGCTGTTTGGCGATCACGCCCGCGCCGCCATAGCGATGGTTCGGATCGGCCAGCCGCTGGAAGAAATGGGCGGTCGCGAAGGCGAACTCGACCGTGCGTGGCCGGCAAGCGAGCGGCAGGGCGGCCAGGTAGCGGATCATCGCGAGCGCCATGACCGGCCCGTTGTCCTCGGACGGGTTGGTGCCGTCGGTTTTGGTGTCGATCACTATCCGTTGCGCGCTCCCCCCCTGGATCGTGGCGTACACGTTCGGCGTGTCCACCTGCTTGAAGCGCGCGCGCAGCACGAGCCGCGCCGACACCGGCGCGTGGGAGGCGAGCGCCGCGGAGATCGTCTTGCCTTCGTCCGCTCCGAGGAACACCGCCGGCACCTGCCACGGTGTGCCCTCGTAGGGCTCGTAGTGGTTTGCGAGCTGCGCGCGCGGACGTTCCTTGACGAACAGGATCCCCTTCGCCCCCGCCGCGGCCGCGGCGCGCAGGTCAGCGACTCGCGCGTTGTAGTTGATGAAGTCGCCGTAGAACGTCCCTTTCTGGTCGATGGTGTTCTGAGGGTCGTACACAAGCCAGCTCACGGCGGGCAGGTAGAAGTCGGCGTACGGCACGCTGCCCGCCGGCGCGGGGCGCACGACGATGCGACCGGACGCATTGGCGGCGGTGATCGCCTGTTCGTCGGGGATTTCGACGAGCGGCGCCGACACCCCGCGCCCGCTCGTCGGCTGCGCGTAGGGCACCGGCGCCGCGACGGGCACCGTCGTCGTGCTGTTGCCCACCCGCAGCGCCAGCGACGTGCTGCGCCACGACCAGCGATTGATCGTGAAGTGCTGTTCTGAGATCTGCGCGCCGGGCACCGAGCGCAGCTGTCGCAGGATCCAGCGGATGTACTTGCGCTGCGCCGCGCTGCCGGTGGGCCGCGGAACGAGCCGCGCCTCAAAGGCGGTCTGTTCGCGCAGCTTCGCGGCGTCGGGTAGCGCGGCGGGGTCGGGTGCAAGCGGGCACTGGGTGAGCGTGGCCGCGCGATGGAGGCCGGCACGTGCCGCCGAGGCCGCGCCAGGCGCGAGCAGGCCGAGCGCGGCGCTCAGCGCGGCGAGCACGCACGCCCCGCGCACCCACGCGCGGGGTGTCGTTCGCATCAACCGCTCACCGCCCAGTCGGCCGGGGCGCCTGGCGATGTCGGCAGCGTGAACTGGACGAGCCCGCCGACCACCGTGTGCGCCACCTTCTTGCGGCCCGCGAACGTCCTGGCAGCCTGCGGCGCGACGCCGGGTGGCGGCGCGACGCGCATCGTCACGCTGGCGCTGCTCGCGGTCACATAGCCGCGGATCAGGCCGCTCTGCTCGGCCACACCGATTTGCGGGAAACGCACGTTGAACGTGCTCATCGGCAGGTGCGGCACGACTTCGTAGCCGTCAGCCGTCGCTTCCACGCCGACCAGCTTGAGCAGGTCGAACATGCTGTACGCGGGCTGATGCACGATCTGCGTGTCGTAGCCGTTGACCGCACCCGCGCCCGTTGCCAGCCCTATGCCGCAGCCCGACGGCGCGGTCTGGAAGTAGGACGCGCACTCGTCGTCGATCGAGATCAACCCGTCCCAGTGTTCGGGGAACGCGGTCGCGTGCGCGGCGAGCGTGTTGCGTAGGAACTCATCCCATGCGTACGCGGGCGCTTCGGGGACGGCGCCGCCGAGCTGCGCGAGCGCCCACACGAGCTGGCCGTTGAGCGCGAACCACGCGCCGCCCGGAAAGCCACGGCTGTTGTTGAGGCCGGGCTGGTTCTGTTCGTTCGCGCCCGGAGCGGTCGAGCCGGGCGTCGTCGACGCGCCGATGCGCGTCGGCCCCAACGGGGCGCCGACGCCCACCAGGAAGCGCCGGTAGGCCGCGACCAGCTCGGCAGCCTGCTGCGGGGTGGCGGCGCCGGCGAGCAGCGCCCACGCCTGGGGCTCCTCGTACATCGCCCCCGCGCCAAGCTGGCTGGTTCCCGCGTACCCGCGCGCGAACCAGCCGAGGCCGGCATCGCTCGGGGTGACGGCTTCGCCCTGCACGAACTGGCCCGCGACGACGGCCTCATCGCGCGCGCCGGCCGCACGCAGTTCGGACGCGAACGCGGTGTCGCCGAGCTGATCGGCCACGAGCGCGAGGCGGGGGTATATGTAGGCGGCCTGCGCGGTGACGAGGCTCGACTCGGTCATCTTGTTGAACTCGGTCGAGAAGTCGTTCCAGTCGCCTGTCGAGCCGGTCAGGTACTCGCCGTGCGGTCCGCGCCCGATCACTTCCTCCTGGTGACGGAAGGCGAGCTTCAGGTGTTCCCACAGCGTGCCCGAACTCGTGCCCTGGTAGTACGGGACGCGTTCGTTCATGAACGCGAAGTCGCGCGTGTAGAGCGAGTACTCGGCCGCCGCCCACAACAGCCACTGATCGAGGTCGTCGGCGGTGCCGAGGTCGAAGCGTTTGCACATGCCGGTCACCCCGTAGGGGATCGCTCCGCCGGCGGCCGGCTGCTCTTCGGCCGTGTAGCCGATCACGTCGCGCGCCAGGCCGGGTTCCGAGAAGATCATCGGCAGCGCGTGCTGGAGCGGGTCGCGCGCGGCCTCGTTCTCGCCGAAGAAGTACTGGTAGTAGCCGCCCTGGGAGATGATGTGGCGGCCGTGGCACTCCTCGTAGCTGGCGCCCGAGCGCAGCGTGTAGGCGTCCCATTGCAGCTCGCGCGAGAGCCACGTGTAACCGGAACCGAGTTCGACCTTTGGCAGCCACTTGAACCACTGCGACTCGCTCTGCTTGAACGCGCTCGCGTTGGGTCGGTAGCGCGCGAGCATGGCCGGAATCTGTTCCGGGTGCGCGTACCCGTAGGCGTAGCGCAGCGTGACGGTCTTGTGAGCGGCGAGCGAGATCGGGCTCTGTAGCGCGAACATGCCGCTCCCCACGGTGCCCGCTTCGGCGCCGGGCGCGGTCGAGTCGGTGAGCCGGCCCGCCACCACGGCCGCCGGGTCGGCCCGCGTGCCCGAGCCGAAGAACGCACTCGTGCTGGTGTCGTACGCGCTCACCGGCGTCTGCAGCGCGCTCGCGAAGATGCTCAGCGGCTGCGTGTCGACGTCGGCCGGGAGCTGCGCGGCGCTGAGCGTTTGCGTCTGCGGGTCCCACACAGGCGCGGAAAAGCCGCGTGGGATCTGGCTCACGCCCTGGATCACCGGGTTGAGGTCCCAGTACTCGAAATAAGAACCCTTCAGAGGCTTGCTCGAGGTGTTCGTGATGGTCACGTCGTGGAGCAGCAGCGAGTCGTCGCCGTACGGCGCGTACACGCGGTCCTGCTCGGAGATCCCCGCGACGACGGTGCTTTTTTCGTAGTAGCCGACGCCGAAGATGCGCCGCGTCGAGGCGCCCGCCGGGCGGTCGTCGTAGAAGGTCGAGAGCACGTGGCCGCCGGCGTTCAGATAGCCGAAGCCGCCGGCGTAGTGGTTGTGCGCGGGTTCGTAGTAGTTGGTCCACTGGTACAGGCGGTCCTGGCTCCACAGCTGCGTGTAGCCGTGATTTGAAGCAACCGCGACGGCGCGGCCGTTGCCGACCTGACTCCAGGCGTTGACGTTGCCCGACAGCTCGGGCTGGGGCGCGATCGGGCTCGTGAGCTCGTCGATTTCGTAGCTGTAGGCGGGCAGCTTGTTGGCATCGACGAGCCAGTGGCCGAAAGCGCCGCTGCCGTACGTGGAGGCAATTTCCGGGGAGCGCTTTTCGTGCGACAGCGGCCGCGGCGCAGAGGAGGCCGCCTGCGGCGCCGCGAGCGCGACGAGCAGGGCCGCGAGCGCGGCCGTCGCCGGGCGGGTCACGGCGCGCTGGTCGGGGTCGAGGACTTGAAGCGCAGCGTGCCGACCAGGCCGCTCGTGGCGATCTTGCCTTCGACCGGGGCCCCGAACTGCTTGATCGTTCCCGCCCAGAACCGCGCTCCGGCGGCGTCGTAGCCGCCACCCACGAAGTCCGGGCGGGGCGAGCCACCGGTGAGCCCGGGGTCTTTGAAGAAGGGCGCCTTCGGATCGTTGAGCGCACCGGTGTAGAAGAGCGGGCGCGCGTCGAGCGCGTCGGCGGTTTGGGTGATGTAGGCGCTCGCGAGCGGCGCCGATGGCGAGCTCGTGGCGTAGTAGGTGATCGCGACGTTTCCGGGCGCGCCCGCGGCGATTGCCGCGAGCTGAACGTTGTGCAGGCCCGGGCCGGCGACCATCATCGGGGCGCTCCAGCTGCGCGCGTAATCGTGCGAGATCGCCAGGTACAGCTGTTCACCGGCGGTCCACATCGCGTACAGGTTGTCCGCGTCATCGATCGCGAGCTTCAGGTTCGTGCCGCTGGTGACCGTTCCCTTGGCGGCGTCGGGCTGCGGGATCCACGTCTCGCTCGCGCCCTCGTCGTGGCTCACGACGACGTAGGCGGAGTGTTCGCAGTCGACCGGCTGGAAGATCGTGCCGAGACTGTCGACGACGCCGGTGTTGAAGTTCAGCGGCGGGCAAACGTCGGTCGGGTTGCTCGCCGTCGGCGAGGTGTAGCCGGCGATTGAGAATGTCGCGCCGCCGTCGAGCGACTTGTAGCAGAGCCGCCCCGGACCGGTTACCTCCACCGGCGAGTTGGCGCACAGGTACACGATGTCGGGGTAGCCGACGGGCTTTTCGGCCGACGCCGGCGGCGGCGGGCCGACGAAGACCTTCTCCCAGTCACCCGTTGGGGCTGTCTGGTAGTCGGCCGTCGTGAACGTCCTGGCGTCGTCGCTCGAGGAGTAGATCTGGAACCCGTAGGCGCCGGCAAGATAGAAGCCGGAGCCCTGTGGCAGACCTCCCTCGTTGCGCACCGGCCCGGTCGCGTGTGACCAGAAGATCCGCCCGGTGCGCCGGTCGGCGATGACGTAGGGGTCCACCGTGTTCCAGAACGCCGTCGGCTGCTCCACCGCCGGCGTGGTCAGGGCCCAGCTGGCGCCGTTGTCGAGCGAGCGCGCCATCGAGTTCTCGCTCTGAGCGGGGGAGTACACGAGCGCGCCGTGGCCGGTCACCGCGAGCGAGGACTCGGAGCTCGCGTAGCCGGTTTCATCGACGCACGCGACCGGGAGCCGTGAACGCGCCACGCGGGCCGGGCTCCCACCGGCGTGGTGGGCAACCACGGGCAGCGCGCGGCTGCAGTGGGCTGTCTTCGCGGACGCCGGGGCGGCGCTCACGAGCGCGGTCGCGAGTGCCATCGCGACGCCCGAGGCCCCACCGATCAACTTCGCCGCTCGCGCGCCCATCGTCCCTTCCCCGTTGACGAACGGTTAGAATACACGCGTGTCTTCCAATGTCAAATGGCGCGGCGAGCCGCTCCCGCGCGGGCGGCACCACCTGTCGGCAGCCGCCGTGCGCGACTCGCAGCGCGCGCGCATCCTGCGCGCGATGATGGAGTGCGTGGGTCGCCGCGGGTACGAGGGCACGACCGTGCCCGACGTGGTCGCCACCGCGCGCGTGTCGCGCAACGCGTACTACGAGCTCTTCACCGACAAGGCCGACTGCTTCATCGCCGTGTGCGACGAGGCGGCGGACGAACTGTTGGGCGAGCTGGTGGCGCTAGCGTCGGAGTCGAGCTGGATCAGCGCTGTGCGCCTGGGAGCGCACGCGTACTTGCGCTGGTGGCAGCAGCGCCCGACGCTGGCGCGCGCCTACTTTCTGTCGCTGCCGATGGTGGGCGAGCGCGCCTCGCAGCAACGCGAGCGCCAGTACGAAGCGTTCCGCGCGATGTTCAGCGAACTGGGACGCCGCGCGCGCGCCGAGCAGCCCGAGCTCGCGCCGCTGGAGGAGCTCGTGCCGCGCGTGCTCGTGCTGGCGATCACCGAGCTGGTCGCCGACGAGGTGCGCGCCAGGCGCACGTCCCGGCTGACGGCGCTGTCAGACCAGGTCGCGCTGCTGGCGATCAGGCTGCTGGCCGACGACGCCACCGCCGCGCAGGTGCGAGCGGCGGGCGAGCCCGAGCGGCCCGCGGCGCGCGCCGGCTGAGCACGCGCGCGCTACGCGTGCACCGGCGCGCTCAGCTCCTCATAGAGCGGGTAGCGCTCGACGATCGCGCGCACGCGCTCGCCGAGCTCGCTCGAGCGAGCGCCGTATTCGGGCGTGAGCGCCACCGCGAGGATGCGCCCCACCTCGCTGAAGTCGTCGACCAAAAGGCCGCGCGTGGCCAGCGCCGGCGTGCCGATTCGCAGCCCCGACGCCTCGATCGGCGGGCGCGGGTCAAACGGCACAGCGTTGCGGTTGACCGTGATGTCGATTTCGGCCAGGCGGTCCTCGGCGTGCTTGCCGCTCAGCGCCGGCTGGGTCTCGCGCAGGTCGACCAGGATGAGATGCACGTCGGTGCCTCCGGTGAGCACGCTGACCCCGTGCCCGGCGCCGAGCAGCTCCTGCGCGAGCGCCTGCGCCCCCACGAGCGTGCGGCGCTGGCGTTCGACGAACGCCTCCTCTTTGGCGAGCTTGAACGCAACGGCCTTCGCGGCGATGACGTGCTCCAGTGGTCCCCCCTGCTGGCCCGGGAACACCGCCGAGTCGATCTTTTTCGCCAGCTCCTCCCTGCAGAAGATCGCGCCCGCGCGGGGGCCGCCGATCGTCTTGTGCGTCGTCGTCGTGACCACGTCGGCGCCGAAGCGCAGCGGGTTGGGGTGCAGCCCCGCCGCCACCAGTCCCGCGAAGTGGGCCATGTCGACCATCAGGTACGCCCCCACCTCGTCCGCGATCTCGCGAAAGCGCGCGAAGTCGAGCTGGCGCGGGTACGCCGACCAGCCGGCCAGCAGCAGCTTCGGGCGGCGCTCGCGCGCGAGCGCGGCCAGCGCGTCCATGTCGATCAGGCTGGTCTCGCGATCGACCTCATAGGCGGCGATGTCGTACAGGCGCCCGGAGACGTTGATTTTCATCCCGTGCGTGAGGTGCCCGCCGTGCGCGAGCGAAAGGCCCATGATCGTGTCGCCGGGGTCGAGCAGCGCGTGGTAGGCGGCGGCGTTGGCCTGCGCGCCCGAGTGCGGCTGCACGTTTGCGTGTTCTGCGCCGAAGAGCTCCTTGCTGCGGTCGATCGCGAGCTGCTCGGAGATGTCCACCCACTCGCAGCCTCCGTAGTAGCGCCGGCCGGGGTAGCCCTCGGCGTACTTGTTGGTCAGCACCGAGCCCTGGCATTCGAGTACGGCGCGCGGCGCGAAGTTCTCGGACGCGATCAGCTCGAGCGTGCGCTGCTGGCGCGCCAGCTCGCCGGCCAGCACGTCGGCGATCTCGGGGTCCACCTCGACGAGCGGGCGGTTCAGGTGGTCGGTGCTCGGCTCGGACACGGTGCCTCCTCGGCGGTAGTCATCGCAAAACGCGAGTGCCCAGGCGCGCGGCGTGTCGGATCGCCGCTTCCCGATGGTCGGTTCCATCTCGAGCGCCAGTTGCGGCGGATCAAGCGCAGGCTAGCACGCACCCTGGGCGCTGGAACGCGGCCCGAGCCCCGGCTCAGCCGGGCTGCAGCGACCCGAGCATCTCGTGCACCGCGTCGCGGCGCAGCGCCCCCTCGCGAAGCAGATGCCAGCGGCCCTCGGTGTCGAAGTCGCGCAGGTCGATCACCGTCGATGGCACGCCGGGCAGCGCGCCGCCGTCGAGCACCAGGTCGGCGCCTCGCAGCAGGGCGTCAGGCACCTCGGCCAACGTGCGCGCGTCGGGCTCGCCGGAGCGGTTGGCGCTCGTCTGCATCAACGGACGTCCCACGCCTTCGAGGGCCGCAAGCGCGTCGGGCAGGCGCGGGACGCGCAGGCCGAGCGTCGCGGGATCCGAGCGGCAGGCGGCGCCGAAGCGCGTTTGGCGGTTTGCCAGCAGCAGCGTCATCGGCCCCGGCAGCAACGCCTGCAACACCTCGCGCTCGCCGTCGGTGAGCAGCTGCTCGAGCGCGGCCAGCGCATCGGGCAGCGAAAAGAACATCACCGCGCAGGCGCGCGCGCTGGGGCGCCCCTTCAGCGCGTACATGCGCCGCGCCGCGCCCTCGTTGTCGGGGTCACAGCACAGGCCATAGACGGTGTCGGCGGGAAACACCGCCACTCCGCCGTCGGCCAGGCAGCGCTCCAACCGCTCGGCGTCCTCGCTCTGCAGCGGCGCGCTCATGCGCGCGGGCCTTCCCCGATCACGACGCGGTTTATACCCGCCAGGTCGGCCTCGATGCGCGCTCGCGCAAAACCCGCCCCGCGCACGAGCTCGGCCACAGTCTCTGCCTGGCCCGCACCGACCTCCAGCCCCACCAGCGCCAGGCGCGCAAAGCGCGGCAGCTGGGCCGCGAGCGCGGCGATCTTTGCCAGCCCATCCTCGCCGCCGAAGAGGGCCGCAGGCGGCTCGTGGCGCGTGATCTCGGGCGCCAGCGTGGCTCGCTGCGTCTCGGCCACGTAGGGCAGGTTCGCCACCAGCGCGTCGAATTCGTCGCGCAGCCCGCCGAGCAGGTCCGACTGCACGAAGCGCACTTCGAGCCCCAGCCGTCGAGCGTTCTCGCGCGCCAGCGCGAGCGCTTCGCGGCTGATGTCGCTCGCGGTCACCGACAGGTCCGGGCGCTCTTGCGCGAGCGCGAGCGCCACCGCGCCGCAGCCGGTGCCGACGTCGAGCACGCGCGCGCCGGCGGGCAGCGCGAGCGCCGCCTCGACGAGCAGCTCGGTCTCGGGGCGCGGGATCAGCGCGCGGCGGTCGACGGCGAGGTTCAGGTGGCGAAACGCGCGCCGTCCGGTGATGTAGGCAACGGGCTCGCGCGCGGACGCGCGGCGGCGTACGGACTCGTGCAGCGCGCGCTGGGCGGCGCCGTCGAGCCCAAGGTCGTCGCCGGCGTAGAGGCGCTCGCGCGACACGCCGAGCACGTGCGCCAGCAGCAGCTCGGCGTCGAGGCGCGGCGTGTCACAGCCGCCGGCTGCGAGCTGCGCGGTGGCGCCGGAGAGCGCCTGGCGCGCGGGGGCGGTCACGCGGCCGCCTGCTCCTGCAGGCGCCTGCGCTTCTCGTCGGCCTGCAGCGCGGCGGTGAGCTCGTCCAGCTGGCCTTCGAGCACCTGGTCGAGGTTGTACACGGTGAGCTTGATGCGGTGGTCGGTCACGCGCCGCTCGCCGTAGTTGTAGGTGCGGATCTTCTCCGCGCGATCTCCCGTGCCGACCTGCGAGCGGCGATCGGCCGCGAGCTCGGCCTGCTGCTCGGCGAGCGCGCGCTCGGCCAGGCGCGCGCGCAGCACGCGCAGCGCCTTCTCGCGGTTTTGCAGCTGGGACTTCTCGTCCTGCATCGACACCACGATGCCTGTGGGCAGGTGCGTGACGCGCACCGCGGAGTCCGTCGTGTTCACCGACTGTCCACCGGGGCCCGACGAGCGGTACACGTCGACCTGCAGATCGCCCGGGTCGATCTGCACCTCCACCTCCTCTGCCTCGGGCAGCACCGCGACGGTCGCAGTCGAGGTGTGGATCCGCCCCTGAGACTCGGTCTGGGGAACGCGCTGCACGCGATGCGTGCCGCCCTCGAACTTGAACACCGAGTAGGCGCCCTCGCCCTTGATCGCAAACGTGTACTTGCCGTCGCCCACCTCCAGCGACTCGGTCTGCCAGCCGCGACGTTCGGCGTATTTGCTGAGCATGCGATACACGTCGCCCGCCCACAGCCCGGCCTCGTCGCCGCCGGCGCCGCCCTGGATCTCGACGATCACGTCCTTCGAGTCGTTGGGGTCGGTCTCCACCATCGCCATGCGGATCTGCTCTTCGAGCGCGCCGCTGCGCTCGCGCGCCTCGCTCAGCACGCGCCGCAGGTCCGCGTCCTCGCCCTCCTCGTCGAGCAGCTCTTCGGCGCCCGCCGCGTCGTCCTGCGCGCGGCGCCATTCGCCCGCCAGCCGCGCCGACTCCTGCAGGCGGCGGTACTCGCGTCCGACCTCCGCGTAGCGCGCGCGCTGAGCGATGACTTGGGGATCGGTGAGCTCCTCGCCGAGCTCGGCGAAGCGACTTTCGATCTGTGCCACGAGGTCTTCGATCATCCCGGCCAGTGTATGGCGCGCCGGGCGCAACCAATCGAGCGACCGGCGACCGGTCGCGCGGCCCGCGGCGGGTGCGCGGCCGGCGAGCTACGCAGCGACGCTACGGCGAGCTATTCGCCGGTGAGCGCCAGGCTGTGCGCTGTCCCGCTTGCGGAGATGGATTTGATCGCGGACAAGCCGGGCAGCTGCACCGGCGCGTCGATCTTGGCGGGGATGCCCACGCCCAGCTGTTTGGTGCTGTTGCTCCCCCAGCCCATCACCTTGCCGTCGCTCAACAGCGCCAGGCTGTGGTCTTCGCCGGCTTCTTCACCTGCGCTGGCAGAGATCGCCACCGCGCCGGTCAGGCCGGCGACCGGCGAGGGACTCTTTTTCGTTTTATACGTGCCGTCGCCGAGTTCGCCGTGCTTGTTTTTCCCACAGCCGAGCGCGGTGCCGTTGCGCAGCAGCACGAGGCTGTATTTGTTGCCCGCCGCAACCCCGGCCGCTCCGGTCAGCCCGGGCACGTGCCGGGGCACGTAGCTTCTGTGTTTGTGGCTGCCGGTTTTCGCTTTGGTGCCCAGGCACAGCTCGCCGAAGCTGTTTGCGCCCCAAGACTCCACTTCCCCGTTGCCCAGCAGCGCGAGGCTATGCGTGTCGCCGCCCGACACGGCGGTCACGCCGCTCAGTTCGATGGGTTTCACCGGCGTTCGGCTGCAGTAGGTCGTTTCGTGGTTGCCAAACGGGCAGATTTCCGGGCCGATGTTGGTTCCGATCCCCAGCTCACCGCCCTCGTTCGCGGGCCCGTTGTAGCCCCACATCCGCACCGTGCCGTCGCGCAAGAGCGCGAGCGCGAAACGCCTGCCGGCGGAGATCTGGGTCACTTCTGTCAGACCCTTCACCTGCACCGGCACGCTGCTGCTGGCTTCCAAGCCGTCGCCAAGCTGGCCGAACTGGTTGTACCCCCACGACATCACCGTGCCGTTCCGAAGGAGCGCCAGCGCGTAGTTGGAGCCGGCGGCGACCTGTGTGACTTCGGTAAGTCCTTTCACCGCGACGGGCACGGCGCTGGTGCCGCCTTCGGTGCCGTCGCCCAGGGCTCCAGATTCGTTACTCCCCCAGGCCTCGACCGTGCCGTTGCCGAGCAGCGCGAAGCTGTCGTGGTGGCCCGCGGCCACCGCCACCGGTTCGACAAGGCCTTGCACGAACGCCGGCGGCCCAGCGGGTTCCTTGACGCCGTTGCCGAGCTGACCGTATTCGTCGCCCCCCCACGCCACAACATGGTTGGCGGCGGCCGACGCCGGAACGCCGAGCGCCACCGTCAGCAAGCCGAGCAGCAGAACAGGTGCGCGTCCTCTGCGTCCGCGCCGCCGCCCGCGTCCAACCGGGCAGGCAAAAATCTTCACGCTCCCCCTCGTTCCACCGCTTCCCTTTCCCCTGGCGAGCGTCGAGCTTAGCATTCGCGGTCGGGCCGGTCGACAGGCGATACGCCCGTCGCAAGGCGGCCGTGGCGGCCATACCGCTCGCGGTCGCGCACGCACTCGACGCGCGTTTTAGCGACCCGCTCAGGGCTGCCGGGATGCGGTCAGCCCGGGGCCCGCGCGCGTCTGCTGCGCGCGGGCCCCATTCTGTCTAAGCCGCCACCGCCAGCGCGTCGGCGAGCTCAATCAGCTCGGCGAGGATCTGCCGCAGCGCCTCGCGCGCCTCGGCGTCGAGCGGCAGGCCGTAGGCGTCGAGCGCCTCGTGCGCCTGGCCGACCGGCAGGTCGCGCTCGACCACCCGCGCACCGATCGTGCTCAGCACCTTGCGCAGCTCGGCCTGTGCCCATACGGCTCCGAAGAGGCCCATGCTCGCGCCGATCACGGCGACCGGCTTGCCCGCCAGCGGCGTGGACGCGCGCGGGCGCGAGACCCAGTCCAGCGCGTTCTTCAGCTGTCCGGGGATCGAGCCGTTGTACTCCGGCGTCGCGAACAGCACCGCGTCGGCCGAGGCGATCGCGTCCTTGAGCGCGATCACCGACGGCGGCGGAGCGTGCTCGTCGTCCTCGCTGAAGGGCGGGATCTCGGCGAGCCCGTCGAACACCTCGAGCTCGCTGCCGGCGGGCAGCAGCTCGCCTGCCGCCTGCAGCAAGCGGGTGTTGTGCGAGTCGCGCCGCAGGCTCCCTGAGATGCCGAGCACTCTCATCGTGCTTCAGTCCTCGCGCACCAGCTCAAGCGAGACCTCGAGCCTGACGTCGTTGTCCAGCGCGAAGCCACCCTGCGGAAGCGGCGCGTTCCACTCCAGGCCGTAGTC
>DASZFR010000145.1:0-17587 GCA_035939635.1 Solirubrobacteraceae bacterium
GGCGCGCGCGGAAAGCGCACGACGATCTACATCGATCTCTCCGCCCCGGGTGTCCGCTTCGGCGCGCCGCTGCGCGTGGCGTCGTTCGCCGATCCGGCGCTCGCCGGACGCCAGCCCGGCTCGCTCGCGCTCGTGCGGCTCTCCAGCGAGAACGTGGTGATGGCCTGGACGCAGCGCGAGCGCGGCCGCTACGTGGTGCGCGCCGCTCCCGCGGTGTACGCCGCCACGCGTCCCTCGGCGCTGCTGTCAGACCCGCGCTCGCAGTCGCTGCTCAGCGACCTCGCGGCGGGACCCGCGGGCGAGGCGGTGGCCGTCTGGCGCGCGTCGCCGGGGGCTGAATTCGACGCCGAGCACGCGCAGCTGTGGAGCGCGCGTACGTTCATCGCGCGCCACGACCGCCCCGGCGCGCTCGCGCCGCAGCTGCTCGCGCCCGCGGGCGCCAACTACGAAGCGCGCGTGGCGCTGGATCCCGCGACCGACGGCGCCGTCGCCGCGTGGCTGGCGGGCGCCCCCCACCCGGCCGTCGAGTACGCAAGCGCCGCCGGCGCCAGCGGCTTCCGGCCGCGCCCGCTCTCGGCGGCGCTGCCGGCCAAGGCCGCCGGGACCCACTGGCTGCGCATCGCGGCAGCCGCGCTCGCCGGCGCGCTGGCGCTCGTGGCGGCCGCGTGGCTGCTGGCGCGCCGGCGCCGCCGCGTAGCGAGCTGAGCCCGAGCCCCGGGCAACCGCGTCGGCGGCGGCCCGCTCCAGCCGGGCGCGCGTCAGCTCGCCGGCGCGTCGCGGTGCAGCGGCGGCGACGAGCGCCGCCGGCGAATGAGCAGCCACGCGACCCCGGCCAGCGCCAGCGCTCCGAGCACACCGGCGGCGATGTAGCGCAGGTGGTGGTGGACCGGCTTGGGCGTCGCCTTGGCGTGGTGCGAGGAGGCGAAGATAACGTGGATGTGGCGCTGGTTCAGCAGGCGCTGCAGCAGCGGTTGGGCGCCCGCCGGATACACCGCCTCCCACTCCGACAGGTCGCGGAACTTGATCTCGACGTGGCTGAGCCGGCGGTTGATGACCGCGCGGATGAGCGGGCCGTGCTCGATCTGCGCCAGCACTTCTGGGTAGCTGACGGGCTTTGCCGCCCGCGCGGTCGAGGGCACGGCGACGGTCGCCAGCAGCACCGCGATGAGGATCGCCCGCGAACGCAACTGCGGCATCGTAGAGCACGCGGGCGCGGAGCTTTCGCCGCGGCGGGGGCGCCTCCGTGTGACTCTCGTCACTCATCCTGGCTGACCAGCCAGTAGTATCGGGCGCGTCCTGCGGCGGCGATCCTGGAGGTCTGAATGGCAACGGTCGGGCCAGACATCAAGAGCGCGGAACTCACCGCGCGCGAGCTGTGGCAGGACGGGCCGCCGCACGAGGTGTTCAAGCAGCTGCGCGGCCAATGCCCGATCCATTGGACCGAGAAATTCGAAGAGCTGCCCGAGGAAGCGGGCTTCTGGTCGGTGACGACCGCCGACGACATCCACGCCGTCAGCCGCGACTACAAGACCTACTCGTCGGAAGTGGGCGGCGTGGTGGTGGCCGCCGCGGGCTTTCCGATCGAGCTCGCGCGCGCGATGTTCATCGGCATGGATCCGCCCAAGCACGATCGGCTGAAGGCGCTGTTTCAGGCGGGCTTCACGCCCAAGCGCATCGCCGACCACGAGGGCGCGATCCGCGACATCGTCACGCGCGCCCTGGACCGCATCGACGGCAAAGAGGAGTGCGAGCTGGTCAACGAGGTGGCGCAGCCGGTGGTGTCGCGTGTGATCGGCAGTTTCATGGGCATCCCCGAGGAGGACGACGCGGTGTGGGCACGGCTGATGAACTCCACGCTCGGCGCCGCCGACCCCGACCTCAACCCGGGCGGCTTTGACGGCGCGGTGCACAAAGACGTGCCCGAGATCTTCGAGCGCTGCCGCAAGCTGATCGCGGCGCGCCGCGAGCACCCGACCGACGACCTCACGACCGTGCTCGTGCACGCTGAGGTCGAAGGCGAGAAGCTCGAGGAGCACGAGATCGTGATGGGCTTCTTCCTGCTCGTGGCCGCGGGCAACGACTCGACCAAGGCGACCTACTGCTCGGGCATGCGCGCGCTGATGCAAGACCCCGGGCAGAAGCGCGAGCTGGTCGAGGACCCCTCCTTGATACCGGGAGCGGTGGAGGAGTCTCTGCGCATGTTCCCCGCGTTTGCGCACTTCCGGCGCACCGCCACCGAGGACACCGAGCTGCACGGGCAGCAGATCAAGAAGGGCGACAAGGTGGTGATGTGGTACGTGTCGTCAAACCGCGACGAAACGCGCTTTGACGACGCCGACCGCTTCGACATCCACCGCAAGGGCGACCACCAAGCCTTCGGCGCGGGTGGTCGTCATTTCTGCCTGGGAACGGCGCTCGCTCGCCTGGAGCTGCGCATCCTCTTCGAGGAGACGCTCGCGCGCTACCCGGACATCGCGATCGCGGGCGAGCCGGTCGCGGTGGAATCGCTGTTTTTGAATCAGCTCAAGACACTGCCCGTGCGCCTGCACGGATAGCGCCCGCTTCGGGCGTCGCGAGCGCGCGCGCCCTGTCGGCGAGGTGGGCGAAGCCGAGCGCGTCGTAGGCCGCGGCGGCGCGCTGCAGCGTCTGCGCCGCGGCCGCGGCATCCTGGTCGAGCAGCCGCCTGCCGAGCAGCATCTCGCAGCGCGCGACGTCGAGCGGGCGTCCGAGCCGCTCCCAGTCCGCGCGCGCGTCTTGCAGCGACCGCACGGCCTCGTCGTAGTCGGCGACGATGCCGCGCGCTTCCCGCGCGCAGGCCTGTCCGACGGGCTCGTGCAGACGCTCGGCCAGCCCCGCGGCGCGCTCGGCCGCCTCGGCGGCCGCCTCGGCGCGGTCCGACAGCACGCACACCAGCGCCAGCGCGGAGTGCACCCGCACCGACTGCGGGATCAGGCCGGCGCGTTCGCAGATCGCAAGCGCGCGCGCAAGCGTCTGCTCGGCGCCCGGCAGGTCGCCGGCGTCGCGCAGGGTGACCGCGAGGCCGAGCAGCGCGCTGAAGGACACCTCCGACCAGCCGACCTGCTCGGCGAGCTCGTCGGCGCGCCTGAACAGGCGCGCCGAGTCTTCGAGCTTGCCGTCGCGCCATGCCAGCAGCCCGCGCAGCGTGTTGGACAGGCAGAGCTTGCCGACCAGCCCCTCGCTTTCGGCCAGACGCGCGCTGGCATCGCTTGCGCGGCGCACCTCATCCCAGTCGCAGCGGTAGAACGCGAGCTGCGCGAGCGCGGATTGCAGCTCGATCTGCGCCGGCACGTCGCCGATCCGCTCGGCCAGCGCGAGCGCCTCCTGATAGCAGGAGCCCGCGCCCTCGTAGTCGCCCTCGGCGTGCTCGAGGCTGTGGCCGAGTGCGAGCAGCGCGAGCACGGTCTCGCCGGCGTCTGAGTCGCGCGCGAGCGCCACCGCGCGCTCGAGGTTTTCGCGCGCCTTGGCGGTGTCGCCGATGCGTCCGAAGACGCGTCCGAAGATGCCGTGCGCGCGGCTGGCGGCCCTCGCCTCGCCCAACGTCTCGGCGAGGCGCAGCGCCTTCTCAGACGCGTAGATCGCGAGCATGTTGTCGCCCACCTGCATGTACAGCCAGGCCGCCTCCTCATAGAGGCGCACGAGCGCCAGCGAGGGAGGCAGGTCCTTGATCAGGTTGATGCCCTGCTGATGGTGCTCGATTGCCTGCTTGCGCTCGCCCTTATGGGCGAGCGCGGCGCCGATCTTGCGGTGCAGCTCGGCCACGTGCTCGAGCTCTTCGCCGCGGCGGTAGTACTCCAGACAGCGCTCCCAAGCGGCGATCGCCGGCTCGACGCGACCCATTCGCAGCTCGATGTCGCCGCACTTCTCGGCGATGCGCAGCACCGTGGGGTCGTCTGCGTCGGCGAACGCGGCGGCCGACTCATAGTGCGCGAGCGCTTCACGGTTGGCGAACAGCGCTGCGGCGGCATCGCCCGCGGCCTCGCTGAACTCGAGCGCTTTGGCGCGCAGCTGGGCGAGCTCCGCGGCCTCGAGGCGCACGTCGGCTGCGAGCGTCGCGGCGCGGCCGTAGTGCTCGGCCAGCAGCGCGACGACGCCCTCGCCGCGGCCGCCCGCGCGCTGCTCGATGAACGCACCCACCTCGGCGTGCTTTCGCGCGCGCACGGCCTTGGGCAGCATCTCGTAGGCCACGTCGCGGATCAGCACGTGCTTGAACGCGAGCTCGCGCTCACCCTCGACGTGCGCGCTCTCGTCGGGCACGATGATGTCCTTCTCGCGCAGCGCCAGCAGCGTCGCGCCGAGGTCGGCGTCCGCGGCCGTGGCCAGCGGCTGCAGCGCGCTCTCCCAGAACGTGCGCCCGATCACGGCGGCGTGCGACACGAGCTGGCGCTCGAAGCGCTCGAGCGAGTCGAGCCTCGCGGCCAACAGTCCCTGCACGGTGTCGGGCAGCTCGGCCGCGGTGGCGCCGCCCTCCTCGGCGATGCGCTGCACCATCGACTCGGCGAACAAAGGATTACCGCCCGAGCGCTCGGCCAGCGCCTCTGGCAGCACCGCCGACCGCTCGTCGCTGTTGAGCAGGCGCTCGATCAGCTGGCGCACCTCGTCTCGCGCGAGCGGTTCCAGAAACGTGGTGGTCGTGCTGCGGCGCACCGTGCTCCAGCTCGGGCGCCGCTCCAGCAGCTCGTCGCGCGCGAGCGCCACCTGCAGCACCGGCGCGCGCAGCCACTGCGCAAGGTATTCGATGAGATCCAGCGTGCCCTCGTCTGCCCAGTGGATGTCCTCCCACGCCAGCAGCAGCGTGCGCTCTCTGGCGAGCGCCTCGAGCACCGCGCGTACGGTGCCGAAGAAGCTCTCCCGCGCGCTGCGGCTGTCCTCGAGCTCGGCCACGTCATCCTCGCCCGCGGTCTGAGCGCCCAGCAGGCGCGCGAGCGGCGCCAGGCGGCGCTCGGCCTGATCGCCGTCGCCGTCGCCTCCCTCGCCGGACAGCAGCGGCGCGAGCCGCGTCAACAGCTTGGCGCGCGCCTGCGCTCCGCTGTCGCCCTCGGCGATCGCGCACTCCGCCTGCAGCATCTCGGCGAGCGGCCAGTACACGACGCTGGAACCAAACGCCAGGCAGCGCCCGCGCAGCAGGCGAATCGGCTGCGGCTCGTGCGCCAGGCGACCTTCGAACTCGGCCAGCAGGCGCGACTTGCCAACACCTGCCTGGCCGACCACCGTGACGAGGTGCGGTGCACCTTCGCGCACGATGCGCTCGAACATGCCCTGCAGCTGCGTCAGCTCGCCCTGGCGCCCCACCAGCGGCGCACGAGAGCTCGGGCGATGGCTGGGCTGGGCGTGCTCGCGCGGCTGCACCGCTTCAAAGGCCGCCACCGGCTCGGCCTTGCCCTTCAGCGACAGCGGCGCGAGCTGCTCGTAGTCGATCGCGTGGTCGCTGGAGCGCTGCGTGCGCTCGCCCACGAGGATCCCGCCCGCGGGCGCCTGCGCCTGCAGCCGCGCGGCGACGTTGACCGCGTCACCGACGACCGTGTAGGCCTCGCCGACGTGCCCCGCGAGCACCTCGCCGGTGTTCACGCCGATGCGCAGCGGCAGCTCGAACCCGAAGTCCTCCGCGATACCGCGGTTGAGCTCTGACATAGCCGCCTGCATCCCGAACGCCGCCCGCACCGCGCGCTCGGCATCGTCCTCGTGGGCCACGGGCGCGCCGAACAGGGCCATCACGTTGTCGCCGATGTACTTGTCCACGTGGCCGCCGAAACGCTCGACCTCGGCCGACAGCCGCGTCAGGCAGCGCTCGGTGAGCCCCTTCACAGTCTCGTGATCGAGGCGCTCGGACACCGCGGTATAGCCGGACAGGTCGGCGAACAGAACCGTGACCGTGCGCCGCTCCTCGCTGGGAGAGCTCGCGTCGCGTCGCGCGCCAGAGTCAGCGCTCGCGCCGTCCGCCGCTGCGTCCTGGGCGAGCTCTGCGCCGCAGCTCATGCAAAAACGAGCCTGCGCGGGCGCCTCGGTGCCACAGGCAGGACAGCTTTGCGCCAGGGGCGCGCCGCAGCCCATGCAGAAGCGCGCCCCCTGCGGGTTGCTCGCCGCGCACGACGGACAGCTGATCTGCGATGTCACCGGCTTAGATCTTTGCGCGCTTGGCTCCTGTACAGAAGGGCGCGCACCTGGCGGCAGCTCCCCGCGGCGCGCCAAAGGCGCCGTCAGGAGATCACGCGGAAGGACGTTTCCACCGTTGCTGCGGCCTGGCTGTCAAAGGATGGCGCCAGCGCCAGGCGGTAGCGACCGGGTGCCAGGCGTACCGGCGCGATGCGTCCGCTGAAGTGAAAACTGTTCGCGCCGGCCGTGTCGCGCCTGTAAAAGTGCGCCACCGCGACGTATCTCGCGCAGTGCTTGGGGTGTTTGCCGGCGGCGGCGCCCGCGCGCGGCGGCGCCACGCAGCGCCCGGCGGCGTTCACCACGCCGGTGCGCGCGGCGAGCACGGTGAAGCGCGTTAGCGCGGGCTCGCTGTCGTAGTAGCGGATGGTCGTGCCGCCTTCGCCGCCGGCTGGGCTGATCGTGGGCCCCTTGCGGGCCGCCCGGAAGGCCGCCGGATGCAGGCTCAGCGCGACGATCTGCGCGTGCGCGACCGGCGGCGCGGGCACCTGGGGCGTCTTCGCGGGCGGGGACACCGGCGCGCGGACCGGCCCCGCCACTGCGGGGTTGCAGCCCGGGATCGCGTTGCACACGTCCAGGCGCCCGCCGCTTGACACCTTTCCGGCGAGCGCGGGCAACGGGTCGACGCTCTGCAGGATGTCGGTTCGAAGTTCGCTCACCGACATCGTTTCGTGCTGCGAGAGGATTAGGGCGGCGGCGCCCGAGACCTCGGCCGCGGCCATCGAGGTGCCGCTGAGGTAGCCGTAGTTGGCTTCGCCGGGTCCGCCGGCCAGCGTGGAGAAGATGCTTTCGCCGGGAGCCGCCAGCTGCACGAACTGCGCCCCGTAGTTCGCCCACGCGGGCAGTTCGTCGTGGTCGTTGGTGGCGGTCACGCAGATCTCGTTCGCCAGGCCAAACGAGCACGGGTAGGTGCGTTCGTTTTCCTGATTGAGGCCGTTGTTGCCCGCGGCGGTCACGAACAGCACGCCTTCAGCGCCCAGCTGTTCGATCGCTTCGCGCAGTTCGGCGGTGCCTTTCATCCCCCTGAAGGTCGCCGAGTCGTTGACCAGGCGTACGTTCACGCCGGCTTGGCGAGCCGTGCTGATCGCGTGCAGCGCCGCGGCGAGCGTTTTTGCCGAGGGTTCGGTTACCGGGTTGGCGTCGTCGAGCCATTTCACCGGCAGGATCGTCGTGCGCCAGTTCACGCCGGCCACGCCTTCGGCGTTGTTGCCGACCGCACCCATGATCCCGGCCACGTGAGTGCCGTGCCCGCCGTAGCTTTTGTCCTCGTCGAGCGCTTCGCACGACCCGTTGATCACGTCAAAGCCGCGGGTGCCGGCTTCGCAATTGCCCCCCGGTGAGCACCCCGCGCTCAGCGGGGCGCATTCGCCCACACCGCCGGGGTTGATCCACACGTTGGCCCCCAGGTCGGGATGTTCGTAGTCGACACCCGTGTCGACCTCACCGATCACGATCGACGGGCTGCCGGTGGTGAGGCTCCACGCTCGCGATGCGCCGTCGTCGGCTCCCGGGGTCCCGGGCGAGTAGGCCCCGAGCCTCTCTCGCGCGAGTTCCTGCGCGGGCACCGCCTGGCCGGTGTTCTCAGACCCCCACTGCCGAGCGAAGTAAGGGTCGTTCGGCACGCTGGCGCCACGCGCGGATGCGGCGCAAAGGCACAGCAGGACGCACGCGAACGCCGTCGCCGGCGCCGCGGCATCCCTGCCCAGACGCATGCTCCATCCCACGCGCACAAATAAGCACACTGATGTGGCGCGTGCGCCATTTGTGTTGCAACGCCGGTAGCCGCGCGCGGCGTGGTCAGCCGCCCGCGGCTTGGTCAGCCGCCCGCGGCGGCGACCCCCAGCCGCTCCGACCATGCTTGGGATCGGCGGCCACCGGCGGCGAGCGCGCCGCTGATGCTCCCGTACATGCATGCGCGGCCGTTGACACGCGCCCGGCACCGGCGTAGGCTCGATCTATACGCCCCCGTATGGATGGAGCAAGGCAGTGAGCCTACCGGCGTCCGCGCACACCTCCAGGCCGTGGCGCATCCACGAATTGACGCGCGATTTTCGCTTGGAGGACGTGTGGGCGCTGCCGACGCCCGGCGGGCGCGACGACTTTCATCTGCTGGTCGAGGGGATGGCGTCGGGCGACGCGTCGCACAGCCCGTCTGTTGCGGTACGCGCATTGTGGGCGCTGCGCTGGAGGCTCGGCGAGCTACTCGGCTGGGACCGGCCGCAGTCGGGGCTCGGCGCGCGCGTGACCACGCTGCGCGAACGGCTGCCGTCTGACCTGCGCGATGCGCTGCCGGGTCCCGAGTTCGAGGTGCTGCCGTTCAGGTCGCTTTACCTGCTGAAGGACGAGTGGGCGGCCGAGCTTGCCAACCGCACCGTTCACGGCGTGATGCACCTCGGATGGGTTGCGTCTCCCGCCGGCGGCTATCGCGGTCAGATGGCCGTGCTGGTCAAGCCCAACGGGCTGCTCGGGCACGCCTACATGACTGCGATAAGGCCGTTTCGCCACCTGATCGTCTACCCGGCGCTGCTGCGCCAGATCGAGCAGCGCTGGCGCGCTCAGACGGCGCCGCTCGCGTCCTGACGCCGCGCGATCAAAGACACACGCCGGAGAGGCCCGCCCGCCTGCGCCATCCGCCCCCGCGATGTCAGCCGCCGGCAGATCTGCTGCGGGCCGGGATGTGGCGCCGCGAACAGAGACCGTTTAACGACAGGAGGGTCGCTGCGGCGCGACCCTCCTGTGCGATTTTCCGTGGTGTCTGTTCTAGCTCGTGGGCACGTCGGCGGCGGGAACGTCGAGGCTCACCGGCGGACAGTTGATCGCGAACGAGCTGCCGAACGGTTTGCCTTCGGGACCCGTCAGGTAGCCCATCGCCGCGATCTGCACGATGTCCTGGAAGTTGCCGATACGCGCGCGCAAGCCTTCGTTGACCGATTCTGAGGTCCATTCGGCGAGGTGCGTGTCCCACATCGGGCTGTACTGGAACTGCTGGGTGGGATTCGGGACTCCCTTGAGGATGTTGAACGGCGAGATCTCAAAACCGTTGTTTTCGCATTCGTGGGTCGTTGCGTTTTCGTTGCAGAACAGGAATCCGAGCGAGTTGTTGAGACCCTGCCACTGGTTGTTTGAGAGCGGCGTGATGCCGTTTGTGAACGCCGCGAGCGACTCGCGGGCACAGCCGCTGCTCTCCGTCGCCAGCGGCTCGGCGGCGCCGGCGGCGCCGGTCGCAGGCGCGACATCGGCGCAGTTGGGCGAGGGGACGGCGGCCATCGCCGGGGCGTAGGTCACGTTCTCGATCGCCGCTGCGGTTTCGTTGCTCGCGTCGAACGAGACGTAGTGAACCGAGAGGTCGTCAAAGCACCCGAACGTCTCCGACAGTTTGACGTTGGTCGAGCTGCCCGTGATCGTGGTGGTCACCTTGGGGTGCTGACCCGTTGAGTTGGCAAGTTGCGGAGCGTTGAGCACCACGCGGATACCGTCGACGAGGACCTGCACCAGCGGGCTGTAGCCCGAGTTGCCAACGGGCCCCGGTTTGGCTGCCAGAGGCGGAAACCCCGTTTTCGGGTTCGCCTTGAGCACGCGCGACGCCGAGAAGTTGACGGTCGCCGGGAAGTTGATGCCGTTGCCGTTCCCGATTCTCGACGCCGATTTCTGCACCCCGCTCGACGACGCAGCCGCGGCGAGCTTCGGCGCGTAGTTGACGCCCAGCTCGCGCGCGACCGTGAGGTTGGACGCGTCGGTGATTACGTACTGGACGGGTTTGCCGGCGCTCGTGCCGCGATACAGCGGATATTCGGATTCCGACTGGGCTTCGTTCTCGCCGAAGCTCGTCGGGCCCTGTGTGGCGCTCGGCTCAAAGAACGAGTTCGGGCCGAAGATGACGTGCGCGGCTTTGGCCGTGTTGATACACAGGCCGGTCGGCTTGGCGAGCGCCGTGGCCGGCGCGATGGCTGCAGCGCCGGCAGCAGCCAGCACGCATGCGAGCGCGGCAACGCGCCCGCTCCCAATGGGCAGAGCAGGTCTGCAGAACATGGAACTCCCCTCCTGGGCGATCCGCGGATCGGTACCGCATCCGCAAGTACCCCCCGTAGCTTGCTGACGCGCTTATACCACAGCCCGCTCGGCGCAGATCTGACGTCAGACCGCGCCCCGCTCAGCCAGACAATCTCGTTCACACCGGGCGATAACGATTGACAGGTTTGTCATGCCAAGCGCCCGCCCTCCCGCCCGTTGCGCCGCCGAGGCCAGCGATCGCTAAAGGCCACTGATGCGACGGTGTAGCCTTCAGCGCAAGGGGTCAGCTCAGCAGAGCGCGACGACGTCCGACGCGAGCGCGAAGGAAGGCACGATTCTCTCCGACCGTGAGACAGTCAGGCGCAACGCGCCCGGTGATTCCGCACACCCCGGCGGCCGCGCGCGAGCAGGGCAGTTCCTGCTTTACGCCGATCCTTCGGGTGCCGAGCGCCTGTACGGTCTTGCGCGCCGCAGCGCCGTCACGATCGGGCGCGGTGACGAGGTGGATCTGTCGCTGCCGTGGGACAGCAGCGTGTCATCGCTGCATGCCGAGGCGGTGCGGCTAGGAGCGCACTGGCTGATCGCAGACGAAGGCATTTCGCGCAACGGCACCTTTGTCAACGACGAGCGCGTGAGCGGCCGCAGACGCCTGCACCACGGGGACGTGATTCGCGTCGGCGAAACGCTGCTGGTCTTCAATGACGAGCGCGCCTATCAGCGCCAGACCACCACCATCACCGACGCCGCCCCGCGGCTGGCCACGATCACGGTGCTGTTCACCGATCTCGTCGGATCGACCGAGCTCTTGCAGCGGCTCGGCGACGAGGAGGGCAACCACGTGCGGCGCGCCTACTTCGGGGTCTTGCGCCGGGTATCGCTCGAGCACGGGGGCCGCGAGGTCAAGAACCTCGGCGACGGGCTGATGCTCGTCTTCGCCAGCGCTCGGCAGGCGGTGGCGAGCGCGGTGGGGATGCAGCGCGCGATCGAGGCGCACGGCCGCGGCGGCGGGCAGGCGCTGGGCACGAGGATCGGCCTCAATGCGGGCGAGGTGATCAGCGCCGAGGACGACTACTTCGGAACGCCGGTGGTCGTCGCCAAGCGATTGTGTGATCGAGCACAGGCGGGGCAGGCCCTGGTGTCGGAGATCGTGCACGTGCTCGTGGGAAGCGACGCCGGCTTTGAGTTCGCGCCGCTTGGGTCGATCGCGCTGAAGGGAATACCAACGCCCGTCACGGCGTTCGAGCTCGACTGGCGGGGCGTTTCGCGCGAGACCGTAGAACGCGAGCGCGTGCCGCGCTCATAGAGATGTGCGCTCAGGCCACGCCGCGGCGGGGGCGCGGAGCCACCTCGGTCGGACGCGCCGGTTCACACCACTGATCGAGCGGGTTGGTGTCGAGGTGCAGCGAGGCGACATACACCTGTGCGTGCGGGTGTTTGGCCGAAGCTGAGCCCGCGGGAGCCGGCAGCAGCGTTCCGCAGAGTGCGGGCGCGGTCAGCGTCTCGGGCTCGTTGGGCAGCAGTTCGCTATGGCTGAGGACGTTGTCGTAGGTGCCGCTGCCGTCGTAGTTGATGCCGTGGACCACCACCACCGCTCTGCCCTCACGTATCTGTTCGGCGAGGGTCGCGGGGATCGATATTTCGCGCCGGTAGTTGATGTTGCCGGTCGTGGGGAAGCGCGCGACGTCGAGATAGCTGCGCACGCTCGTGTCGCCGCTGGAGGTGAGCGCTGCGACCGGCGGGCCGTAGTAGGGAATGCCGTCGGTGGTGCTGATCGCCATGTGCCCGTTGTACGACCGTGCGGCCGACGCCGGCGGGCATAGCCCTCTGCCGCCCGCGTGGATGTGCAGGAGGTGGACGCCGCCTTCGAGCAGTCCGTGGGCAGTAAGCGTCACCCTGGCGCTGCTGCCGTAAAGGCGGAGCGTCGCGTCGCCGGAGCCGGTGACGTGATTGGTCGGCACCGGCTCCAGAGTCGCCGCGCGTGCTTCTCCAGGGGGCAGCGCCGAGGTGCCCGATTTCGCTTTGCCCCCGCCCGAAAGAACAGCCACGAGAATGCCCGCGATTGCCGCCACGCCCACCGCAGCGGCGATCAGCAGCCCACGCCGCCGCGGCCTGTCCGCCGTGCGCGGCTCGCTCGGCGGTGACGGGGGCGGCGGCGGCGCGGGCGCCACCGGCACGTCGGCGGGCGGCGCAGGAGGCGCAGACGGCGGCGGGCCGGTCGCAGCGGAGGTTGGGGTCGCGGCGAGGCGCGTGTCGGATGCGGGCGCATGCGTCGCGGGTGCCGGCTCGTGCGGCGACGGTTGGTCTGAAAGTACGGTGGGGGGGGTTGCGCTCATGCCGGCGGCAGCGGCCGCATCAACCGTGGGCTCCAGCGCCCCGCGCGCTGCGGCCACGAGATCGCGGCAAGTCTCGTAGCGATCGTCGGGGTCCTTGGCCAGGACCTTGGCCATCACCTCGTCGATTGCCTTCGGCAGGTCGCGCCGCACGACGCTCGGTGGCGTGGGCAGCTCCTCGACGTGTGCCCAGATCACCGCGGCTTCGACATCCTTCACGAACGGAACCTGCCCCGTGAGGCACTCGTACAGCACGCAGCCCAGCGAGTAGATGTCGGCCCGACCGTCGACGGTTTTTCCCTGGATCTGCTCGGGCGCGATGTAGTCAATCGTGCCCACGAACTGACCCGTCGCGGTCAGCCCGCTCTGCGACAGCGTGTGCTTGGTGATCCCGAAATCGGCCAGGTAGAGGTGATCGGGATCGTCTTCAGCACCCCGTTCGATGAGCATGTTGGCGGGCTTGACGTCGCGGTGCACGAGCGAGTGGCGGTGCGCAGCGTCGAGCGCGCGCCCGGCCTGCGAGATCAGCAAGAGCGCTTGATCGGGCGAGATGCGCTCGCCGCTGCGCAGCACGGTGCGCAGATCCGCGCCCGAGACGTAGCGCATCGCGATGTAGAGCAGCTCTTCAAACGGGCCCGTGTCATAGATCGGGATCACGTTGGGATGGTTCAGCGAGGCGGCGATGCGCGACTCCTTGATGAACCGCGCGCGAAACACGTCGTCGGTGCAAAGCTCGGGTGCGAGCACCTTCAGCGCGACCGTGCTGCCGAGCCGCATGTTCTCGGCCTCATAGACGACGCTCATGCCGCCGCGCCCGATCACGGCGCGCAGACCGTAGCCCGCGAAGTCTTCGCCGACGCGCGGCAGCGTCGGCGTCACGGCTGACCTACGCTGACGATCACCGCCGGACTCGCGGCTGTTTGGGCGGGGCTGCTCGTCGTCGGCTGCATAAGACCCGTTCGTCTCGCCTGTCCATTGTGCAGCACGCGGGCGCGGATCATATGGCACCCGACGCGCGGCGCGCGCCCGCACGGCTGCGGACGGCGCCCGCAATCACCGCCCGCACAGCTCTGTATCGGCGTGCGTCGCAGCTGCCGCTAGACGCTCACGCCGAGGCTGATGAAACGCGCCCTGAGGCGCTAGCTACCTACACCCAGGCTGGTGAACACGCCCGGAGCCACGTCGAGCGCCTTGACCGCCAGATCGGCGAACAGCGCGGCGGGCACGATGTCGCCCTGGCGGTAGGTGCGCCCGTCGCGGCGGTCGA
Organism: Solirubrobacteraceae bacterium; assembly: GCA_035939635.1. Taxonomy (GTDB): domain Bacteria; phylum Actinomycetota; class Thermoleophilia; order Solirubrobacterales; family Solirubrobacteraceae; genus Palsa-744. The sequence continues at coordinate 13,777 of DASZFR010000145.1, forward strand.
GGATCGACAGCGCACCGATCGCGCGCCCTGCTCGGCGAAGGGGCACGACGAGCATCGTGTAGGGCACATAGCCCGTGCCGCCGGCGACGCCGGCGGCAAAGCGCGGGTCGACGGCGCAGTCGGGGATCGCCTCGCCGACTCCGCTCTTGACCACCATGCCGGCGATGCCGCGCCCCGGGGGCAGCCTGACGCCGACGATCTCGCGCGCCCCGGCTCCCCAAGCGGACTGGTATACGAGCTCGCCTGTGGTCTCGTCGATGAGGCAAAGAGAGGCGGCGGCGGCGCCGAACACCCCGGCGGCGGTGTGCGCGACCGCCTCGAGCAAGCTGCGAGGAGCATCGGTGTTTTCCACCGCGGCGCCGAGCGACAGCCCCTGGCCGGTGCGCAGGGGCGCACCCAGCGCTTTCGCGAACGCCTCCACGGACGCGACGCGGCGGTCGGGGATCATGTCGAGCCCCGCTGTGATCGTGCGTTCGAGCTCCGGCGTCGCTTCAGGGTTGATGCCGGACAGCTGCGTCTTCTCGGCGTAAACGGGTGCGCGACCGGCGATCAGCGTCCAGAGCGTGGCGGCCACTCCGAAAACGTCGGTGCGCGGAGAGATCGCTCCGCCGGCCAGCACCTCGGGCGCCATGAAGCGCGGAGTGCCGATGCCCATGGTCGCCGACATTTCTGCCTCATCGAGCACGCGGGCGATGCCGAAGTCCACCAGCACGATGCCGTCCTCGCCGAGGATCATGTTTTGCGGCTTGACGTCGCGGTGCACGATCTGCTGCTCGTGCACGTACTGCAGCGCCTCGCACGTCTCGCGCACGTACTCGACTGCATGGTCGACCGGAAGCCCGGGCTCGCCCCGCTGTTTGAGCAGAGCGCCGAGGTCGACCCCGCGCACGAGGTCCATCACCAGGTACTGGCCGCTCGGGTCCGAGAAGTGATCGACGATGCGCACCACGCGCGGATGGCGCAGGCTCGCCAGGAGCCGGGCCTCGATTTCAAAACGCTGGTCGTGGAACGGATGCTTGGACTGCTTGAGCGCGACCTCGGCGTCGGTGCGCAGGTCGCGGGCGCGGTACACGGCTCCTGACCCGCCGCTGGCGAGCGGCTCGGTGACGTGGTAGCGCCCTCTCAGTGTGCGCCCGAGGACCTGCGAAGCCGTGCGCTCCACCCCCCGGTCCGCAACAGCTGGTCGCGCGCCGTTGCGCGGCGCGGCACCGCGGCGAGGCGAAACTCGCGTGTGATCCGATTCGAGATCGAGTGCGCCCACGGCCACGGGCGGACTGTCTACTGGCTCTTTCGTGTCATCCCCCGTTTTTCTCAGTGGGCGACAGTGTAACCCAGCGCGGCGAGCGCGCGCAGCGCATCTTCTAGCGAGCTGCGCGCGCGCGCGAGTTCAGCGCGCGCGCCTGTGTAGGCCGATGTGTTGCCCGACAACGCGCCGCCCGCCGCGCGACCGTAGCCGCGTGACAGCGCCGTCAACGCAGTCACGAGCATTTCGTGTGCGCCGGCCACGAGCGGAGAGACCGCGACGATGCTCAGTTCGCCTGCGGCCTTCGCGTAGGCCGCGGCGAGTTGCCGTGCGGCCTGCGCCTGCGCCGCGGTGCTCGGCGGCGCGCGCAGCACCCCGAGTTGGCTGGGCGCCGCGCGTCCCAGCTGCGCAAACGCCGCCGACAGCCGTTCGGCATATGACGCGATCGGCGTCAGCGGATACGCCACCGCGCCCACCAGGCGCAGCGTCGACACCGCGCGCGCGCACTGCGACTGAAATGCGCCGGCCCCCGCGCGCGCGGATTTGCATATGACCGTCGCCACGCCGGCGGAGGTGGGTACGGCATAGAGCGTCAGAGCACCGCTTGCACCGGCGGCCCGCAACGCCGGGTAGCGGTACGCCTCGACTGTGCCCAGCTTCATGGGTTCGGCGGAGGGCAGCGCGCCTAAGACCCGACTGCGGAAGCTGCGGGCGAGCAGCGTGCTTCCGGACGCGTTATGGATCTCGCCCGCGATCAGCCCGTTCCCGGCTTCGCGCGCCGCGAGCGACAGCGGTTCGCTGAAGGCCAGGCCGGCCACGGCGGGCGGGGCGCTCGCGAGGCGCCAATCCGACGGGTAGTTGAGCAGCACGTGTCCCGCCAGCGCCGAGCTCGTGAGGCGCCCCGCGCCTGAGCTTTGCCCTCCTTTGCCGACCAGGAATCCGGCCACGAGCGCGGCCACGAACAGGGCGGCGGCGAGCGGGGCGGCGACGCCGGCCAAGCCGCGCCGGCGCTGCGCGGCTGCGAGCGTCGCGCGGTGCCCCGCGGACGCAGATGCCAGGGCGGGGGGTGTGCCTGTCAAGCGAGTGGCCGCAGCGGGCCCACCGGCCAGCGTCATGACGGAACCACCTTGCCCGTCGCTCAGAACTGTCTGTTGCCCGGGCACTGCCTCGAGCGAGCCGGGCGCCACGGCGCGCGCGGCCGACCTTATGAGCTCAGACGTGGGGGACGGGCGCGCGGTTGGGTCCTTGGCCATCCCGGCCGCTATCACGTCGTCTAGCGCCGCAGGCAGCTCGGGACGCACATCCGTCACGCGCGGTGGCGGCTTGACCACGTGCGCGTGCAGCGCCGCCGCCTCGTTGGGCGCGACGAACGGGACCTCTCCCGTGAGGCACTCATACAGCACTGCTGTCAGGGCGTAGCAGTCACTCGCCGCGGTCGCCGGGAGGCCCTGGATCTGCTCCGGCGAGACGTAGTCGATCGTGCCGAGGAACTGGCCCGTGCCGGTCAGCCCCGCGGTGTCGTCCTGCGACTTGGTCAACCCGAAGTCGGCGAGGTAAACGTGATCATCGCGGTCGATCAGGATGTTCTGCGGCTTGACGTCGCGGTGGATCAGCCCCTTGGCGTGGGCGGTATCGAGCGCGAGCGCGACCTGCATCAAAAGCCTCAGCGTGCGGCGAGGGTTCAGGTCGCCGCCGAGGATGAGCTGCTTGAGCGTTGCGCCGGGAATCAACCGCATCGCCAAGAAGAGGCCGTGCTCGCTGTCGCCGGCCTCGTACACCGGGACGATGTGTTGATGATCGAGCCCGGCCTGCAGTTGTCCTTCTCGTTTGAAGCGCGCGCGGAAGCTCGGGTCGTCGCTCAGCTCAGCCGCCAGCAGCTTGAGCGCGACAACGCGATCGAGCGACAGCTGGGTGGCGCGATACACGATCGCCATGCCCCCCTGTCCCAGTAACCCGTCGACGCGGTAGCCGGCCACGATCGTGCCTGTTTGAAGCAAGGTCGGGCGATTTTACTTGCGAGCGTGTGAGCCGATGCCGCCTCCCCCGGCGACCGGTGCTCCGGCGCGCGATGTTGGGCGACCGCGACAGCACCAATCAAGTACTATCGGCCGGTTCTAACAGCCACAGTTACGGGGGGCTGAAATGGTCGGGGAGAGGTGCGAGCATCGCGGCGGTTGGCCGCGCGTGTTCGCCGCGCTCGCTGCGGTCGCGCTGGCCGTGACGGTGTCACTTCTGACACTCGCGGCGCCGGCCCCGGCTTCGACGGTCGTTCTGAGCCAGGATTGGGAAAACGGCTTAGCGTCCGAGACGCCCAGCGCCACTGCAACCGATCCGCTGACCGGACAGGCAAATCAATGGCTGGTGTTCTCGGGCGGGTTTCCCGAAGTGGGCGGCTCGCATTCGGAAGGACCCGGGCAGGGAACGCAGGACACCGAACAGGTCGGCAATGACGGTCGCGCCGGATGGCCCGCCGGGGCGAAGTTCTTCGGGGATGGCGGAAGCGAAACGTCGGATACGCCCGCGAACGACCGCCACAACCTCTGGCACGTTCAGCACGAACCGCAGAAC
>DASZFR010000146.1:0-4812 GCA_035939635.1 Solirubrobacteraceae bacterium
GGCCGCGGCGCAGAACACCGTCGCGCTGTTCCTCGGCATCGAGCTTTTGTCGATCCCGTTGTACGTGCTCTGCGCGAGCGAGCTTCGCCGCGAGCACTCGCTCGAGTCGGGGCTGAAGTACCTGATCGTCGGGTCGGTGGGCTCGGCCACGCTGCTGTACGGAATCGCGATGCTCTACGGCGCCACCGGCCAGACCGACTTCGCCGGAATCGCACACGCGCTGTCGCGCGGCGGGCTCGCCAGCGACCCGCTCACGCTCACCGGCATCGCGCTGTGCGTAGCGGGACTCTGCTTCAAGGCCTCGGTGGCTCCGTTTCACCAGTGGACACCCGACGTGTACGAGGGCGCTCCCACGCCGGTGACAGCGTTCATGGCGGTTGCCACCAAGGTCGCCGCGCTGGGCGCGCTGCTGCGCCTGTTCGACGTGGCGCTGCTCCCCGCGCACGGCAGCTGGGCTGGAGCGGTGGCCGTCTTGGCGACGATCACGATCGTGGTCGGCAACGCGGGGGCGCTCGGGCAGTCGTCGCTGAAGCGAATGCTCGCGTACTCCTCGGTCGCGCAGGCCGGCTACATGCTCGCCGGCGTGGTCGTCGCGAGCCGCCTCGGCGTGCAGGCGACGGTGTTCTACCTCGGCGTGTACCTCCCCATGAACATGGCCGCGTTCGCGGTGATCGTGGCGCGCGAGCGCGAGACCGGGCTGGGTGACTCGATCGACGCGGTCGCGGGGCTCGGCCGCGTGCACCCGTGGCTTGCGTGGCCGATGACGATCTCGATGCTCGCGCTTGCGGGGATTCCCGCCACGGCCGGCTTCACAGGCAAGTTCTATTTGATCGACGCAGCGGTGTCAGGCGCCTACACGTGGCTCGGCGTGGTGATCGTGATCGGCTCGATGATCTCGCTGGGCTATTACCTGCCGGTGATCGCCGCGATGTGGATGCGTCCCGCCGTGGCGGGCTTGGGCCAGAGCCCGGGCGGCCCTGCGCTTGGCGCTCAGCCGCTGCCCAGGCTCGCCGGTGGATCGCCCGAGGCAGACGCGGAGCCCGCGCCTGCGCCCGAGCGCGCGCCGCTTGAAGCACGGCGGCTCGCGCCGCTGGCCGCACAAGTAGAGGTGGTGCTGGTGGCGGTGCTCGCGGGCGCCGCGACGATCTTCTTCGGCGTGCTGCCGCAGCCGCTGTTTGATCTCGTCAACGGCGCCGGCCACGCGCTCGGGCTGCACTGAAGCGCGCGGCGCCGGCTGTGCTCAGGGCACGTAGCCGATGCCGCTGCGCCCGCTGGTGGCGACCGGAACGCCGCCTTCCCAGTCGATCTCGATCGAGACCTTCGTCTGCGCCAGCGTGGAGAGCGTCGTGAGCACTTTGCGCGTAGCGGTTTCGACCACCTCGCCGGAGTCGCCGACGAACAGGTAGCGCCCGTCCAGCGAGAGCTGCAGCCAGCCGCTGCGGCCGCAGTCATACGCGCAGCCGCTCTCTTGGCCGCTGAAGCCCGACACCGCGATGGTGGCAACCGGCGTCGGCGCGACTCCTTCTTTTGCGCCGGCGACGTTCCACACCTGCACCTCTTTGTGCACCGTGTCCACCACGTAGAGCTGCTTCTCGTCACCTGACAGCGCGATCCCGTGGCTGGCGGTGGTGTACGGGAAGCCGGTGGGGATTTCGCCAAAGGACTCCGAGTAGAGCACTTTGCGGCTGCTCAGCGACGAGACCTGAAAGCCGTCATAGCCGGTGGCGGTCGTGAACGCGAGCGTGTCCGAACCGTTGACGGTGAACGGACGCACGCCTCCGATCAGCGGCCCGACTTCGAACACTTTGCCGTTGCCGGTTTCGTACACATCGAGGTAGTTGTGGTTGCGACCGCCGAGGTACACGAAGCGGCCGTCGCTGGAGGCGATCGTGTTGTGCGCGCCGGCACCCCCCTGGATCGTGCCGCGCACTTTGCCGTTTTTCGCCGAGAGCACGTTCCAGATGCCGGTTTCGGTGCTCTCGCCGGTCGGCATGTAGATCTTCGCGCCGTCGGGCGAGACCATGCCCGAGTCGATGCCGGTTCTCGGCGACACGTCCCAGTCGACTCTGCCGCTCACCAGGTCGTACGCGAGCACCGAGCCGTTGCCCGAGCCGTTGACCGGGCCGTCGCCGCCGTGCGAGATGAACATGCGATGGCGTGCCGGGGCAACAGTGACGCCGCGAACCCCGTCGTCGGTCTGCGGGAGCGAGATCGTCTTGACCAGCGCGAAGCTGTGATCCATGTCGTACACCGAGACGGTGCCGTCCGTAAGCACGTACTCGAGGTGCGAGACGCCTCCAGGTCCCCGCGATACGGCGGTGGTCGCGGGGCTGTCCGCGGGCCGCGAGCGCTTGGACTGCACGTAGGCGGTGACCGCCACCCGCAGGCGCGAGCCCAGGTCGCGTTCGACGGGGCTGTAGGTCGCGGACGTGGCGCCGCGGATCTTCCTGCACGCTTCGCCCGCGGTGTCGCAGCGCAGCCATCTGTAGTGGTATGACGTCGGCGCCGGTGACCACGTGCCGGGCGCGGCCGTGAGCGTGCTCTGAAGCTGCGCGGCGCCGGAGATGCTCGGCGGCATCTGGTCGACCGGACGCCCGGCGCGCGTGCGCAGATGCGCGGCGTGGCGGCCGCCGGGCGCTCGCGCACGCGCGCCGGCGAGCGCGCTCGAGCCGCCCAGCCCCAGCACGATCACCGCGAGCAGGGCGAGCCACGTGCTCGCTGCCGGGCGCCGGCGGCGGCTGCGACGTGCTTGCCCCGGAATCTCCGTCTCGGTCATGGCGTAGCGCCCTACTGTGGCGGACGCCCGGGGGCGCGTCAACCGCCTACCAGAATCCTCACGGGCGCAGCGAAGCCGCGCGCTTGGATCGGCCGATCGGGGCGCGGGGCGACCGCGTCAGGGTCAGGGGTATCCGATGCCCTGGCGCCCGCTCGTGGCGACCGGCGCTCCGCCCGCCCAATCGACCTCGATGGACTTGCGCGTGTTGAGCAGGTTGGGAAGGTGCGCCACCACTTTCATGCTCGCCGTTTCGATCACGTCGCCGGAGTCACCGACGAACATGTAGCGCCCATCCAGCGAGGCCTGGATCCAGCCGTCGCGGCCGCAGTCATACGCGCAGTCTTCCTCTTCGCCGGCCAGTCCCGCGACGGGGATCGTGGCGAGGTGCACGGGGGCGACGCCTTCGGTCACGCCGTGCACGTCCCACGCCTGCACTGCTTTGTGCACCGCATCGATCACGTAGAGCTGCCGGTTGTTGGGCGTCAGCGAGACGCCGTGGCTGCAGGTCGTGAACGGACCGCTGCAGAGCCCGAAGCTCTCTGTGTACAGCACCGGGCCCAGCCCAGCCAGGCCCTCGACCTGGAAGCCGTCGAAGCCGGTGGCGGTGGTGAAGCTGGCGGAGTCTGAGCCGTTGATCGTGAGCGGTCGCACCGTCCCCACGAGCGGCCCGATCTCAGGGCGCAAAGTCCCAGTCTGGGTGTCGTACACGAACAGGAAGCCGAACCCGCGCGTGCCGAGGAGCAGCGTTGAGCCGTCGGCGGACAGAACCGTGTTGTGCGGACCCGCACCCGGCGTCGCGATTTTGCCGATGACCTTGCCATTGGAGGCGTCCAGGAGATACCAGTTGCCGTTCGACGAGAGCTCGCCGTCGGGCATGTAGATGACTTTCCCGTCGGCGCTCACCGCGCCGGAGTCGATGCCGGTGGCGAGGTTCACCGACCACACCACCTGCTTTCGCACGAGGTCATACGCGAGCACCGAGCCGCTGCCGTTGACGCCTCCATCGCCGCCGAAGGACACGAACATCATGTGCGTAGCGGGCGAGACCATCACGCCGCGAACGCCCCTGGTGGTGCCCGGCAACGAGAAGGATTCGACGAGTTTGAAGGAGTGGTCGATGTCGTACACGCTCACCGCGCTGTCATTGAGCACGTACTCGTAGTGGCTGACGCCGGTTTGCACCCCGCTTACCACGCCCGTCGCCTGCGACTGCGCGGGCGCGGAAGCTCCCGCCGCGTTGGACGCGATCACCGACGCCCGCAGCGTCGACCCGACATCCGCGGGGGCGAGCACATAGCTCGCAGCGTTCGCGCCGGCAATGGGCACACACGCTTTGCCCCGGCGGTTGCACCGTAGCCACCCATATTCGAAGAAGGTCGGCGAGTTCGACCAGGTGCCCGCCGACACCGACAGCGTCTGCCCCTGTTCCGCCACGCCGGAGATCGCCGGCGGTGCCAGGTTGACGGGCGCTTCTCCCACGCGGCGCGTGACGACGGCGGTTTGCGCCGACGTGGCGGGCGCAGAGTCGCCGCCGGCGCCGATCGCGACCACCGACACGCGCAGCGTCGTGGCGAGGTCGCCTTCGCCAAGCAGGTAGGTGGGCGCGACGGCGGCGGGGATCGCCGCGCATTTGGCGCCAGCGGCGTTGCAGCGCAGCCACTGGTAGGCAAAGCTCGCCGGAGAGTTCGTCCAGCTGCCCGGGCTCGCGCTCAGCGTGTCGCCGACCAGCGCGCTGCCGGCGACCGTGGGCGCCGTGAGGTTGACCGGGGGTTCGCCTCCCGGTTCGGTCACGACCGCGCTCGGCGCAGACGTCACCGGCGCCGACCGCCCCGCCTTGTTGGACGCGATCACCGTGACGCGCAGCGTCTTTCCGACATCGGCGCGCGTGAGCGTATACCTGGGTCCTTTGGCCGCGGCGACGCCCCTGCATTTGCCAGAGCGCGCGTCACAGCGCTTCCACCTGTACGTAAACGAAGCCGGCGCGCCGGCCCACTTTCCGGGCGAGGCGCTCAACTGGGCGCCGTTCTGCGCCGCGC
>DASZFR010000147.1:0-5833 GCA_035939635.1 Solirubrobacteraceae bacterium
CGATCGCCGCGTACGCCGCCAACGCACCACGCCGCGCAATCCGGTCGCGCACCAGCCACACGGCCATGCCCGCGAGCAGGAACGCCGCGAAGTAATGCGTCAGCAGCGCGAGCACGCCGCTGAGCGCAAACGCCGCCATCCGCGAGGGCGTGGGCTGCCGGCGCGCGCGCAGGCAGCACAGCATCGCGAGCGCCGACGTGAACGCGAACAGCGCGTACACGCGCGCCTCCTGCGAGTACCAGACGAAGATCGGGCTGCACGCGATCAGGAGCGAGCACACAAGGGCGCAGCGGCGCCCCGCAAGCTCTAGTCCGATCTCCCACGCCAGCGCCACCGTGGCGATTCCCACAAGCGCCGAGGGCAGGCGCAGCGCGATCTCGCCGTCGCCGAACAGGCGCGCGTCCGCCCAGGCGATCAGGTACCACAGCGGCGGCGAGTTCTCGCTGTGGACCATGGCGCGCAGCGTGGCGCCGAGCCCGGTGTGCAGCACGTGCACCGGCGTGAACGCCTCGTCGTACCAGAAGCTCTGCAGATCAAGCGTCGACAGGCGCAGCGCCGCTGCGCCGGCGAGCACCGCCGCCAGCGGCCACCAGCGCGGCAGGCGTGCGCGGGAGCGGGCAGACGCGGCAGCCGGGCGGGCGAGCACGGCGCTCGTCATGGACAGCGTCCTTCATAGGCGGGGGCGCCGAAGCAGGCGTAGCGGTAGCGGTGCTCGTCTTCGGCGCGCGCAGGCAGATACCAGCCACCGGCGACGCTGCGCGTGCCGTTGCGCACCGGTCCCTTGACCAGCAGGCACAGCTGCACGCGCTCTTTGGGAAGCCCCGGCGTGGTGTTTCCGCACACGATCTCGTTGGTCGTGAGCCCGCTTATGTCCTGGCTGACCGAGAGGCTGTGGAAGTCGCGGTGGGCGTACGCGCGCCACGTGGACATGTCGGCGCTGAGACGGTGGTTGGTGTGGATCTGGCGCGAGAGGTCATTGCCTGTGGCCGTCGCGATCAGCAGCCCGACGAGCACGAGCACGACGCTCTCGACAAGCCACAGCTGCGGGCCCCCGGGCCGGCGGGCGGAGCTGCGCCAGGGCGAGCGGCCTTGGACGTATGTGGGTGGTCTCGCGCTCATGACACGGGCGCCAGCAGCGGCGTCAATTGATGGGCGATGAACAGCACCTGCACGGCCAGCGTCGCGACGAGCAGCCGCCGGTCGCGCGCGATCACCGCAAGCGGCAGCGGCCACAGCAGATACCAGGCCAAAAGCCACGTGCTCGTGACCGAGATCGCAAGCAGCGTCCAGCCGGCGGCAGCGACCCAGTCAAACCCGTGCCATGTGCGCCACAAAAGCAGCGCCACGATCACCACCAGCGCGCCTTTGAGCAGGTCGTGGTCGACCGGGAACACGCCCGGCTTGCCGAACAGATGCGCGATCTCGGTGGGGAAGCTGTCGGTCGAAACGAACGCGGCGTCGCGGTTGAGCGCGGCGACCACGTCGAGCCCGTGCGCGCCAAAGGCGGCAAAGGCCGCCACCGCGCTCACCGCCAGGGCGGCCGCCGCGCCCAGCAGCAGCGATCGCTCGCGCCGCGCCAGCAGCTGCCCTCGCTCACGCCGCGCCAGGAACATGAACGGCAGCAGCACCGCGACCGTGACCTTGACAAGCGCGCCCGCCACGACCGCCGCCGCCGCCGCCCCGTCGCGGCCGCTGAAGGTGAGGCTGACGGCCGCCATCATCGCCATCAGCATCAACAGGTCGTTGTGGGCGCCGCCGAGCCCGTAGATGATGTACAGCGGGTTCGCGCCCACCGCGAGCAGCGCCCACGCGGGTTCATAGCCGCGCGCACGCGCGCAGCGCCACACGAGCCACAGCGTGCCCGCGCTGCCCACGAGCGCCTCCACCTTCATTCCCCACAGCGCCCCCTTCAGCCCGAGCGGCGCGAGCGGATAGGAGATGAGCGTGTACAGCGGCCCGTAGGCCGTGGCGACGTGCTTCCAGTCCACGCCCACGTAGCGGTATACGGGATCGTGCATGATCGCGATCGGGCCGTGCGTGTAGGGGTTGAGGCCGTGCTCGACGCCCATGCGCGCGTAGGCGATGTAGCTGAACACGTCGGTGGACAAGAGAATCGGCCCGACGAACACCACAACGTGCAGCGCGACCACGAGCGCGATTGACGCGCGCGCCGGCAGCGCGCCGCGCAGCGCGAGCAGTCCCGCGTAGGCGCCGCTGAAGACCAGCAGCAGGATCAAAAAGTCGCGGTATTCCAGCCGCTGGCCCGGTCCGCGCAGCCACGCGCTGATGTCCGGCGAGGCCGGCACGAGCGGGCGGTGGCCTACCGCCGCGTCCAACACGAGCTTGACGGTGACCGCGGCGAGCAGCAGCGCGAGCAGCCAGGCGGCCGCAGGCGCCCACTGGCGCAGGCCCGCGCCGGCGAGCCCGCGCTCGCCCCGCTCGACGGCGACGCTCACGACGCCGCGCCGGTCAGCGCGCGGTGCCGCTCACAGGCCGGTCCACACGGTCTTGGTCTCGAGGTAGGCCTCAAGGCCCTCGTGACCGTGCTCGCGCCCTACCCCGGACGCCTTGAACCCGCCGAACGGCGTGGACGGCTCGACCAGCCCCCACAGGTTGACGTACACCGAGCCGGCGCGAAGCATCGCCGCGAGCTTGTGCGCGTTGCCCACGTCGCGCGTCCACACGCCCGCGGCGAGGCCGTACTCGCCCGCGTTGGCACGCTGTGCAACTTCCTCGAGCGTGTCGTAGGGCGACGCGACGAGCACCGGACCGAAGATCTCCTCGCGCGTCACGCGCAGGTCGTCAGACGTCGCGCTGAAAAGCGTCGGCGCGACGAAGTAGCCGCCGCTGTCGCCCAGCGTCGCCTCGCCGCCGGCGAGCAGCTCTGCGCCCTGCTCGCGGCCGGACTCGATGTAGCCGAGCACGCGCTGTTGCTGCTCTGAGCTAACCACCGGTCCCAGCTGCGTTTCGGGGTCCAAGCCGGGTCCCAGGCGCGTGGCGTTGGCCTGTTCGGCGATCGCGCCGAGGACCTCGTCGTAGCGCTCGCGCGGCACGAACAGCCGGGAGCCGGCGTTGCAGGCCTGGCCCGAGTTGAAGTAGATCGCCTGGAAGGAGCCGCGCACGGCCGCTTGGAGGTCGGCGTCGGCGAGGATGATGTTGGGCGACTTGCCGCCGAGCTCGAGCGTGACGCGCTTGAGCTGACGCCCGGCCTTTGCGCCGATCTCGCGTCCAACCTCGGTGGAGCCCGTGAAGGCGACCTTCTCCACACCGGGGTGCTCCACGAGCGCTGCGCCCGTGCTGCCGTCGCCGGTGAGCACGTTGAGCACCCCCGGCGGGAACCCCACCTCGAGCGCGAGCTCGCCCAGGCGCAGCGCGCTCAGCGGCGTCTGCTCTGCGGGCTTGAGCACGATCGTGCAACCCGCGGCGAGCGCCGGCGAGATCTTCCACGAAGCCATCAGCAGCGGGAAGTTCCAGGGGATGATCTGCGCGCACACGCCGACCGGCTCCTGGCGCGTGTAGCAGTGCACGTTGGGCACGTTCACCGGCAGCACGGCGCCCTCGAGCTTGGTCGGCCAGCCCGCGAAGTAGCGCAGCTGCGCCACCGCGCCCGCCACGTCGACGAACTGCGCGATCCCGACGGGCTTGCCGTTGTCGAGCGACTCGATCTGCGCGAACTCCTCCGCGCGCGCCTCGATCGCATCTGCGAGCGCCCGCATCAGCCGCTCGCGCTCGGCGGGCGGCGTCGACGGCCAGGGTCCGTCTTCGAAGGCGCTGCGCGCTGCCGCGACGGCGCGATCCGCGTCCGGCGCGCCGCCCAGCGCCACCTGCGCGATCTCGCGCCCGGTGGCGGGGTCGAGCGTGGCAAACGTGCGCCCGTCCTCAGCGTCGAGGCGCTCGGACCCGATTAGCAGGCGTTGGTCGTGGGAGAGAAACTCGCGCGCCGCGGCGCCGAGCCCGTCTGGAAGTGAGATCGATGCGGTGGACATGGCCGGAGCGTACTCCACACACCGCTACGTTTGCGCGCCTCGGTGGTTGTGGTGGCTGGTTGAAACCGACGCGCCTGCATAACTACGGCCGCGCCCGAGCCCGCGCGCTCTGCCTGCTCGCCGCGTCGCTCGCGGCGCTGGCGGCGCTCGCGTGCGCGAGCCTGGCGCCCGCGCGCGCGGCGGCGCAGCCTGAAACCGACAGCGAACGCGCGCTTGCCTCCTACATGGCGATGCAGCAGCAGTTCTACATGCCCTGGCACCACCTGTACCGCGGCGAAGAAACCGAAAGCGCGCAGGAATTCGCCTTCTTCTGGCCCACCACGCAGGCGCTGGCCGCGACCACCGCCGTGGCGGGCATCCCGGCGGCGGGCGGACCGTACCTGCCGGCGATCCGCGAACACGTCACCGGCATGCTCTCGTATTGGAACGGGCGCTCGCGCCCGCACGGCTACGAGAGCAACGCGGTGGCGGCGGGTGGCGGCTGGAAATACTACGACGACAACGAGTGGACCGGGCTGCAAATGGTGCGCGCCTTTCGCATGCTCGGCGATCGCTCGCTGCTCGCGCGCGCGGTCGAACTGTTCGCGCTGGTGGTGCACGGTTGGGACAGCAACCGCCGCCACGCGTGCCCGGGCGGCGTGTGGCTTACCCAGCGCCCGGGCGCGTTGACGCGCAACACCGTGAGCAACGCGCCCGCGGCGGAGCTCGGCGCGGAGCTCTATCAGCTCACCCGCCGGCCCTACTACCTGCAGTGGGCGCGGCGCATGTACCACTGGGTTCGCGCCTGCCTGCGCGAAAGCCGCGGGCTGTACGCGGACAACGTCGACCTCTACGGCACCGTCGAAGACACGATCTGGATCTACAACCAGGGCACGATGATCGGCGCCGAGGCGCTGCTCTATCAGGTGACCGGGGACGCCGCCTACCTCGCCGCCGCGCAGGAAGACGCGGCGACCGCGATGCGCTACTTCAACCGCGCCCAGCTGGAAGAACAGCCCGTGTTCTTCGTGGCGATCTTCGCCGACAACCTGCTGCGCCTGAACGCGATCGCTCCCAACGGCCGCTACCGCGCATACGTGCAGTCATACGCCGATCGGGCGTGGAACGCGTTCCGCAGCCCCGAAACGGGGCTGTTCGAGTTTCACGAACGGGAAGTCAACCTGCTGCTGGCGCAGGCGGCGATGACTCAGCTCTACGCGTACCTGAGCTGGGACGGGCGCTGGTATGAAGCGCCGCCGCGCTGACGACGGCTGACATCGCGGAAGCGCACTGAAGCCAAGCGCGCTCGGGCTCGCGTGGGCGAGCGTACAGGCAGTATGTATGTATGCGCGCCGCCGCGGGATGCTCGCGTTTCGCCGGAGAGCAAACGCCTTCCGTGGCCAAGTGCCTACGGCGCGAGCACGATCTTCAGCGCCTCGCGCCGGTCATACAGCGCGTACGCCGCGGGTGCCTCGTCCAGCGCCATGTGGTGCGTGACAAGCGGCGCCGGGTCAAGCACGCCGGCGGCGAGCATCGCAATGACGCTGTCGACGTGTGCGAGCACGTTGGCGTGTCCCGAGCCCAGGCGCAGCGCCTTGATCCACAACAGCCCCATGTGCACCTCGGTGCGCTCGGCATACACGCCGACCGCCTGCACCACGCCGCACTTGCGCGTGAGACGCAGCGCGAGGTCCAACGCGCGCGGGTCGCCGACCGCCTCCACGCATACGTCCACACCGCGCCCTTCGGTGAGCTCGCGGGCGGCAGCGCGCGGATCGCCGTCGGTGAGGTGAACGGCGTGAGCACCGAAGCTGCGCGCCATCTCCAGACGCGCGGGCACCGAGTCCACGGCGAGCACGTGCGCGGCG
>DASZFR010000148.1:0-8546 GCA_035939635.1 Solirubrobacteraceae bacterium
AGCCGGCCCCGTCGTCTGTTTCTCAGATGACGACACGCGTGGCTTCGCCCCACCGCGCAGCACGACGAGGTGGTAGCCGACGGTGGAGCGGGCAACTTCGAGGCGGTGCGCGATCTCATTGCCGCTGAGGCCTTCGTCGAGAAGCTGTGCGATCGTGGCGCGAAGCTCGGACACGAACATATGTTCGCGTCGACGGAGGACGGAATAGAGCGGTCCGGGATAGCGGCGGCTATCGTTGGCGGCTCGCCGTGCGGGGTCATCTAGTGGCAAGATGCGGGTCTCTGGAACCCGTCACGGAGGTTCGAATCCTCCCCCCGCAGCTGTTCTGATCGACAGTGAAGGTTCGAGTGGCGAGCGGACCTACGCCGCCGCCTGCGTAGCCCAGTCGCGGTACAGGTCGTAGTAGCGACCTTCCGCGGCGAGCAGCTCGTCGTGCGTGCCTTCCTCGACGATGCGCCCGTGCTCGAGCACCACGATCCGCGCCGCGCGGCGGATCGTGGATAGGCGGTGCGCGATCACGATCGCGGTGCGCCCGGCGAGCAGCCTGCGCAGCCCCTGCTCGATACGCCCCTCGGTGTGCAGGTCGACGTTGGAGGTCGCCTCGTCGAGCACCAGGATGCGCGGATCTGCGATCAGCGCGCGCGCGAACGCCACCAGCTGGCGCTGGCCGGCCGACAGCTGCGTGCCGCGCTCGCCGATCTCGGTGTCGTATCCGCACGGCAGCTCGGAGATGAATTCCTCAGCGCCCACCGCCACCGCCGCCGCGCGAATCTGCTCGAGCGACGCGTCGGGGCGGCCGAAGGCGATGTTGTCGCGCACAGTGCCGGAGAACAGGAACGCCTCCTGGGGCACGATGCCCATCTGCGAGCGCAGCGACGCGCTCGATACTTCGCGCAGGTCGTGGCCGTCCACGAGCACCGCTCCCGACGTGGGGTCGTAGAAGCGGGCGAGCAGCTTGGCCATCGTCGACTTGCCCGCGCCGGTCGCGCCCACCAGCGCCACGGTCTGGCCCGGCGGGATACGGAGGTTGATGTTGTCGAGCGCGAGCACGGGCGCCGCCTCGCCGCTCGCGCCGTTGCGCGAGGGACGCGGCTTGTACGCGAACGACACGTCGTCGAAGTCCACTTCGCCGGCGATCCGCCCGAGCTCGATCGCGTCGGGCCGGTCCTCCAGGTCGGGGCGCACGTCCAGCAGCTGAAAGATCTTCTCCAGCGCCGCCATGCCGGACTGGTATGTCGCGTACAGCTGCGACAGCTGCTGGATCGGTTCGAACAGGTTCGACAGCGCTGCCACGAAGGCCACGATCGTGCCGATCGAGATGTGTCCGTCGATCGCCTGGTAGCCGCCATACAGCACGATCGCCGCCACCGCCAGGCCGGACAGCATTTCAACCGACGGGAAGTACACGGCGTTCAATTTCACTGTGGTCATGTTCGCGTCGCGGTTCTCGGCGTTGTGCACGCTGAACTCCGCTTCGTGCACCGGCTCGTGCGCGAAGCTGCGCACTACGCGGATGCCCGACAGCGTCTCCTGCAGGTACGCGGTTATTGCGCCGATCGTCTCGCGCGTGCGCCTGAACGCGCCCGCCGAGACGATGCGAAACCACAGCGAGCCGGCCAGAAGAAGCGGCACGACGCAGAACGTGATCAGAGCGAGTTTCACGTCGAGATACAGCAGGATGCCCACCGTGCCAATCAGCGTCAGGCCGGACTGGAACAGCGTCACCACCGAGTCGGTGACGAGGCTGTCCAGCGCCTCCACGTCGTTGGTGATGCGCGAGATCAGCACCCCCGCCGGGCGGCTCTCGTAAAAGCCGATCGGCAGCGTCTGCAGGTGCTTGAAGATGCGGATGCGCAGGTCCGCCAGTGCGCGCTGTCCGACCCAGCCCACGAGGTAGGTCTGCACGTAGGTCATCGCCCACAGCGCCAGCGCCGAGGCGAAGAACGCGACCACCACCACGACCAGCTTCGCGTAGTCGTGGCGCTGGATTCCTTCGTCTATCGCCGCGCGCGCCAGCAGGGGCGGCGCAAGCGCCGCCGCGGTCCCCAGCAGCAGCGCGACCAGCGTCAGCGCCGCGCGCCCCCGGTAGGGTCGCAGCAGCCCGAGCAGCCCACGCAGGTTGCGCGCGCGCGTGCCGCGCGTCGCGCGCTCGCCCGTCCACTGCGAGCCGAAGCCCGGGCCCCTGCCCATCGGGGGGCTCACAGCCCGCTCACCTCGCGTTCGCGCGGCTTGCGCGTGAGGAACACCTGGTCGGGCAGTCCCTTCTCGACGATTTCGCGATACAGCTGCGAGCTCACCAGCAGCTGGTCGTGGTCGCCCTGCGCCACGATGCGGCCGTGGTCGAGAACAGCGATCTGGTCGGCCAGCGAGATGGTCGACAGGCGGTGGGCGATCACGAACGTCGTGCGACCGGTCATCGCCTCGTCGAGCGCCAGCTTGATGCTCTGCTCGGTCGAGGCGTCCACCGCGGAGGTCGCGTCGTCGAGCACCAGCACCCGCGGGTTGGCCAGCAGGGCGCGCGCGATCGCGAGGCGCTGGCGCTGCCCGCCCGACAGCGACAGCCCGCGCTCGCCCACGCGCGTGTCAAACCCACGCGGCAGGCGCGTAACGAAGTCATATGCCTGCGCGCGCCGCGCCGCGTCTTCGATCTCGGCCAGGGTCGCCTCCGGCCGGCCGTAGGCGATGTTCTCCGCCACGCTCGCCGAGAACAGGAACGGATCGTCGCTCACGATCGCCACCGCTTTGCGCAGCGAGCGCAGGTCCACGTCGCGCACGTCCACGCCGTCGAGCAGCACCTGCCCCTCGGTCGCGTCATACAAGCGCGAGATCAGCGACACGAGGCTGGTCTTGCCGGAGCCCGTCGCGCCCACGAGCGCTATCCGCGTGCCCGCGGCCACATCGAGGTTCACGTCGCTGAGCACGTCGCGCGGCGGGGGCGAAGGGGACGCCCCGGACGCGGAGTCAGCCGCCGACGAGGCGCCCGCGCTCGAGCCGGCGGTCCCGAATCCCTCGTCGGGCGCGTAGCGCAGGGTCACGTCGCGCAGCTGCACGTGGCCGTTGCCCGCCGGCAGCGGCGGCGCATCGGGCGGGCTGGTGATGTGCGGCTCGCGGTCGAGCACCTGAAAGATGCGCGCGCCCGACGCCGTCGCGCGCTGCGCCAGGCCGAGCGTTACTCCCAGCGAACGCATCGGGCTGATCAGCATGTTCAGGTACAGGTAGAACTGCGTGAACGCGCCCAGCGTGAGGTGGCCGTGAATCACGCTGCGCCCGCCGATCAGCAGTACCGCCGCGAGCCCCAGCTGCGGCAAGAAGCCGATCACCGGGTTGAACGTCGCCTCCAGGCGCGTCGCGACCATCGACTGCTCGAACACCCGCGCCACGCTGCCGCGGAAGCGCTCCAGCTGCCGCGGCTCGCGCGCGAAGGACTTCACGACGCGAACGCCGGAGATGTTCTCCTCGGCGTCGGCGGTGAGCTCACCGATCCGCTGCTGCACCTCCTGGATCGCGGGTCGTGCCGCGCGCCCGTAGCGCTGCGAGATCAACACCACGAGCGGGGTGGGGGCCATAGCGATCAGGCCAAGCTTGGGGTTGATCAAGATCATCGCCACGCCCGCCAGCACGAGCGTGAGCGCAGACTGCAAGATGAACACCAGGCCGTAGCCGAGAAAGAAGCGCACCGCCTGCAGGTCGACGGTGGCGCGCGACATCAGCTGGCCGGTCTGCTGGTGGTCGAAGAAACCCAGCTCCAGCCGCTGCAGGTGGCCGTAGATCAGCTCGCGCAGGTCGAATTCGATCGCCAGCGAGATGCGCCCCGCGATCATCCTGCGCATGTAGGTCAGCAGCCAGCGCGCGAGCACGATCACCACGATCACGATCGCGAGCACGAGCAGCGTGTGGCGATCGTGTGCCCTTGCCGCCTGCTGGTGAGCGCCCGCATGCTCGGCACCTCGGCTGATCGTTTCGACCGCCGAGCCCGTGAGCAGCGGGATCAGCACCGTTACAACCAGCGCGAGCGTGGCGAGCAGCCACGAGGTGGCGAGGCCGCGACGGTACGGACGCAGAAAGCCCAGCAGTCGGTAGAAGGTGCTCATAGTTGTGCAGTCAACGAGTATCGCACCCGCGCGCGCGACGTTCCCGCTCTACGCTCGTGGCACCTCGATGCAGACCGGCGCGCCGCCAACATCCACGCAGCACGGCGGAGCGGGGCTGTGTGACAGCTGCGCGCATCAACGCATTGTGAGAAACACCCGCGGCTCGGTCTTCTCGCTGTGCGAGCGCTCGCGCACAGACCCCGACTACCCACGCTATCCGCGACTGCCGGTGCTCGCTTGCGCAGGTCACGAGCGTCGAGCGACCGCGCCGGCGCAATCAGACGCCGGCGGCTGATCGCGACCGGGCCTCGTGAGCGGTGGTGCATCGACGCCGGCTACCCCAGGTCCTTGCAGCGCACGGTGCGCTTGTCGCCGCCTGCACGCCGCGCCGGCGTCACCCGGCCGCGACCTCGACCGCTGTGGCGCCGGGGGCGCCGACCTCGTGCTGCGCGCCGACGAAGTCCCGGCTGCGCACCAGCGCAAACGCCGCCGCCGCGCCGCAGGCCGCGACCACGACCCCGATCTCGAGCAGGGTTGTGAGCGACTCGGTGAAACCGACGTGGTAGGCATGCGCCAGCACGCCGCGCGCGGCTGGGTTCAAGGAGCCCAGCAGCGGGCCCAGGTCGCCCGACACGAGCGCTTTGCCCAGATGTGTGTGGGTGCTCGCGAGCACGCCGCGGCCCGCCGCCGCTTCGCCCAGCGCCGCGGTTGTCTTGCGCACGACATCGTGTTGGAACACCGCGCCAAGCGCCGCGATCCCGGTCGCGATCCCGACCTGGCGGAAGGTGTTGTTGATGCCCGACGCCATGCCGCTGCGGGCGGGCGCCACGACGCCGACCGCCGTCGAGGCCAACGGCGGGTTGACCATGCCAATGCCGGCGCCGGCGATGACGAAGCCCGGGATCAGCGTCGTCCACCCCGAGGTTGCGCTTATCGCCGTCATCGCCAACAGGCCGCCCGCGACGAGCAGCATGCCGGTGCCGAGCAAGAGCCGCACGGGAACGCGAACGCTGAGCCGCCCGGAGATCGGTGCCACCACGAACGAAAGAAGCGTGATCGGCAAGAAACGCAGGCCCGCGTGCAGCGGGCTGTAGCCGAGGACGTCCTGGACGTACAGCGTGAGGTACAGGAACATCGCGAACATCGACGACGACAACGCGAACGCCACCAGGCTCGCGCCGGCGAACGCGGGGCGGCGAAAGAGCGTCATGTCCAGCATCGGGCGGCGCTGGCGGAGCTCGACGGCCACGAACGCCACGATCAGCACCACGGAGCCGATCAGGTAGGCGACGATGCGCGTGGATCCCCAGCCATCTTCGTTGCCCTGCACGAGCGCGAACACGAGCAAAAACAGCGAGGCGGAGAAGGTCACAAGACCAAGCCAATCCACGCCCGCCGCATCGGGGTCGCGTGACTCGGTCACCTGCGTGAGCGTCAACGCGACCGCGCCGATTCCGATCGGCACGTTCACGAAGAAGATCCATTCCCACCCGATCCCCGACGTGATCACGCCGCCAAGCACCGGCCCGACCGCGACGGCCGCGCCGATCACGCCGCCGTACAGTCCGAATGCGGTGCCTCGCTCTCTGCCCTGAAACGCCTGTGCGATCAGTGCCAGCGAGGTCGCGAACATCATCGCCCCGCCGATGCCCTGTACCGCGCGCGCCAGGTTCAGCGCGAGCGGGGTGGTGGAGAGCCCGCACGCGGCAGACGACAGCGTGAACACCACCAGCCCTGCTGTGAAGACCAGTCGCCGTCCGAACAGATCCGCCAGCGATCCGGCCGTCAGCAGGAACGCGGCCAGCGTCAGGGCGTAGGCGTTCACCACCCACTGCAAATCGCGGAAGCTCGAGTGCTGGGCGCGCTGGATCGCCGGCAGCGCGACGTTCACCACCGTGATGTCCAGCAGCAGCATGAACATCGCGACGCACACCGCGATCAGCGTCCACCACTTGCGCTCCACGGCCGGCCTCCTCGGTTGAAAGAGCGACACGAGCGCCCGAGAGCGAGCGCCCAGGCCTGACTATATGAAGGGCTAGGAGGTCTTCAGGTGGCGCTGCAGGAACGGCACCACTCGCGACCACAGCTTGGCCGCCGGTCCCGGCCTGTACGTCGGGCGGTAGTCGGCGAAGAACGCGTGGCCCGCGCCCTCGTACACGTCCACCCGCACCTCCTGGCCGCTCGTTGACGCGCGCTGGCGCAGCTGCTCGCCGGCGTCGGCCGACGGGTTGTGGTCTTCGGCGCCGATGGCCGCGAGCAGCGGGCAGTGCAGCCGGTCCGCGAGATCGAGCGGAGGCGTGGGTCGCGCCTCGGTCGTATGCTCCTGCAGCGTCGCCTGATCGATGAACCCGCCCCAGCAGTCCACCGCGGCATCGAGGCGGTCGCTCGCGCACGCGAACAGCAGCGCGTAGCGCCCACCCATGCAGAAGCCGATGCATCCGACCTTGCCAGACACGTCATCGCGTGCGCGCAGGAAGTCGGTCGCGCCCTCGAGATCGCCGAGCACGCGCTCATCCGGTATCGAGAACAACCTCGCCATCAGCGCCTGCACGTCGTCCATAGGCGGCGGGCCTCCTTCACGCGTATACAGGTCGACCGCCAGCGTCACGTAGCCGATGTTTGCGAAGCGATTGGCCACATCCTTGATGTGGTCGCCCAGACCGCCCGCCTCGTGGATCACGACCATCGCCGGCGCCCGGCCGGTCTGTTGCGCGGGCAGCGCGAGGTAGCCATTGACCTCGGCGCCCTCGGCACCCGCGAACGTAAGCTCCTGCGCGCGCACCCGCGACGGGTCCGTAACCGCTCCGGGCACGCCCCTCGGGCTGGCTTTCACCTCAGCTGGCGTGGACATCGATTCGCTCCCTCCGGTCCGTGCTGGCCGCGTATCGGCCGCTTACAGGATCGCCTTGGGATAGGCGCGCGTGGCCGCTGCGAGCATGATCGCGAAGAACCCACACACGACCAAGAAGTCGAGCCACACCTCGCCGCCGCCGCCCACGCCCACGAGCATCTGGCGCAGCCCCTGCACCTCGTAGGTGAGCGGGTTCACGCGCGCGATCACGTGCAGCCAGCCGGGCATCACTGCGAGGGGATACAGCGCGCTCGAGGCGAAGAACAGCGGCATCATGATCAGCTGCCCGATGCCCATGAAGCGCTCTCGCTCCTTCACCCCGGCCGCGAGCAGCATCGACATGCACGCGAACGCAGCGGTGCCGAGCATCAACAAGGCGAGCGTGCCGATCACTCCCGTGACGGTCCACTTCACCGCGATTCCAGTCGCCGCGAGCACAGCCAGCAGCAGCACCGCCTGTACGAGCGCGCGCACGCAAGCTCCTCCCGCCTTGCCGAGCACGATCGCGCTGCGCGGCAGCGAGGTCGCCAGCAGGCGCTGCAGTTGCCCAACGTCGCGCTCCCAGATCACCGCCAGGCCGAAGAAGATCGCGATGAACATCGCCGCCTGGGCCATCACGCCGGGCGCCAGGTAGGCGCGGTAGTCCAGCGTGCCCACCGTCAGTGCGCGGTTGTGACGAAGTGCGGTGCCGAAGATGAACAGCCACAGAAGTGGCTGCACCGAGCGGGTGAAGATGTCGAGGTGGTCGTGGCGCAGCTTGCGCAGCTCGGCCTGCGCCATCGCGAACGTGCCCGCGGCCATGCGCGACAGCGCGCCCGGTGCGAGGGCTACCGGGCCCGACTCAGCCGAGGCGGCGCGCGACGCGGCGCTGTGCGCGGACATCGGCCAACCTCCCCCGCTGCGGCTCGTCGAGCATGTGACCTGTCACCGCGGTGAACACCTCCTCCAGGCTGTCGCCGCTGTTGCGCTCCAGCAGCTCGTGCGGCTCGCCCTGCTCCACCAGGCGCCCGTGATCCATGATCGCGACGCGCTCGCAGTAGCGTTCGGCCTCCTCCATCACGTGTGTGGTGAACAGGATCGTGGTGCCGGCCTCTTCGCGCAGCGTGCCGAGGTGCTCCCACACGAGCCGGCGCGCGGTCGGGTCGAGCCCGACGGTGGGCTCGTCCAGGAACAGCACCGCCGGCCGGTTCAAAAGCGCCGTTGCGATCTCCAGCCGGCGCAGCATCCCGCCCGACAGCGTGCGCGCGAGCCGGTCGAGCATCGCGTCCAGATCCATCGCGTCTATCGCCTGAGCCACGCGCCCGTCGCGTTCGCTGCGTGGCACTCCCGTCACGCGCGCGTAGAAGTCGAGGTTCTCGCGCGCGGTCAGCGCGCCGTCAACCGAGATCGCCTGGGGGATGTACCCGATCGCCGCGCGCACCGCGAGCGCGTCGCCGGCGATGTCGCGGCCCGCCACAAGCGCCCGGCCGCTGGTGGCCGGAAGTAGCGTGGTGAGCACGCGGATCGTCGTGGTCTTGCCGGCGCCGTTGGGGCCGAGCAGCGCGAACACCTCGCCTGCCGCGACCGCGAAGGACACGCCCGCCACCGCGAGCACGTCGTCGAAG
>DASZFR010000149.1:0-2405 GCA_035939635.1 Solirubrobacteraceae bacterium
GCACGTCGCACCCAACATCCACATGGGCTGCGCCATCCTGCGCTTCTATCTCGGCTACGAGCACAACGACGTACGCCGCGCACTCGCGCGCTACAACGGCAGCATCGGCCGGCGCGATTACCCCGACCTGGTGATTGGCCGCTGGACGCGCTGGGGTGGGGCGGACGACTTGGGCTTCCCGAAAGCGGCCAACGCCCCGGGCCGCGGGCACTAACCACCGATTGCTCCGCACCAGTGGCCGCGCGCGCCCCCTCGGGGGTCCCCACTGCGCCGCGCGCCCGCGCTATACTGCCAAGCGCGGCCTGTAACTTGGCCAGAGCGAGTTACCGGCGCGACCGACCACAACGTGCGGGGGGATTCGCGATGCGCCGGATGCTCATCGGGTCAGTCTTGGTCGTCAGTCTCCTCGTCGGAGGCTGCGCGACCAACGCGCCGAAATACAACACCGATTTCGACAACGTCGCCAAGCTGCGGGCGGCTAGCCTGGCTCCCGTGAGGATTGGCGAGATCACCAAGGATCCCGCGTCCAAGCACGACGTCAACTCGATAACGATCCGTGGCGGCACGCTCACATCGCCCTACGGCTCGTACACGGCCTACCTGCGTGAGGCGCTGGAGCAGGAGTTCACGGACGCACGGCTGCTCGACGCGAACTCACCGATCGAGATCAGCGGGGTGCTGTTGCGCAACGAAGTGGACGCCGGCATTTCCAAAGGGACGGCCGAGGTCGACGCTCGGCTGGTGGTGAAGCGCTCCGGCAGCGTCGCCTACGACGACGTCAAGACTGCCCAGCTCGACTGGGACTCGAATTTCGTCGGCGCGATCGCGATCCCGCGGGCCAACGAAAACTACCCGAAAGTGTTGCAGAAGCTCCTGGGCGAGTTTTGTGCGGATCCGAAATTCCTGGCGGCGCTTAAGAAGTGAAGTCACTCAGCATGAGCACGCTGCCTAAATGCTGTGTATTGCTCGCAGTACTGGCGCTCGCTGGCTGCGCGCACCAGATCGTGATCACACCAGAGCTGCGCTCCCTACAGCTCAGCGGCTCCCCCATCGACAAGAAAGTGGGCTACTACATATCCGCCGCGGACATGGAGACCGAAGTGACCACGGCGGGCGGCGGTGGCGACAAGGTCGCCTATCACCCCTACAAGGAACTTGAGCCGGCGTTGCAGAAGGTCCTGTTCAATTTGTTCCGCGATGTGCAACGCGTCAACTCATTCAACGATGCGTCGCTACTCAAACAGCAAGGAATCGCCTACGTGTTCGTGCCGACGATTCGAACCGAATCATCGTCATCGGGTGTTTTCACCTGGATGCCGACCCACTTCGTGGTGCTCCTCTCCTGCACCGCCTATGACGACAATGCGCAGCGCATATGGAGCGGGAACTTCTCTGGCACCGGTGAGGCCGAGTTCAGCGAGTTGAAGGCAGATTTCTCGGCCGCTGCTCACAAGGCGAGCCTCGCAGCCTTTCGCCAGCTAGAGGACGCTCTGAGCCAAGCGCCCGAGTTCCGCAAGCCCTGAAGGAGTCCCACGGCCCGAGCGGCGCTGTTCGGGGGCCTCAGTTGGCAGCCGCGGCGTGCTTCTGCGACTTCTGCGGCGGCGGCTGCATGCGCGCCACGCCCTCGCGGCGCGAATCGGCCGCCCCTTCGTAGGTACCGTCCGCGTGACGCAGGATCCCGTGCAGGCCGGAGTTCTCCGCGTGCCCGGGCTTGAGCTCAATGCCGCGCTCGCGCAGACCCGCGATGAGCGCGGGCGTGAAACGGCCGATCTCGCCGCTGAAGTTGTCGCCGCGCGCGATGAGGTTCGGCAGCTCAATCGCCTGCTTGAGCGTGAGCTTCCAGGCGAGCAGTCCCACCAGGGTCTTCGCGTTGTACTCGAGGATCGCCGTGCCGCCCGGGGAGCCGAGCGCGGCCACGAAGTTGTTGGAGCGATCGAGCACGATGATCGGCGCCATCGAGGAGCGCGGCCGCTTGCCGCCTTGCACCGCGTTGGCGACCGGCCGTCCGCCTTGGGTGGGCGCGAAGGCGAAGTCCGTGAGCTGATTGTTGAGCACGAAGCCCCCGACCGTGCGACCGGAGCCGAAGCTCGACTCCACGGTCGTCGTCATCGAGACGACGTCGCCGTCAGCATCGACCACGACGAAGTGACTGGTGCCGGCGGACTCGTTGGTGGAATCGCGTCCGCGGGACACGGGGATGTTGCCGGGCGCGGGCGGGGCCCCGGCGCGCGCACCGATCAGCTGCGCGCGCAGCCTGATGTAAGCCGGCTCGAGCATGCGCTCCACCGGCACGGGCACGAAGCGCGGATCGGCGACGTACTGATCGCGGTCGGCATACATCAGCCGGCTCGCCTGTGCGAACAGGAACCACGCCTGCGGGTCATTCGCGTTGCGGCTGGCGATGT
>DASZFR010000150.1:0-2899 GCA_035939635.1 Solirubrobacteraceae bacterium
GAGCAGCTGCGCGCCCGCTGCGCGGTGTTCGTCGAGTCCGAGACCGAGGTCCCGCACGGCGCCACGGTGGTGTTCTCCGCGCACGGCGTCGCTCCGGACGTTCACACGAACGCCTCGGAGCGCGAGCTGCGCACGATCGACGCCACCTGCCCGCTGGTCACCAAGGTCCACCGCGAGGCGCTGCGTTTCGCCGCCGAGGGCTACACGATCGTGCTCGTCGGGCACGCCCACCACGAGGAGGTCGAAGGCACGATGGGCGAGGCGCCCGAGCAGATCGTGCTCGTGCAGAGCGAGGCCGACGTCGATGAGCTCCAGGTGCGCGATCCCGAGCGCGTGGCCTACATCACGCAGACCACGCTCGCTGTCGACGAAACCAGCTCGATCATCGAGCGCCTGCGCGCGCGCTTCCCGAGCATCGTCGGCCCGCGCACCGACGACATCTGCTACGCCACAACCAACCGCCAGGCGGCGGTCAAGCAGATGGCAGACGGCTGCGACCTGATGCTCGTGATCGGATCGCGCAACTCGTCAAACTCGCTGCGCCTCGTCGAGGTCGCGCGCGACTGTGGCACCGAGGCGCATCTCATCGACCGCGCCGACGAGGTGCGCGAGGAGTGGCTGCATGGCCGCACGGTGGTCGGCATCTCCTCCGGCGCCAGCGCGCCCGAGAATCTCGTACAGGAGCTCGTCGAGTACTTCCGCCGGCGCGGCGTGCGCGACATCTCGGAGTTCCACGTGGTCAGCGAGGACGTGCGCTTCATGCTGCCCAAGCCGATCCGCGAGCTCGCGGCGGCCGGCGAGGCGAGCTGAGACTGCAGCCCCCGCGGCGCGCGTGCCCCCCACCAGGGGCGAGGGCAGCGGCGCCGGGGACCGATCGATGCGCACCCTGCTGATCTCAGACCTGCACCTCGGCAGTCAGTCGCGCTCTGACGTGCTGCGCGACGCGCGGCTGCGCGCGCCGTTGCTCAGCTTGGCGGCCGACGCCGACCGCGTGGTGCTGCTCGGCGACGTGCTCGAGCTGCGCCACGGGCCGGCGCGCGGGGCGCTTGCGGCGGCCGAGCCGTTCTTTGCGGACCTCGGCGCGGCGCTGGCGGGGCGCGAGCTCGTCGTGGTGGCGGGAAATCACGACCACGCCGTGGTCGAGCCGTGGCTTGCCCGCCGCGCACAGCAGCCGGCCCGCGCTCCGCTCGCCCTCGAGCAGATGATCGCGCCCACCGAGGGGTCCGCGCTGTTGGAACAGATCGCGCAGCTGGCCGCGCCGGCGCGCGTCGTCGGCGCATATCCCGGGCTGTGGGTGCGCGAGGACGTGTACGCCACGCACGGTCACTACCTGGACTGCCATCTCACCGTGCCCACGCTCGAGCGGCTCAGCGTCGCTGCCATGAGCCGCCTGTTGGGACGCCCCGCGAGCGGCTTTCACAGCGCCGATGACTATGAGGCGGTGACCGCGCCGGTGTACGTATGGCGCGACGCGGTAGCCAGGGATGCCCCTACCGGCGACGCCCTCAACGGAACGAGCACGCTGCGCGCGTGGCGCATGTTGCGCTCAGACAGCGACGGGCGCGACGCTGGCGGGGGCGCGAACGGCAGCGTGCTGTCGGGTGCCGCGCGGCGGGTGCGAACACGCGCGCTGATCGCTGGTTTCCCGCTCGCGGTGGCGGCGCTGAACCGCGCCGGGCTGGGGCCGCTGCACGCGGAGGTGTCCAGCCGCGAGCTGCGCCGCGCCGGTCTGCGCGCGATGGGCGAGGTGGCGGAAAGGCTCGGGTTGGGCGACGCCTACGTCGTGTTCGGACACACCCATCGCGCCGGCCCGCTGGCGCGCGACCACGAGCAGGAGTGGCGCGGGCAGGGCGCCGCCGACCACGCATCCGTCGCGCCAGGCGGGGCCGGCGCGCGCCTGGTCAACTCGGGCTGTTGGACCTACGACGCGGTGTTCCTGAGCGCAAGACCGGGCGAGAGCCCCTACTGGCCCGGGACGTGTGTCGTAGTCGAGGGCGCCGGCGCGCCGCGCCTCGAGCGCCTCCTCGCCGACTACAGCCACGAGCAGCTGCTCGCCGGCCGCGCGGCGCAGCCGGCGCTGACGTAGTCGCGGCCCCGCACGCCAAGCTTTGCGCTTCGACGAGGGCGATCGAGGGCGCGCGCAGCGTCATGCAACCCCGGGCGTAAAGCAGGTGGCGTAGCAGCGCACGCCCGGCCCGGGCTTTAGCTCGAGTTCGCCTTCGGTGTGGCGCGCGTGCTCGACCACGGGGTACGCGCCGGGATGGCGCACCTCGAGCTGTGACCACCCGGGCTGGGTGCTGTCGTCCACGACCAGCGTGCCCGCGCCATCGAGCACCGCCCACACGCCCCCGGCGGCGTAGGTGCCGCAAAACGCGCCTGGCTGGTCTTCGCTCTGGCGCGCCAGGCGCGCGCCGGGCTCGTCCTCGGGACGCATCGGCGCCAGCGGCTCGCGCTGCGTGCCAAGGAGCTGCTGGATCTCGAGCTCTGTCTGGCGGTATTCGCCCTCGCCGTAGTGAAAGTGCCACAGCCGCGCGTGGCCGTCGAAGAGATAGCGCGCCGGCCAGCCGAGGTTCTCGTACTCGCGCCACAGCTCGAGCTGTGAGTCGATCAGCACCGGGTAGGCGATGTCCAGCCGCGCCACCGCGTCGCGCACCGCCTGCTCGTCTCGCGAGGGCTCAAAGCCGGGGCAGTGCACGCCCACCACGCGCAGTCCCGCGGCGGCGTAGCGCTCGTGCCAGGCCTTTACGTACGGCAGCGTGCGCAGCGAGTTGGGGCGGCAGAAGTCCCAGAACTCCACCAGCAGCGGGCGCCCGCGCTGCAGCGTCGACGGAGCCGACGCGACGTTCACCCACGGCAAATGGCGAGGAAACAGCGGCGCGGCGATCGTCTGTAGCGGCGT
>DASZFR010000151.1:0-5834 GCA_035939635.1 Solirubrobacteraceae bacterium
GCGCGATGATCTTCCGCGAGAGCGGTGGCAACCCGTTCTACCTCGAGCAGCTCGCGCGAGCTCGATCTGCGCCCGGGCGGGCCAGAACGGTCTCGGCCGCGCGCCCGGCCGGCAGCTCGTTCCTGCCGGCGCCCGTTCTCGCCGCGCTTGAGGGTGAGCTGGACGCACTTACTAGCGACTGCCGCCGAGTGCTGGAGGCGGCGGCCGTAGCGGGCGAGTCATTTGAACCCGAGCTGGTCGCTGCGATCGCGGAGTGCGACGTCGCGTTCACGCTCGCCACGCTTGACGACTTGCTCCGTGTCGACCTGATCCGTCCGACGAGCGCGCCACGGCGGTTTCGCTTTCGCCACCCGATCGTGCGCAGAGCCGTCTATGACGCGATGCCCGGTGGCTGGCAGATCAGCGCTCACGCGCGCGCGGCAGACGCATTGGCTGCGGCCGGCGCGCAGACCGGCGAACTCGCACATCACATCGAGCGGTCTGCCAGCACCGGCGACGAGGAGGCCATCGCTCTGCTCGTTGACGCCGCGCGAGATGCGGCCACACGGGCGCCGGCAACCGCCGGGCGATGGCTACTGGTGGCGGCTGACCTGCTGCCTCCGAGTGCAGATCGTCAGAGGCGCGCAGGCGTCTTGGGGGACGCCGCTCGAGCGCTGACCTCCGCCGGCGCGTACGAGGATTCGCTTGCCTCGGCGCAGGAGGCGCTTTCGCTCACGCCCCCTGACGAGGCGGACAAACGCGCCGAGCTCATCGCGATGCTGGCCTATGCCAGGCGCCGCAGCGGCCACCCGTTCGACTCGCGCGCGCAGCTCGAACACGCGCTCGGCGCGCTCGGAAGACCAGATAGCCCCGCGGGGCTCAGCGTGCAGCTCGAGCTCGCACTCGATCGGCTCTGGCACGACCAGTTCGGCCCCATGCTCGAACTGACCGAGCGATTCGGGTCGGTGGCGCGCGACCGCGGGGACACCACGATGGTCACTCTCGCCGCGTCGTTGAGCAGCTTGGCGCACAGCTCCGACGGCGAAGTCGAGGACGCTCTGGCAGATCTCGCCGAAGCCCAAGAGGCCTACGCGGCCGTGTCGGACGATCAGCTGGCCGAGCGCATCTACGTGTCCTTCTACGTGGCACACGCCGCTGAGCGGCTGGAGCGGGCAGACGATGCGCTGGCGCACCTAAATCGCGGGCTCGAAGTCGCGCGCATGACCGGGCAGGCCGCCACCGTGACTCCCTGGACGGCGATCGCGGCGGCTGCCCTTCTCCTGCACGGTCGTGTGCGGGAAGCGGCCGACGTCGCGGCCACGGCGATCGACGAGGCCAGCTTGTCGCGTAATGACTTCCGCACCGTCTGGGCGCTAGAGACGGATTCCCTCGCGGCGTATTGGGCGGGAGACTCTGAACGCGCGCTCGCGAGCGCCCGCGAGATGGTCCGCCGTTCTGGCACGGCGTACGCGTTCCTCTCCGGTCCGGCGAGGATCCAACTCGCGGGAGCACTGTGCGCGGCCGGGGACCACGAGGCTGCCGCCGCCGAGCTCATCCCGCTCGACGCCGAGCCGACGCGCCGCTTGCTCGACCTCCGCGCCGCGCACGGCTGGGGCCTGTTGGTTCAGACGCAGCTCGCTCTCGGCGACTGCGAGTCGGCACAGCGATCCGCGGCCCGCGCCGCCACGCGCGCCAAGGCGTCCGGGCTGCCTTGCCAGCTCGCCGCCGCCCGCTGTTGCGAGGCGGCTGTGGGCCTCGCCTGCGATGACCGAGATGCCGCCCTCCAGACAGCTTGCGACGCACGCAGGATCGCCGACGCCGCGGCAAACCCGCTGCTGAGCGCGCGGGCTAGGGCGCTGGGCGGACGGGCGCTTGCCGCCGCCGGGCGCCGCGATGAGGCTCTCGCCGAACTCCAGCACGCAGAGCGCGCGTTCTCGGCGTGCGGCGCGACTCGAGAGGCCGATGCCGCGGCGCGCGAGCTGCGGCGCCTGGGTGCGCGAGTGCGTCGAGCCAGACCGAGGCCGGGCACGGGGCTCGCGGCCTTGACGCCACGGGAGAGCGAAATCGCCAACCGTGTCGCGCTGGGCGAGTCAAACCGCGAGATCGCGAATGTGCTCTTCCTCAGTGAGAAGACCATCGAGAGTCACCTCGTTCGCACGTACGCCAAGCTCGGGGTCCACTCACGCTCCGCGCTCACGGCGATCGTCGTCGGCGGCGCCGGCCGCGTCGAGCGTAGTGAGCAGCGAGACTTCTCCGGCGCCTGAGCCGAGGCACATCGCAAGCCCATGTCCACCGCCGACCGGGGCGGGTGGCGACGGACCGCTCAGGGACGCGGTTAAGGGATCTACCCGATACCCGGACAGGCAGCCGGGTGCGAGCATCGCCCCATGCGGACCTTCATGCTCGCGCACCGGCACGCGCCGCAAGAGTGCCGCATCGCGATCGCGTCGTGGAGAGCATTTGACAGTCCCCTTCGCGGCGGCCGGCCCCTCGGCTCGTGTATCAGCGGCGGCCACCGAATGTGGTGGTTCGTCCAAGCGGCCGACGTTGGGGCCGCGCTCGCGCAGCTGCCGCCTTATGTCGCCGAGCGGACGGTGGCCGAGGAAGTCAGAGAGGTGCCCCTGCCGTGACGCCAGCCGCCTCTGGCCCAGGCCGGCAGGTGCGACATGCGCGGGCGTGCGTCCACGAGACCCATGCTTTGACGTGCCACGTCGATCGTCTTTACCGCGCCGCGTGGGCGATGGGCGGATCGCGCCAGGACGCCGAAGATCTGATCCGGGAAGCCTTCGCGCGCGTGCTTTCCAGGCGACGGCTGGCGCGTCGCGGAGACGAGCTGGACGAGCTCTTCCATGCCCTGCGCGATGCGTTGCGCGCGGGCCGCCCCAGGGCGCCCCGGCAGGTGGCGAGCGCCACGAGGTCTGGCTCAGCAGTGACCGAACACCCCGGTTCGCGCACACGTCCGCAGTCGGGAGCGGAGATCCGCGAGGTCTATGCGAGCGTCGCGGACCTGCCCGAGCCCATGCGTGAGGCGTTAGTGGCCGTGGACGTACTTGGCTTCACGCATCAGCGGGCCGGGCGCGCGCTGGGCATCAGCGAGGAGACTGTCGCGACGCAGCTGCTGCGCGCGCGCACGCGACTCGCGGCGGAGTTGAGGCCGGCGGCAGTCGGCGCCATGAACAAGACGGCGTCGTCCCGTTGCTGACGGCGCAACGGGCGGCGAGTCGCCTCGCTAGCGCCCAGACGCGGCCTCACGCGCGCTGACGTTGCCAGGCCGGACGCCTGTCGCGATGGCCGAGTCGCCGCTGCGGTTCATGTTCTGCGCGGATATCCGCCGCGTCGAGCTGTTCGAAGGCGCCGCGCGGGCGACGGCGTGGGGGTGGCGCCGTCGCCCGCGGCGCACGGGCCCACTGCGGGCGGTGACCGCGAGTGTGAAGCAGCGGGCGGGGGTAGTTGGGTGCGTGATTGGACCCCGTCGCATAACGGGGCGCTCGCAGTGCCAGAAGCGGGACCAGCGCGAGAGCCTCGCGACCGGCGCGCTGGAGGTCGCGCAGGTATTCGAGGTGCGCCTGGCACAGCGGATCGTCGTCGAACTCGCGCGCGAGCAGCAGCGTGTCGACATGCGCGTCGAGCAGCTCGCAGCAGAGATCGGTCAGGTCGGGGCGCCGCACAGCGTCCTCTAGTCGCACCCGCTAAGCGGCGCAAGGCAGGCCGCGCGGCGCTCGACAAGGGCGACCCGCTCGTGTCCGCAGTTCGGTCTGTTGATTCTCACGCCATTGAGAGTCGCACCCGATGGGCCCTGCCGGTATCGGGTAGATCCCGCAAACCGCCCCCTGAACCGACAGATCAGCATGAAGAGCGCGAGCGTCGCGCGCGCGTCGCTCTCCGCGCCGTCACAGCTGCGAGCTCGGCGCCGATTGGTTGATTGCCACAGATCGGGTGTGCTCCTCGCCTGCGGGGAGGCCGCGCGCTGGTTTCGCCGTGGCTGCTGCGCCCCTGCATTTCCCAGGTGGCGAGTGTGACTGGGAGCCTGCGGGCTCATGGAACCGTGGCGCAGCAACATTGAGACCGGGCGCCGTGACGCTGCGTGGGCGGTGTCGCCGGATGCCTGTGATCTTCATGTCGCGTCCCCTCCAACGTGGGCTCGAGTCGACGGTCGTTGCGGTGCGCGAGTCGCTGGGCCCAACGGCACTGGCCGCGTATGACGATGGGTGGCTGACTGACGGTGTCATTGCGTGCGTTGAGCGGCTGAGTCGTTTGACGTCGGCTCGAAAGCTGACGTACGAGGAGCCGATCGGGCGGTCGGGAAGGATCAGCCCACACTCGGCGTCCTAGCTACTACCAACGGTAATAGATTTACATACGATGGCGTGTCAAACTACAGACCGTAGTAGACTGCCAATCCCTCACTCACTCTGAACCGAAAGGCAATCCAATGAGTCACCGCAGACTGTCTGCCCTTGCAGCGATCCTGGCGTCGGCCGTCGCGGCCGCGCCGGCCGTCGCGCAGGCGCCGCAGAACGCCGCTTCCGCGTCTCCGCCGACGCCGCCGTCCGGGACGACCGGTCCACCCGCGCCGAATCCCGTGATCGAGTGGAACCGGACCCTGCTCGCGATCGTGCGAACGAAAACTCCGACTCCCCTGCAACCGCCGACGATCCACGCGACGCGCGACTTCGCGATCCTTCATCTGGCGATCTACGACGCGGTGGTGGCGGTCGACGGCGGCACGCCGTACCTGCCTGAGCGCATTCTGGGCGAGCCCGCCTCCGCGCCAGCGGCCGCAGATCAGGCTGCACACGATGTGCTCGTGGCGCTGTATCCCTCCCAGCAGCCGGCGCTGGACAACGAGCTCAACGCCGACTTGGCGCGGGTCTCCCCGGGTGAGCGTCTAACGCGCGCCGTCAACGTCGGACGAGCGGCGGCGCAGTCGATTCTCGCGAACCGGGCAGAGGACGGGTCCGCGGCGGTACCTCCCCCCTACACGGCAACCCCCGGTCCGGGCGTGTTCGAGCCGATTGCTCCGGCGACCGCCGTGTTCACGCACTGGGCGAGCGTGAAGCCCTTCGCCATCGCGCGAGCCGGCGAGTTTCGCCCCCCGCCGCCGGTGGCGCTGAGCAGCAGCTCATACCAGCAAGCGCTCGCACAGGTCGAGTCACTGGGACAGAACACCAGCACCACGCGCACGACGGAACAGACGACGATCGCCACGTTCTGGAACGGCAACATCTGGAACTACTGGAACGAAATCGCGCAGAGCGCCTCCGCCGCTCACCACGACACGCTCGCGCAGGACGCGAGACTCTTCGCTCAGCTCAACGTCACGTTCGCCGACAGCGTGATCGCCTTCTACGACGCCAAGTACACCTACCGGCTGTGGCGCCCGCAGACGGCGATCGAGACCGGGTTCGCGGGGTTCGCGGCCAACCCGCTATGGACACCGCTGAGCAAAACGCCCGCCGATCCCTCCTATCCTGGCGCGCACGCCACCATCAGCCAGGCGGGAGCGACGGTCCTGCGCTCGTTCTTCGATAGCGACGTCGAGGGGCTGACGGTTACCTCGGAAGTCATGCCGGGTACGACCCGCCACTTCGACGAGTTCGACGCGGCGGCCGCCGAGGCAAGCGTGAGCCGGGTCTACGCCGGCGTGCACACTCAGCTCGACGAGGACGCCGGTCAGCGGCTGGGCCGCTCGGTCGCTGAATTCGTCCTCCACAACGGCCCGCTGGCGGCAGACACCGACACGCACGCGCGACCCGATCAGGACGAGGGCGCGCAACGCTAGTCCACACGCGATGACGGGACGCCGGCCTAGCGCCAGCGGCGGCCGCCACGCCGCCGCTCGCGCACGTTGCAAC
>DASZFR010000152.1:0-3710 GCA_035939635.1 Solirubrobacteraceae bacterium
ATAGCTCGAGCTGCAGCGCCCGTATGTCCTCGTCGAAGGTGACGTCCTGAAAGAGAATTCGTGAGCTGTCGGGATGCCGCTCGACGTGCGCGAACCAGGCGTCGATCATCGCCGGCAGCCTCTCCTGCACGCTCTCTGTGCCGTGGATGAACTCGTCCAGCGGCGCGGCGGCGAGCTCGTCGCGACGGCGCGCGAGCAGCGTCATGCACAGGTCCTTCTTTGACTCGAAGTGGCGGTAGAGCATTGGCTTGCTCACCCCGGCCTCGCTGACAATCTGCTCGACGGTTGCGGCGTCGTAGCCGTACCGCGCGAACAGGCGCGCCGCCGCGTCTTCGATCAGCGAGCGCCTTTGCGCGGCAGACAGCCGCCCGGCAGAGGCTGCGCGAGCAGGCGCTGACCGAACCGGCGCTGAGCGAGCGGGGGCGATTGAGCTGTCGCTCGAAGTTACCATCTGGTATACCAAACGGTAACATGGCCCGTGGCGTTTCCAAGACCACAGCCGATGTGGCGCTGCGCGCCAGCGGCAAGCCCGGCCGCGGTCATCTCCCGTTCGCGGTGTGGAACCGCAGCGGCAATCGTGTCGTCTCTTGGCTGTTGCGATCGCCGCTTCACCGGCCTCTCAGCGGGCGACACGTCTCCGATAAGCGACTGGCGGTGGAGGTGGTTTTGCATCACAGCCCGAACTGACGGCGGGGTGAGTCGCCCGCACGGCCGGCTTCGCCACTATGCGGGGCTGCTCGGCCCCGCCGGCGCGGCCGCGGCGTCGGTGGTCGCCAAGGACAAGCCCTCCGAGCGGCTCCGACGCGTGCGGGCCGCGCTTGCCGCGCGATCGAATCCTCGCCAGCGCGGGCTCGTCGCCGCACCGGGCGGTCGGCTTGCGTGGCGCCAGGTTCCCGCGCCCGGGTCGCCCGCTCCGCTCGGCGCCACCGTGCGCCCGATCGCGATGGCGACCTGTGACATGGACCGGCCGATCATGCTCGGGCACACACCGTTTCCGCTGCCGCTGCACCTGGGCCACGAATGCGTCGCCGAGGTCGTGGCGGTCGGCACCGAGGTCCGTGCGTTTGCGCCCGGGCAGCGCGTGGTGGTCCCATTTCAGATCAACTGCGGGATCTGCCCCGCCTGCCGGCACGGCAGAACCGGAAGCTGCACGGGCGTTCCCGCGGTGTCGATGTACGGGTTCGGCGTCGCGGGCGGCCTGTGGGGCGGTGCGATCGCTGACGTGCTCGCCGTGCCGTTTGCCGATCAGATGCTCGTGGCGCTTCCCGAGGGGGTCGATCCGGTGGCCGCGGCGAGCGTGGGCGACAACGTGAGCGACGCGTACCGACACATCGCGCCTCACCTGCCGAGGCTGCTCGAAGAGGACCCCCACGCGCGCGTGCTCATCGTCGCGAGCCGCGATAATCGCGAGGCCTTTACGGCGAGCATGCCCCTCTTGACGGGGATGGTGGCACGCGCGCTCGGCGCGTCGCAGGTGCAGCTCGTGGACGCCCGCACCGAGGTGCGCGACCTCGCGCAGAAGCTCGGCCTGCAGGCTGTGAGGCCAGACGAGATGGGAGACCTCGAGCCGGCGCCGCTGGTGGTCGACGTGACCGGGCACCCGCGCGGGCTGCTGCGGTGTCTTGACCTCACCGCGCCAGACGGCATCTGCAC
Organism: Solirubrobacteraceae bacterium; assembly: GCA_035939635.1. GTDB lineage: Bacteria > Actinomycetota > Thermoleophilia > Solirubrobacterales > Solirubrobacteraceae > Palsa-744. The sequence goes on from DASZFR010000152.1 coordinate 1,654, forward strand.
GAGTGCCGGGGGCCTGCACGCGCACGTGCGACTGCCGCTGCTTTCGGCCTATATACGCAACCTCACTCTGCACATCGGGCGCACCCACGCCCGCGCGGTCATGCCCGAGGTGCTCGACCTGATGGCTGGCGGGCGCCTGGGCCCGGAGGACGTCGTGACGAACGTCGCGCGCCTGGACGACGCCCCCACAGCGCTGCGCGAACACTGCGAGCCCGGAGCGATCAAGACCGTTCTCGTGGCCGACTGACGCCGGCCGTAAACCCAGAGGCGCGATCGCGCGACTCGCGTCCGCTCACGCACCGCCTCGCGCGCCTGGCGGGCAGGGCGTGCGAAACGTAGTTTGCGGGTACGCGATGCCCTCGATCCGTGGTGGGTCGAAGGTGGCGCTCGGCGTCCCCGTCTGGGGTGTGCTAATACTTAAGTGGATGCTTCAGTATTTGCCCTCCCCGGAACCGCCCGTGGACGTGGTTTTCCACGCGCTCTCGGATGCGAACCGGCGCGCGATGGTCGATCGACTGCTCGACGGCCCCGCGTCGGTGAGCGACCTGGCACGGCCGCTTGACATATCGCTGCCGGCGGTGGTGCAGCACCTGCACGTGCTCGAAGACTCCGGCGTGGTGCGCTCGGCAAAGGTTGGCCGCGTGCGCACCTGCGAGATCGAGCCCCAGGCGCTGAGCGCGGCCGAGCGTTGGATCAGCGAGCGGCGTGCGGCGTGGGAGGCGCGGCTGGACCGCCTCGGCAGTTTCCTGGAGGCGCAGGCCGATGAGTCCAAGCCCTCAGTGCAGTCAAAGAAAGGGAGATCGAGATGAGTCAGCGATCGGCAACCCACGCGACATTCGTGATCGAGCGCACCTACGACGCGACCCCTGAGCGCGTGTTCACGGCGTGGGCCGACAAGAGCGCGAAGGAGCAGTGGTTCGGCCCGCGGGACGGCGGAGATCACGAGCTCGACTTCCGCGTAGGTGGTCGCGAGCACTTCGCGGCGAGCCTCAACGGAGCGCTGTATTCGTACGACGCGCTATACGAAGACATCGTTGCCGACGAACGCATCGTCTACACGTACAACATGCACCGCGACGGCGCGAGGATGTCCGTGTCGGTGTCGACGGTCGAGCTGATCGCCGCGGGCGACCGAACGCGTCTGCGCTACACCGAGCAGGGCGTGTTCCTCGACGGCATCGACACGCCGCAGGCGCGCGAGCACGGCACCGCGGAGATGCTCGACAAGCTCGGCGAGGCGCTCGCCGCGGGGGCGGTGGTATGACCGCTGCGGCGGCGATACCCGCGACGGCTGCGCCTTCGACGGCCGGCCGCGAGCGCTGGCTCGCCCTCTACGTGCTGTGCCTGGGCATGCTCATGATCGTGCTCGACGTGACGGTCGTGAACGTCGCGCTGCCGTCGATCCAGGAAGACCTGCATTTCTCATCGTCGAGCCTTGCGTGGGTGGTGAACGCGTACCTGATCGCGTTCGGCGGCCTGCTGTTGCTCGCCGGGCGTTTGGGAGACCTGGTCGGGGGCCGGCGTGTGTTCTTGGCGGGCGTCGCGCTATTCACAGCAGCGTCGGTGCTTTGCGGCGCCGCCCAGAGCGCCGCGTGGCTCGTGGCGGCGCGTTTCGTGCAGGGAGTGGGCGGCGCGATGACCTCCGCAGTGATCCTCGGCATGATCGTGACGATGTTCTCCGAGCCGCGCGAGCAGGCAAAGGCGATCGGCGTGTTCGCATTCGTCGCGTCTGCGGGCGGCTCAGTTGGCCTGCTCGCGGGCGGTGTGATCACGCAGGCGATCAATTGGCATTGGATCTTCTTTGTGAACCTCCCGATCGGCGTCGCGACCGCGCTGGCCGCTCGCCGGCTTGTCGCGGAGCGCCCCGGCATCGGGCTACGCGCAGGCGCGGACGTGCCGGGGGCCCTGCTGATCACCGGCGCACTGATGCTCGGCGTGTACACGATCGTCGACCCGGCCGCGAAACAGGGCTGGGGCGCCACGACCACGCTGCTGCTCGGCGCGGCTTCGATCGCGCTGCTCGTTGCATTCTTCGTACGCGAGCGACTGGCGCGCAG
>DASZFR010000153.1:0-23601 GCA_035939635.1 Solirubrobacteraceae bacterium
GTAGGCGTCGTAGTAGCCGGCCGAAAGCGCATAGGTGCCGAGCATGATGCGCCGCTTGACCTCGGCGCCGAAGCCGTCGTGGCGCGTACGCGTGTACATCGATTCGAGGTCGTCCGCCCCCGGCGCTCGCAACCCGTAGCGCACGCCGTCGTATCGCGCGAGGTTCGACGACGCCTCCGCCGGCGCGAGCACGTAGTAGGCCGCGATCGCGTGCGGCGCGTGCGGCAGTCGCAGCTCGGTCACGTGCGCACCGAGCTCCTCCGCCGTCTGCAGCGCTGCGTGAAAGGACTCGAGCACGCCGGCTTCGATCCCCTCGCCGGCGAGCTCCGCGGGAACCCCGAGCCGCACGCCGTCCAGGCGCTCGGCCGCAGGCAGCTCGATTGGCGCTGACCGCAGAGAGGTGGCATCGCAGTGGTCGTGACCCGCCATGTGGCGCACCATCAGCGCCGCGTCGCGCACCGTGCGCGTGAGCGGGCCGGCCTGGTCAAGCGAGGAGGCAAACGCGATCATGCCGTAGCGCGACACAGTGCCATAGGTGGGTTTCATGCCGACGATGCCGCACAGCGCCGCGGGTTGGCGGATCGAGCCGCCGGTGTCCGTGCCCAGCGCCCACGGCGCGAGGCCGGCGGCCACCGCCGCCGCGCTGCCGCCCGAGGAGCCCCCCGGCACACGCGTGCGATCCCACGGGTTGAGCGTCGGTCCGAAGGCGGAGTTCTCGGTGGACGAGCCCATCGCAAACTCGTCCTGGTTGGTCTTCGCCAGCACCCAGCTGCCGGCTTCGGTGAGCCTCTCCACCGAGGTTGCCGTAAACGGCGGCACGTAGCCCTCGATGATGCGCGAGCCCGCCTGGCTGGGAATCTCGCGCACGCAAAACAGGTCCTTCACCGCGATCGGCACGCCGCCGAGCGCGGTGGGCTCGCCGCCGTTGGGGCGCGGGGCTGCGGGCGCCACCCACACAAAGCAGTTCAGCCCGTCCGCGCCGGCGCGGCTGTCGGCCTCGGCGCGGTCGCGATACACCTGCGAGAGCTCTAGCGCCGAGAGCGCGCCCTCGCGCACGGCGGCGGCGGCCTCGCAGACCGACATGGCGAGGACCTCCCCCTTGCTCATGCCTGTGGGCTGGGGACGAGAAAGCCGTCCTCGCTCATCGCCGGCGCCTGCGCGAGCATCGCCTCGCGCGGCCACGACGGGCGCGGTTTATCGGCGCGCAGCGCGCCGCTGACGTCGACCACGTGTGATGTCGGCGCCACGTCGTCGAGATCGAGCTCTGCGATTTTCGCGATGTGCTCGAGCAGCGACGACAGCTCGCGCGCCATCGGCTCGAGCTCAGCGTCGCTCAGCTGCAGGCGGGCAAGCCGCGCCACGGCCAGCACCTCGTCGCGCTCGATCACAGTGGCGCCGATTGTATTTAGCGGCGGGTGCCACCTCCCCGCGACGGTGGGCCGGTCGACCGCGCCTCCCGCCGCAGGCGGCGGTACATCGCGGCGGCGGGTCCGCCTCGCGGGGCCGGGGGGCACGTCGCGGCCGCGGGTGGGACTCGCGGGGCCGGGGGCACGTCACGGCGGCGGGTCCGCTTCGCGGGGCCGGGGGCGCCTCGCTATGGCGGCTCCGCCTAAGGCAACGGGCGCGGCTGCGGTTCGGCGGGGTCATACCGCGACGGGCGTTCGTCGCGGAGGGACTGCCACGCGCCGGCGAAGATCGCCACGGTGCCCGCCAGCGCCAGCCACGCGCCCAAGCAAACGGTCGTGCTGTGATCTGGTCGCTCGAGCACACGCACGATCGCCGCCACCAGTCCCGGGATGGCGATCACCACAGTCCACACACCGATCGCTACGGGCAGCGCAGTGCTGCGCTCGGTGACCGTGCTCACGACCAGCGCCAGGCCGGCGACGGCGGCGGCGAGCACCAGCGCCATGGCGGGGCCGAAGGTGTCCCACGCGTCGAGCGTGCCGCCCGGGCCTTCATACCAGCGCAGAAACAGCGAGGAAACCACGAGCGCCACTCCGGCGAGCACGATCAGCTCGCCGCTGCGCAGCCACCTGACGTTCACGCCGCGCCTCCTCCGCAGCGCCGCGTCGCCAGCCGTCGCTGCGCGGCAGTCGCCTTCATGTGCCCACCCGCGCGAGCGAACGCGCCGCCTGCAGCGTGTTGCGCAGCAACAACGCGATCGTCATCGGGCCCACGCCTCCGGGTACCGGCGTGATCGCCGCCGCGACGTCTTTGACGCGCTCGAAGTCCACGTCACCGACTATCCCGCTCTTGTTTTGAGCCTCCTGCGGCGTCAGCCGGCTCTGCCCGACGTCGATCACGACCGCGCCCGGCTTGACGAACTCGGCTCCGATCAGTCGCGGCCGGCCCACCGCCGCAACCAGCACGTCGGCGCGCGCGCAGACCGCTCGCAGGTCGCGCGTGCGCGAGTGACACACGGTGACGGTGGCGTTTGCTTGCAGCGCCAGCGCCGCCATCGGCTTCCCGAACAGGTTCGAGCGTCCGACCACGACCACCTCGGCCCCCTCCAGATCCACGCCGGCATCGGCCAACAGCTCCATCACCCCGAGCGGCGTCGCCGGCCTGAGCCCGGCGCGGCCCAAAGCGAGCAGGCCCGCGTTCACCGGAGTGAGCCCGTCGACGTCCTTGGCCGGATCGATCAGCGCCGTCAGCTCCGATCCATCGAGGCCGCCCGGCAGCGGCAGCTGCAGCAGGATGCCGTTGACGTCGTCGTCGGCGTTGAGGCTCTCGAGCTCGGAGGCGATGTCGGCCGCCGAGGAGTCGGCTGCAAGACGCCGGTCGATCGCCACCATTCCCACCTCGGCGCTGGCCCGCTGCTTGCCCCCGACGTAGATTTCCGACGCCGGGTCGCTGCCCACCAAAACCGTCGCAAGCCCAGGGCTCACACCGGTTCGCTCGCGCAGCTCGCGCACCTCCTCCGCCACGCCGGCGCGCACCCGCGCCGCGACCGCCTTGCCGTCGATGATCCTCGCCGCCACCCTGGAATCGTACGGTCAGCGGCGGCTGACCGGCGCGTACTCGGCCATTAGCTTGCGCTCGCTTCCATCGTCGGCGAAGCGCACCACGATCACGCCGCCGTCCTCCACACCCGTGACCACTCCCTCGCCGAAGGCGGCGTGCACCACGTCCTCGCCAAGCCGAAACCGCGCTTGCGCCGGCTGCCCTGAGCGATCGCTCCGCGCCCACGCGTCGGCGCCCACGTCTGCCATCGCTTCACGGGAGGCCGCGGCCGCCGCGCTCCACCCGCCGCGCCCGTCGGCCGCCGCCGCGGGCGGCTCGTCGAGCAGCTCGGCGGGGATCTCGTTGATGAAGCGGCTGCGCATGCCGCGCGCGTTTGCACCGAACAACGCTCTGCGGAACGCATGCGTGAGATACAGCTCGCGCATCGAGCGCGTGACTCCCACGTAGAAGAGCCGCCGCTCCTCCTCCAGACCGCCTTCCTCCAACGCGCGCGAGTGCGGAAAGACGCCGTCCTCCAGGCCGACGATGAACACGATCGGGTACTCGAGGCCCTTGGCGTTGTGCACCGTCATCAACGTCACGAGCCCCTCCTCTTCGCTGCGCTGATCGGCGTCGGAGAGCAGCGCGATCTGCTGCAGGAAATCTGAAAGCGTGTCGGCGTCTTCGGGCGCGGTGGCGTCGAACTCGCGACCCACCTCGACCAGCTGCTCGAGGTTCTCGATGCGGCCCTGGGCCTCGATCGTGCCGTCCGCAGAAAGCGCGTCCAGGTAGCCGCTCTGCGAGAGCACGGCCTCGATCAGCTCGCCGATCGACGCGTCGTGTTCGGCGAGCGCGCGCAGCTCCGACATGGCTTGCATGAAGCGCTCGAGCGCCTTGCTGGCGGCGGTGCCCAGGCCGGGGACCTGCTCGGGCGCCCCGGCGGCCTCCCACACGGACATGTCCTGCGCGGTGGCGTGCGCGAGCACGCGCGCGAGCGAGGTCTGGCCGATTCCCCTCCGCGGCGAGTTGGCGATGCGCGTGAAGCTCACCACGTCGAACGGGTTGAGCAGCAGCGACAGGTAGGCGATCGCGTCCTTGATCTCGGCGCGCTCGTAGAACTTCGTGCCACCGATCACCTGGTAGCTGATCTCGTTGCGAACCAGCGCGTCCTCGAGCACGCGCGACATCGCGTTGGTGCGGTACAGCACCGCCACGTCGGTGCGCGCCGCGCCCTCGTCCACGAGCCGCTGGATCTCGCCCACGACGAAGCGCGCCTCCGCGTGCTCGTCGCCGGCTACCCGCAGGTGCACCTGCGAGCCGTCGCCCAGCTCGCTCCACAGCTGCTTTGCGATGCCGCCCCTGTTGTTGGCGATCACGGCGTTGGCCGCGCGCAAGATCGTCTGCGTGGAGCGGTAGTTCTGCTCCAGCTTGACCACCCGCGCGTCGGGAAAGTCCTCCTGGAAGTCCAGGATGTTGCGGATCTCCGCGCCGCGGAAGCTGTAGATCGACTGCGAGTCGTCGCCGACCACCGCGAGGTTGCGATGTCCCGGCAGGCGCGTGCGCTGCCCGCGCGCGGGGTCCTCGCGCCCTCCCCCGACGAGCAGCTGCAGCAGGCGGTACTGCGCGAAGTTCGTGTCCTGGTACTCGTCGACCAACACGTGGCGGAACGCCTGCACGTAACGCTCGCGGACCTCGGGGAACAGCTCCAGCAGGTTCACCGCGCGAAACAGCAGGTCGTCGAAGTCCATCGCGTTCATGCGGTGCAGGTCGCGCTCATACAGCTCGTACACGTCGGCGATCATCTCGTCGTAGGCCGAGCTCGCTTCGCCGCGGATCTCAGCCGGAGAGCGCAACCGGCTCTTGTGCGCGGAGATGCTCGAGTTGATCATCGCGGGCGTGTAGCGGCGCGGGTCCACGCCTGCCGCGTCGGCGCAGCGCCTGGTCAGCCGGCGCGCGTCGGCCTGGTCGTAGATCGTGAACTGGCGGGTGTAGCCCAGCCGTGCCGCTTCGGCGCGCAGTATCCGCGCGCAGGCTGCGTGGAAGGTCATCAGCCACATCCCGCGCGTGTTGCGCCCGAGCAGTCGCGCCACGCGGCCCGCCATCTCGCTCGCCGCCTTGTTGGTGAACGTGATCGCGAGGATCTCCTGGGGCTGCGCCTGGTCGGTGTAGATCAGAAACGCGACGCGGTGCGTGAGCACGCGCGTCTTGCCGCTGCCCGCGCCGGCGAGAATCAGCAGCGGGCCCTCGCCGTGCGTGACCGCCTCGCGCTGGGGCTCGTTGAGCCCGGTCAGCAGCTCCTCGAGGTGCTCGGCGTGGGGGTTTACGGCCATCGTCGAGCCAGCATAGAAGTGCGTGCGGCCGGCGAAAGCGCCGCCGCTGCGGGCCGCCGCCGCCGCTCGGGCGGGCGCCGTGCGAGCGCGGCGCCCGCGGCACCGGCCGCGCTCAGCCGCCGGCCGGATTGGGCCCGCGCGCGCGGCGCAGCGGGCGCACCTCGGCGACCGGCTGCGGCTGCTCGTCGGACAGCTCGGCCAGGCCGCGTTCCAGCGCGCCGATGCGGCTGGACAGTCCCTCGATTGCCTCCGCGATCGGGTCGGGCAGGTGGATCCAATCGGCGTCGGGCCCCTCCACGCGCCGCCCGTCCACACGCACGGGATGACCCGGGTTCCCGACCACCGTGCTGTTGGGAGGTACGTCGGTGATAACCACGCTGTTCGCGCCGATCTTGGCCCCGTGCCCCACCGTGATCGGTCCCAGCAGCTTGGCCCCGGACCCGATCGTGACGTTGTCCTGCACAGTGGGGTGGCGCTTGCCGGTGGCAAAGCCGGTGCCGCCGAGCGTGACGCCCTGATAGAGCGTCACGTTGTCGCCGATGTCTGCGGTCTCGCCTATCACCACGCCGGAGCCATGGTCGATGAACAGGCCCTCGCCGATGCGCGCCGCCGGGTGGATCTCGATGCCGGTGAGCGCGCGTGAGAGCATCGAGATCACGCGCGGCAGCAGCGGCACGCCGGCGACGTGCAGCGCGTGCGCGACGCGGTGCGCGAGCAGCGCATGGATGCCGGGCCAGGTGGCTAGGATCTCCGCCGGCCCCACGTCGCGCGCGGCCGGATCGCGATCGCGGGCGGCGCGCACGTCACGGCGCAGCTCCCGCGCGACCCGTGCAAATGAGCGCACGCCCGCCATCGGCACAGCGTAGCGTTACTCCCCCGGCACTCAGCTCGGATCGCTAGGGGGCGAAGAAGGCCTGCGAGATGTAGCGCTCGCCGGAGTCCGGCATGATCACCACAAGCCGCTTGCCGGCGCACTCGGCGCGCTGGGCGATCTGCAGACAGGCCCATAGCGCCGCACCGCAGGAGATGCCCGCGAGCACGCCGCACCGCCGTGCGCAGCGCCAGGCGGTGCGGATCGCGTCGTCATCGGACACCGCGATCACCTCGTCGAGCAGCTCGCGGTTGAGCACGGGCGGGACGAAGCCGGCGCCGATCCCCTGAATGCGGTGCGGACCGGGCTGCCCGCCCGACAGCACCGCAGAGCTGCGCGGCTCGACAGCCACGATGCGCAGGTCCGGATTGCCCTCGCGCAGGTACTCGCCCACGCCGGTGATCGTGCCGCCGGTGCCCACGCCCGCCACCAGCACGTCCACGCGTCCGTCCAGCGCGCGCTCTATCTCCGGCCCGGTGCCGCGGCGATGCGCCTCGGGGTTGGCTGGGTTTGAGAACTGATCGGGCAGGAAAACGTCGCCGGAGCTGGCCATCGCGCGCGCAGCGTCGACGGCCTCCGCCATGCCGCCGAGCGACTCGGTGATATCGACGCGCGCGCCGTACAGGCGCAGCAGGCTCTCGCGCTCGCGGCTCATCCCCTGGGGCAGCGTGAGCACGAGGTCATACCCCTTGGCCGCGCACACCAGTGCGAGCGCGATACCGGTGTTGCCGCTCGTCGCCTCCACGACTGTGGTGCGTCCGGGCTCGATCCGGCCCTCGGCCTCGGCGGCCTCGATCATCGCCACGCCGATGCGGTCCTTGACGCTGCCTCCAGGGTTGAACGACTCGAGCTTGGCGAACAGCTGCACGCCGTTGTCGCCCGCGGCCGTGCCGGCGAGCATCTGCGGCAGCGCCACCATTGGCGTGTCCCCGACAAGCTCTGAAATGTTGATCGGGATTTGCGCCATGGCGCACGACATTAGAGCAGCGCCAGGGGCGCGCTCGCGCGACGCGGCCGGCGACGACTAGTGCTTGGCGGTGCTCTGGTGCGCCGCGCTCAGGCGCACGCTCGAGGTATGAGCGGCGACTGGCGCGGGGGACAGCTTGAGCAGGGTGAGGCTCGCGGTGAGCTTGCCGTGGCGAGCGCGCAGCAACGCGCGGCCGAGCTTGTTCAACGCGAGCGAGAGCGAAAGCGTGCGCCCCGCGGGCTGCGAGAACGAAGCCGACGCGATCGTCACTAGCTTCGGCCGGTGATGCGCGATGGCTTTCTTGATCGCCAGGGTCACGCGTCCGCGACACGTGCCCGCACCGGCGAGCACGAGCTTGACGGCGGCGCGGCTCTTGCTGTTCATGGTGATCGACTTCGCCGGCGCCGACGCCGTGCAGTGCGGGCCCGGCGCGGCGTGCTGCACGAATGGCATCGCAGACAGCGACGGCGCGCCGGCGATGGCGCCGAGCACTTCGGGCGACGGTTCGGGCCCCGGCGGGCGCTGGGTGCCTTCGCCGCCGGTGTACGTAAAGCGATCGCGCGCGTCCACTGCGCTTGTGTTCCCGTTGGCCGTGACCGTGACGTCGACCACTCCGGGCGCGTGCGCCGGGGCGATCACCGTGAGCGCGCGATTTGAGGATTTTTCCAGCGTCGCCAGCGCTCCCCCGAAGCTCACCGCTGTGGTTCCCGCAAGGTTGGAGCCACCGACCGTCACGCGCGTGCCGCCGCTCGACGGGCCTTCCCGCGGCGTGACGCTTTTGACTTCGGGTGAGCTTGCGCCCACGCCGCCCCCGCCGCTTTCGTCGTTCTGTCCAAACGCCCACAGGGCGCCGTTGCCGTCAAGCTCGGCGGGGCCCCCGACGAGCGCGTTCGCCCCGTCTGCGGACACGCCCACGCCGGCGCCAAATGCGGCCTTGGCTTCCGCTTCGGCTGCTGGGGCGATCAGCTTTTGCGAGAAGCCCGCCCAGCCGCTGCCCGCGCGGGTGAACGCCCACGCCGCGCCGTTGTTCAGATGATCGCCGGGACCGCCCACGAGCGCCACGCTTCCGTCGCCCGCGAGCGCCGCCGCGTAGCCGAATTCCCCCTTGTCAAGCTCGTTCAGCGGGGTCAGCGTTTCGGCCCCGCCCCAGCCCGCGCCGGTGTGTGCAAACGACCACGCAGCGCCGCGGCCGGCGGTGTCGGCCGGGGCGCCCACGAGCGCAAGTTCGCCGCCGGCGCTGAGCGCGACGCTGAAGCCGAAGTGCCCTTCGCCGCTCTCGGCTGGCCCCGCAACCAGCTTGCCCGACGGCGCCCAAGTTGTGCCGGACCGCGTGAAGGACCACGCCGAGCCGGTGTTCGACGCGTCGGCAGGCGCGCCGATCAGCGCGCTGGTGCCGGCCGCCGACAGCGCCAGCGCGAAGCCGAAGTGGCCGGGCCCGGCCTCGGTGGGTGCGACGAGCTTGGAGCCCTGCTGGGACCAGTGGCCCCCCGAGCGCGTGAAAACCCACGCGGCCCCTGCGTGCCCGCCGTCGCCGGGGGCCCCGATCAGCGCGGTGTTTCCGTCGCCCGACAGCGCCACCGAACGGCCGAAGCGGCCGGCCGCCGACTCTTCTGCGCCGCCGACGACGATGCGCTGCTGCTCGGTCCACACGCCGCCGGTGGATCGCGTGAACACCCACGCGGCACCCTGCTGGGCGCATTCGACCCCGCCTTCGCAGGGCGCCAGCTCGAGCGGGCTGCCGATCAGCGCCGTGTTGCCGTCTGTCGAGAGGGCGACCCCGGCGCCGAACCCGCAGCCCTGGGGTTCTCCCGCTTCTTCTTCGCACAGGTGTTCTGTCACGCGATGGTTTTCGCGCAGCCCCACGAGCTTCTGACCCTGTCGCGCCCACGGCGCGGCGCGTTCCGGGCGCGCGAACACGAAGGCGGCCCCATCGTTGCGCGTGGCGCCGGCGAGCGCGGTGTCTCCGTCGCCCGACACGGCCAGCGTCGTGCCGAGCGCGCCCGCCACACTCTCTTCGCCTTCCGGTCGAATCATCGGCTGAAGCTGCACGAAGGGGTCGATCCGCAGCGGATAGCGCGCCCGGGCAGCGTCCACGCCAATCACGATCTCGCCGCCCCGCAGCGACAGCCGGCTCGGGAGGTTGCGACCGTTCGCGTCGGTGGAGCGAAGCTCGCCATAGCGCAGGCGTACGCCCCCGGGGCCGCTGAGGATCACGCTCGCAGCGGAGCGCGACATCGACGGGCGGACGTTGCCGGCGGCCTGCACGTGAAGCTCGAAGCGCCCGCTCGATGAGGTCCGGTGCGGTGGGCGCGCGATCGTGAAGCCTTGCTCCAGGCCCCGCGCGCCGTGGATGTACCACTCGGCGATTTCCGGATGCAGGTACTCGGTGGCCCGCGGCGAGCTGTGCGGGGTCGCAGCCGGTAGCGCTTCAGCCGCGCCCGCGCCCCCCACGCCGCTCAGGCGCAGGGAAACCCGCGCCGGGCCGGCGTGCAGCTGCGCCCCGGAAGGCGTGAAGCGCACCTGCAGCGTCGAGGCCGGCGCCAATCTGGCTGGGCCCGGCGCGTGCGAACTTGGCGCGACCGCCGGCGTCGCAGAGCGAAGCGCGGTGGCAAGCAGCGCCGCGACCGCTACCGCGAGCAAGGCCGCGGCCGACAACGCTGACACGGGGACGGCCGTGGCGACCCCACGCCAGACGATTGAGCGATCCGTCGCTGCGTGCTGCGGAGACGACCCTCCGCGCATCCCTTTCCCTCCGTGGTTGTGCTGCTGTGCGTCCGTGCCCCCGGCGCGAGCGCGCCCTCACGGGCGCCCGTACCAGGGCCCTTTCTCTGCGCAGCTGACAGTAGACGCGCCCCTGTGGGAAGTCAACGAGTGAACCGTCGTCGCCAGGCGAGGTCGGCTACGCCGCGGGCCACGGCGGCGTGACTCCGAGCGCCAGCAGCGTCTCGCGATCACGCGCGTAGTGCTCGCGCAGCGCCGCGAGAACGGCGGGCGTCGGCTGCGCGTGGGCGCTGACGATGTTCGGTGTGCGTCGCCTGTTGCGCGTGGCCAGCCGTGAGGCGATGGCTTCATACGGGCGCCGCAGGCGAACCTGCTGAGCGCGCGGCAGCGCGTGCCAGGCCGCGCGCGCGGCTGCGCTTTGCCTCAGCGCTCGCGCCACACCCTGAGGGCTCATCGGCGAGGACGGGCTCATCCACGACGACGGGCTGCGCCACTCAAAGCCGCGAACGGTAGTCGCCACCCGGTAGCGCTCGCCGAGATTGCGCGGCTGAAAGTCGGCGCTGACGCCGATGAAGGCATGAACGTCGTGCAGCACCTGCGCGGGCGAGCTCTCAAGCTCGGATGTGAAAGTGACCAGTAGCTGCGAGCGCGCAAAGACCTCGAGGTACCCGGCGAGCATGCGGCCGTACTCGCCCCACGCCACATAGCCGGTGTTCTCGGCGGGGAAGCGGCGCGCGCGCGCAAGCGCGTCGGGCTGAAGCTGCGCCGCGATCGCGGCGTCGAACGATCGCCGCTCCTGGCCGCGCATGACCGCCATCCGGTGGTGTGAGATCGCTCGCTCGACGGGATCGCGCAGCATCGCCACCAGCCGCACGTCCGGCAGGCGCGCGCGCATGCGCGCGGGTACCGTGCGCTCGTCGTATGCGGCATTGTCAGCGCGACCCGAGTCGCGTTGGTAGACGCCGCCCACCATGTACTGAGGCGTGACGGTTCCCCACTTGTGCTGCGGATCGGCGTCTCGGTGATAGCCGTTGCGCACAACGTTCGCGATGTACGCATCCCATCCGCCGTCGAACACGCGATCGTGGCTGAAGTACGGCCACTCCTTGCCGTCGGGCAGCGAGATCTCCGGGTGCTCTCGCAGATACCGAAACAGCGCGGTGGTGCCCGCCTTCTGTGCGCCGATCACGATGAAGTCGAGCTTGCTCTTCGTTGCCGGCATCGGATCTCGGACGGCCCCCTGGCGAGCCACGATAGCCGCGCTAAATGTGGTACATCGTCGCGCCGGCTTCGCGCTGCTCGCGCTCGACGACGTCGGCGATCGAGATCGCCCTGAGCACCTCTCGCGCGGCCAGCGCGGCATCCGCGAACACGCCCTCGGCGTCGCGGCCGAGCGGGCCGTCGAGCAGCTCGACGACCTCCAGCACCGTCACCGACCCCGGTGGGCGCGCGAAGCGATAGCCGCCTTTGACTCCGCGCTGGGAGCTGATCACGCCCGCGCGGCGCAGCGCGGCGAACAGCTGCTCGAGAAACTGCACCGGCACGTCGCGGCGGCGCGCCAGCTCGGCGATAGGGATCGGGTCCGAGCCACCGCTGCGAGCCAGCTCGACGAGGGCGAGCACGGCGTACGGAGACTTGCTGGTGATCGAGATCATCGCGACGCGGCTGCGGTGCAGCCGCTGCCGCAGGCGATCGTAGTGGTCTACAACCAGCCGCGCTCGGTGGCGATCAGAACCGCCTGCGCCCTGTCGACCGCGCCGAGCTTGCCGTAGATGTTGTGCAGGTGCGTGCGCACGGTGCTGGTGGAGAGCGTGAGCTCGTGCGCGATCTGCTTGTAGACCTTGCCTTCGGCCAGGCGCTGCAGGACGCCGAGCTCGCGCGAGGACAGCGGGCACGGGTCGACGTGGCGACGGCGCTGGGTGGGCGCGCTGGGGAGCTCGTACATCACTCTGCGCAGCTCCTCGGGGCCGAGGCCCACGGTGCGCGCGCTGCGCAGCAGTTCATTCGGCGAGACGGGCGCACCCTGTTCGTAGTGCGCGAGCATGTCGGCGAGGCGGATGAATGCGGCCTCGCCCTCGACCTCGGGGTTGTGATGGCGCTCGATCGTCGTGGCGATCGTCGCGGGCAGGCCCCAACGGCGCACGAGCACACCGCCCACGAGCGCATGGTCGACTCCGAGCTCGCGGCGCTCGCGGTGCACGCGATCCTCGGGCGTTTTCGCGCCGCGGTGCACCTGCGCGGGGTAGCCCGGATACGCGAACATCAGCACCAGCTTGCCCACGTCGTGCAACAGGCTTGTGATCGTGAGCCGGTCGCGGTGCTCATAGCCCACTTCGCCCGCCACCCGGTCGGCGGCGTGCTGTGTGGCAAGAGCGTGCAAGCGGAAGCGCTCGGGCGCCCCCTCCCACACGCCGGAGCGCTCGAAGAAGTCAAAGGTGCGCACGCGCGCCGCAAGCCCGTGCACCGTCTTGGCCGTCAGCAGGTCCACCGCCCCCACCACGGTGTCGATGCGGCCGCGGCCGTCCTGTGCCTGGTTTGCCATGCGCAGGACGGCGATGGCCAAGGCCACGTCTGACTCCACCGCGCTGACGACGTCGGCCGTGGCTACGTGGTCTTTGGAGATGACCGTCAGCAGCCTGTCGCGCGACTCGGCGAGCGCCGGAAAGGCCTCCAGCGCCTCGAAGGCCATCGTCAGCCGACGGCCGTGGCCCTCGTTCTGGTGGCGCTCGGAAGCGGGCGCGGCGGGCGCCGAGCGAAGGGCTCCGTCGGGGCTCGGGCCATCGTTGGCCGGCGGCGGGCTCTGCTTTAGCTTCTGCGCGGTTGCGTGCATGCGTGCGTGATCGGGGTTGGAGCCGTTAACCATCCGGGTTTGCTCCACGTAGCCCTCCTATCGGCAGCGCGTGCCGATCGGTTGAGCGCGGAATTTGCTCAGCCGCCCGCCAGCGCGCGGTCGATACGTCGCAGGGTCTCCTCGCGGCCCAGCAGGGCCACGCTCTCGAAGATGCCCGGGGACACGGTGGTGCCGGAAACCGCAACACGCAGCGGCTGGTAGACCTCGCCGGGCTTCAGCTCGCGCTCGGTCACGATCGCGCCCAGCGCGCCCGCCACGGAGCCCTCGTCAAAGCTCTCCAGCCGCGCGAGCGCCTCGCGCACCACGGCCAGCGTGGCGCGCCCGTCGTCGCCCAGCCAGCGCCGGCGCGCCTTGGGATCATCGCTCACGCCGTTTAGGAGAGGGCCCGTCAGCGGCCAGAAGTCCGCCAGGGTGTGGATCTTCTCCTGGCTGATCCGAACCGCCTCGCCCAGGCGTGCGTCGGCCGCGGCGTCCGCGTGGCCGCTGCGGCGCAAGAAGTCGGCCACGCGCGCCGTGAGCTCCTCGGGGGGCAGCGCCCTGATGTAAACGCCGTTGAGCCAGCCCAGCTTGGTCTCGTCGAAGCGAGCCGGGCTGCGGCTGACATGCTCGAGCGTGAAGCGCTCGGTCAGCTGCGGTGTGGACAGAACCGTGCTGTCGTCGCCGCTGCCCCAGCCCAGCAGCGCCAGGTAGTTGCGCACCGCCTCAGGCAGATACCCGGCGTCGTGTAACTGGTCCAAAGACGCAGCGCCGTGGCGCTTTGACAGCTTCTTGCCGTCGGGTCCGTGCAGCAGTGGCAGGTGCGCGTAGAACGGCAGCGGCGCAGCGCTGCCGCCGAGCCCGGCCTCGCGCGCCGCTTCGAGCACGAGCAGCTGCTTGGGCGTGTTGGAGAGGTGGTCCTCGCCGCGCACCACGTGCGTGATGCGCGCGTCGAGATCGTCGATTGCGACCGCGAAGTTGTAAAGCACCGAGCCGTCGGCGCGCGCGATCACGGGGTCGTCCAGGTGCACGTGCTCAAAGCGCGTCTCGCCGCGGATCAGGTCGTGCACCACCGTCGCGCCCTCCTCGGGCACGCGTAGGCGCACCGCGCCGTCGGCTTCGGGGCGCCCGCGAAATCCCCGCTCGGCGCCGTGGGCCGCCTTGTAAGCGCTCACGTCGTCGGCGGTCGCGTTGGAGTGATAGGCGTGGCCGCTTTGCAGCAGCGCCTGCAGCGCCTCGTGATGGCGCCCGCCGCGCTCGCTCTGAAGCAGCGGCCCCTCGTCCCAGTCGATTCCCAGCCAGCGCAGCGAGTCGATTATCTGCACGATGTTCTCCGGCCGCGAGCGCTCGCGGTCGGTGTCCTCGATGCGCAGCACGAGCTCGCCGCGTTCGTGGCGGGCGAGCAGCCAGTTGAACAGAGCCGTGCGCGCACCGCCGATGTGCAGCTCGCCGGTCGGCGACGGCGCGAATCGAACCCTCATAATCGGCTCGCATGCTAATCGGCGCGCACGTCTCGACCGCCGGGGGACTGGCCAAGGCGATCGAAAGAGGGCGCGAGCGGGCCTGCCGCGCGATCCAGATCTTCAACCAGTCGCCGCGGATGTGGAAACCGACCGAGTACGGCGCGCAGGACATCGCGGACTTTCGCAGCGCGATGGCCGAGAGCCCCATCGACGCGCTCTTGATCCACGCCGTGTACCTGCTCAACTGCGCCAGCGAGGACTCAGAAATGCGCGACAAATCGCGGGCGTCGCTGGCGCACTCCCTGCGCCTGGGCGCATCGTTGGGCGCGGCGGGCGTGGTGCTGCACCCCGGCTCGGCCAAGGGCGGCGACGCGCGCAGCGCGATTCGCCGCGCCGGGCAGACGATTCGCCGCGCGCTGGGCGAAACCGAGGGCTGCGATCTGCTGCTCGAGAACACCGCAGGCGCGGGCGGCACGCTCGGGCGCTCGATCGAGGAGCTGCAGAGCCTGATCGCGGCGATAGGCGAGGACGCGCGCGTGAAGGTGTGCTTGGACTCCTGCCATTTGCTGGCGTCGGGCTATGACATCCGCACGCCCGCAGGGGTCGACGCGCTCAGCGCACAGATCGAGGCGCAGTTCGGCCTCGAGCGCGTGGGCTCGTTGCATCTGAACGACTCGCAGGCGCCGCTGGGCTCAAATCGCGACCGCCACGCCAACATCGGCGCCGGCGAGCTCGGCGAGCGCGGATGCGCGTCGTTTCTCGGCGCGCCGGCCTTCCAACAGCTGCCGTGCGTGCTCGAGACGCCCGGCCTCAAACACAGCGGCCCAAGCCGCGAGGAAGTACAGCTCGCGATGCGCCTGCACTCGCGCGGCGTTGCCGCGCGGCGGCGCGCGTCAGCCCGCCGCGGCGGTGCCCGTCGCCCGGTCGGGGGAAGCGGCGGCAAACGGCGCTAGCGCGTGTTCGAGCTCGGCCCGCAGCGTCGCGGTGTGCTGCACCCGATACGCGCTGCCGAAGCGCAACCTGCGCGTGCCGGTGCTCGTTTGCACGTCCAGCAGCACTTCGGCGGCGCCGGGACACTCCTCGATCGCCGCCTTGAGCTCTTCGATCGCGGCGTCTGGGAGCGTCGCGGCGTTGACGCGCAGGTGCAGCGGGCGCGCCATCGAAACCGCCGCCTGACGCTGGGTTTGTGCGCTGGCGCGGGCCTGCGCGATCTCCTGCTCGGAGGGGGCGAAGCGCTCCACCGACTGCGCAATCAGGCACGTCTTGCCGGCTTCCTTGTGGTCCACCCGGCCCTTGATGAGAACCACCTCGTCCGTGGATAGCGCCGCCTCGTGATCTGACAGCGCGGCGCCGAACACGAGCACCTCCACGGCGCCGGAGAGATCGTCCAGCGTCGCAAACATCATCGGGTCGCCGTTGCGAGTGCGGATGCGCTTGGTCTCCACGATGATCCCTCCCACCGTGACGCTGTCCTTGTCGCGCCGTTGCGCCAGCGCGCTCAAAGGACAGTCCACGCGCGCGCGCAGCGCCTCGCGCAGGGGCTTCAGCGGGTGCGCCGACACGAACAGGCCGATCGCCTCCTTCTCGGCCGCGAGCAACTGTGCCTGCTCATACTCCTCGCTAGGGATCGGCGCGTGCACTGGCCGCGCGATCGCCATTGCGGCGAGCGCTCGGCCGGGCGCGGCGTCGGCGGCCGGCTCCAGGTCGAAGATCGAGCCCTGACCGATCTGCGCGTCCTGCTGGGCCTTTTGCCCCGCCGCCTGTGCCTGCTCGAGCACCGCGAGCATGCCCTTGCGGCTCGCGCCGGTCGAACCCAGCGCGCCGCACTTGATCAGCGCCTCGATCGCCTTGCGGTTGACCGCCCGGGCGTCCACGCGTTCGCAGAAGTCCCACAGCGAGGTGAACGGAGCGTCAGCACGGGCGCGCTTGATCGCCTCCACGGCCTGGTGGCCCACGCCCTTGACCGCGTCGAGGCCGAAGCGGATGTTCTTGGTCTCCTTGGCCGCGTCGGACACCGGCGCGGCGGCGGAAGCCGCCTCCACGGTGAACGCGTGGTCAGAGGCGTTCACGTCGGGCGGGAGGATCTGGATGCCCATCTCCTCGCAGCGCGCCACGAAGAACGGCACCTTGTCCTTCGTGGACATCACAGACGAGATCAGCGCGGCCATGTACTCCGCCGCGTAATTGGCCTTCAGCCACGCGGTGCGGTAGCTGATCAAGCCGTAGCAGGCCGCGTGCGACTTGTTGAACGAGTAGTCCGCCGAACGCTCGTTGGTCTGCCACAGAAATTCGATCACCTGATCGCGCGTCCCAGACGCGCGGCAGCCGGCGAAGAAGTCGGGCTTGAGCGCCGCCATCGCCGCCCGGTTCTTCTTGCCGATCGCCTTGCGCAAGTCGTCGGCCTTGGCGCCCGAGAAGCCCGCGAGCTCCTTGGCGATCTGCATCGCCTGCTCCTGGTAGAGGATCACGCCCTTGGAGGGCTCGAGGATCGCGCGCAGGCGCTCGTCCGGATAGGAGATCGCACCGGGGTTGTGCTTGCCCTTCGCGTACACCGGGATCTGATCAAGCGCGCCCGGGCGGTACAGCGCGTTAAGCGCGACGAGGTCGTTGAACTCGTCGGGGCACACTTTCTTGAGCGCCTCGCGCATCCCCTCTGACTCGAACTGGAACACGCCCGTGGAGTCCCCGCGGGAGAGCATCTCGTAGGTGGTGGGGTCGTCCAGCGGCAGCGTCGTCATGTCGGGGCGCTGGCCGGTGGAGCGCTCGATGATGTCCAGCGCGTCCTCGATCACGTCGAGGTTGCGCAAGCCGAGGAAGTCCATCTTGAGCAGGCCGATTTCCTCGATCGGCTTCATCGAGAACTGGGTCACCATGCGGAAGCTGCGCTCCCCCTGCTCGTCCGTGCCCGCGTCTGCGAGCTGCAGCGGCACGATGTCGGTCAGGGGACGGTCCGCGATCACCACCGCGGCCGCGTGGATCGACGAGTTGCGCACGATCCCCTCGAGTCCGCGCGCCACGTCGATGATCTGGCGCGCCTGCGGATCGTCGTCGTAGGCCTGGCGCAGGGGCTGCCCGTTCTTCAGGCATTCCTCAAACGACGGCGCGCGGCCCTGCAGCGGGTCGGGGATCAGCTTGGCCAGACGGTCGCCGGCGGCGTAGTCGAAGCCGAGCACGCGCGCGGCGTCGCGCGTTGCCGCGCGCGGGAACATCTTGCCGAAGGTCACGATCTGCGCCACGCACTCGCGTCCGTACTTCTCGGTCACATAGCGCAGCACGCGCTCGCGCCCGCGCACCGAGAAGTCGATGTCGATGTCGGGCATCGACACGCGCTCGGGATTGAGGAAGCGCTCGAACAGCAGCCCGTAGCGCAGCGGGTCCACGTCGGTGATCGCCAGGCTGTACGCCACGATCGAGCCGGCCGCCGAGCCGCGCCCGGGCCCGACCGCGATGCCGTTGGACTTCGCGTACGCGACGAAGTCCCACACGACCAAAAAGTACGCGTTGAAGCCCATGCGGTCGATCACCTCGAGCTCCATGTCCGCGCGTTGGCTGGCCTCGGCCGGCGGCGGGTCGCCGTAGCGCAGCCGTAGCCCCTCCTGCACGCGCGCGCGCAGGTACTCGCGCTCGCTGGTGCCGTCCGGGGTCGGGAAGTTGGGAATCAGCTGCTTTCCGAGCTCGTGCGCCACGTCGCAGCGCTCCGCGATCTCCAGCGTGCTGGCGAGCGCCTCGGGCCACTCGGCGAACGCGCGCGCCATCTCCTCGCTGTCGCGCAGATAGAACTCGTTGGTGTCGAAGGTCAGCTTCGGCGCCGCGATCGTGCTCTTGGTCTGCACGCAAAGGAGCGCGGTGTGGTGGTCGTAGTCCTCGCGGCGCAGGTAGTGCACGTCGCCCGTTCCCACGAGCGCGCCGCCGAGCTCGCGCGCGATGCGCACGATTCCCTCGTTGCAGCGCTCCTGCTCGTCGAGGCCGTTCTTCTGGACCTCGAAGTACACGTTCTCGCGGCCGAACACCTCCTGCAGCTGCGCGGCGTGCGCGCGCGCGTCATCGTCGCGCTGCTCGAGTAGCCGCTGGCAAAAGCGCGAGGCCAAGCAGCCGGTGAGCGCGATCACGCCGGGCGAGTAGCGCTGCAGCAGCTCCATGTCGACGGTCGGCTTGCCGCGGTGCAGCCCCTCCAGAAAGCCCGCCGAGGACAGCTTGACCAGGTTGCGGTAGCCCTCGTCGTCGGCCGCCAGCAGCGTCAGGTGGTTGCGCTCACCGCGGTCGCCGGCGGAGGCGCGGTGGTCGTCCACGAAGTAGATCTCGCAGCCCACGATCGGCTTGACGCCGTGCTTGCTGCAGGCGTTGTGCAGCTCGATCGCGCCATTCATCACGCCGTGGTCGGTAAGTCCCAGAGCCGGCTGCCCGAACTCGGCGGCGCGCGCCGCCAGCGCCTCGATCTTGCACGCCCCGTCGAGCAGCGAGTACTCGGAGTGAACGTGCAGATGTGCGCAGCCGCCTGGTTTCACCACGCTTGGATGGTAGGCACCTCGGCGGCGACCGATCAGCGCTCGCGCCGCTGTTTGCGAGACGCTCGCACGCGCGCGATGAGCGACATGCTGTGCTTGTGGCGAGGCTCGCTCGGGGCCGGCGAAGCGGCCGCGCGCGCGGGCTCCTGCGATGCGCGCTCGCGCAGGCGCTCCACCGCCGCCGCGAGTGCCTGCACCATCTCGCCGCTTTGCGGCGTCGGCGCTCGCATCGTCTTGCCCGCGGCGCCCGCGGGCGGCTCGGGTGACGCCGGCGGGCGGCCCTGCACCCTGCGTGGGGGCGCGGCGGGCGCCTGCGCTTCGGCCACGGGGCGCGGATCGAGCGGCGCTTCGGCCACGAGCCGCGGCTGCGGTGGCGCCTTGACCTCCGCGGCGCGGCCGGGCTCGACGGTGCGAGGCGGAGCGGAGGGGGCGGGCCGAGGCGCGGCCGGTGGCGTCGGGGGTCTTTGGGGCGCGGCCGGTGGCGTCGGCGACCCTTGGGGCGCGGCCTCGGCGGCCGCGCGCAGGCGGTGCGAGGTGGTAATCAATTCCGCGACCAGCGCCTCCAGGCGGCGGTAGCCGTCTCGGGTTGCCGCAAGGGCGAGCTCCGCGCGCTCGCGCGCGGCGCGCTCGGACTCGAGCTCGCCTTGGCGCGCGGTGGCGGCGCGCTGCAGCTCGGCCACGCGCGCCTGCAGCTCGTTCTCGACCTGCCGCAGCGCCACGCGTTCGGCGGCCAGCACCTGCTCGGCTTCGGCCAGCTCTCGACGAAGCTGCTCGAGGCGGCCCGCGACCATACCTGCTTCGGCCTCGCTTTCCGACAGCCGGCGACGCAGGCGGTCCACCTCGCTGGCCGCATCGCGCTCGAGCCCAGCCAGGCGCTCTTCGGCTTCCACGCGCTGGCGCTGCTCGGCGAACTCGCGCTGGCGCGCGCGGCGCAGCTCGTGCTCAGCCGCGCTTTCGCCCGCGGCCGCGCGCGGTTGCTCGCGGCCGGCTGCGGCCGCCGCCTCCGCGTCGCCGGCGGCGGGCGGGCGCTTGGGCGCCGCGGCGCCCTCGCGCGCCAGCTCGTCGCGCAGCCGTTGCTGCAGGCTGGCCACGTGGGCCTCGAGCGTGCGCACTGTCGCCTCGGCGGCCTCGGCGCGCCGCGCGAGCGACTGCTCCCCCGACTCCGCGGCCCGGCGCGCACGCCGCTGCGCCAGCAAATCGCGTTCGCCGCGCCGGCGCCCCTCGTCGCCAGAGTCGCCGGGCGGCGCGTCAGGCGCGTCCGGCGCGCCAGTCACGCGCTCGTGACCCGATGTCTCGCTGCCTTCGACCATCACGCGCAGCGCACGCTACGCACGCACCCGGACGTCTCGCGGCGGGTGAGCGGGCGCCTCCTCAGCTCCCGGCGCGGCGCGCGAGCGCCGCGGCACCGATACCCGCGGCCAGCACCGCCAGCACCGCCCCGGCAGCCAGGCGGCGCGAGGGAAGGCGCCGGCGCAGGTACCACTTTCCCGCGCGCCACACCACGTACCCGAGCAGCTTGTAGCCGTTCATTGCTCGGTTCCCGCGGGGTTGACAGCGGGCGCAACCGCGACGGCGCCGCGCCTGCGCAGCGAGCGCGCGATGCGACCGCCCAGCGCTCCCAGCAGCATGCCGAAGATCGCGTCGACCACCACGAGCAGGGGCGGAAAGCTGCCCAGCGACGCCTTGGCGTGGGTGCCCGCGATCGCGTGCGCGAGCAGCAGCCCGGTGGCGAAGAGCGCGCCTCCCACCAGCCCACGGTCGGCGCCGCCCCAGCCGTCGCGGTGCTCGAGACCGGCGAGCACGCCGCCCACCGCGGCGAGCGCAGCAAGCCCCCAATAGGCGGGGCCTGAAAGCCCCAGCACTACGCCGACCAGCGCGCCGAACGCGAGCGGCACCACGCCCCCCAGCAGTATCTGAAGCGCCCGGGGGCGGTCGCGCAAAAGCGGCGGCAGGTACACGCCTTTAGATCCTCACTCCCTATCGCTCTGCGATCAAGCTATCACTGATGGCGATCGCGGTTGTGCAGCCGCCATGCCAGCCGCGACTGCAGCGTGAACAGCTCGATGAAACCCGGCGCGGCACCTTGGGAGAACAGCCCGCCCGAGGCGGCGAAGGAGGCGAGGCTGGCGTCATACACCGCGTTGGGCGACGAGCGGGTCACCACCTGTGCGCGCCCCTTGTACAGCTTCAGGCCGATCGTGCCGCTCACGAGCTCGTTGACGTGCTCCATGTAGGCATCGAGATCGCCGCGCAGCGGCTCCCACCACAGCCCCGCATAGACCAGGTAGGCCCAGTGGCGGTCCAGCTGCGGCTTGAACTGGTTCTGGTGGATCGTGCACACGAGGTGCTCGAGCTCCTGGTGGGCGGTGAGCACGATCGCCGCCGCGGGCGCCTCGTAGATGTCGCGCACCTTCAGCCCCACGATGCGGTCCTCGAGGTGGTCGATAACGCCGACGCCGTGGCGCGCGCCGACCTCCGTGAGTCGTTCGATCAGCGCCACGAGGCCGAGCCGCTCGCCGTCGAGCGCCACCGGCAGCCCGCGCTCGAACTCGAGCTCCAGGAGCTGCGCCTGGTCGGGGGCGCGCTCGGGCGGGGTCACCAGGCCGAACACGTCGTCGTCGGGGGCGTGGCCGAGGTCCTCGATCCAGCGCCCCTCCGACGAGCGCCCCCAGAGGTTGTCGTCGATCGAGTACGGTGCCGCGTCCGCGCCCCCTGCGATCGGGATGCCGTGCTCGCGCGCGTAGGCAATCTCCTCGTCGCGACCCATCCGCCATAGGCGCACGGGCGCGAGCACCTTGAGCTCGGGAGCGAGCGCGGCGACGGTGCCCTCGATGCGCACCTGGTCGTTTCCCTTGCCCGTGCACCCGTGCGCGACCGTCTCACACCCGTGGGCGCGCGCGTGCTCCACCGCGAGCTTCGCGATCAGCGGCCGCCCGAGCGCGGTGAACAGCGGATAGCCGCCGCCGTACAGCGCGTTGGCACGAATCGCCCGCGAGATGTACTCGCGCGCGAACTCCTCGCGTGCGTCGACGACGTCGCAGCGCACCGCGCCGAGCGCGAGCGCCTTGGCGCGGATCGCCTCGAAATCGTCTCCGGGCTGTCCAAGGTTGACGGCCAGGCAGCTCACGCTCGCGCCGAAGCGCTCCTGTATCCACTTCAGCATCACGCTCGTGTCCAGGCCGCCCGAGTACAGCAGCAGCACGTCGCGCACGTGCTCGGGATCGGCCTCGTAGGAGGCCGTGGGCGGTGGCGGCGAGCTTGGACCCTCGTGCTCCACGGGGCGCAGAAGGCTACCCGGACGCCCTGGCATGCGGGCGCCGGGGCCGTTCCATCGCGGGATACGCCGGCGCGTTGCTGCTGAAGCCGAGCTTGGCGTAGAGCTCTTGTGCGTCGGCCGTGTTGAGCGCCCAGCGCAGCCCGCGCAGCGGCCCGCGGTCGACGATCTCGCGCACGAGCTCGAGGCCGAGGCCGTGGCCGCGGTGGTCTGACAGCACGTAAACGTCGGCGAGGTACGCATACGTGGCGCCGTCGGAGACGGCGCGGGCGAAGCCCACCTGCGCACCGTCGCGGTACAGGCCGACCACGCGCGCAGAGCCGGCGATCGCGGTCGTCGTCGTGTCCAGGCTGCGACCGCGCGCCCAGTAGGAGCAGTTGGTCATGAACGCGTGCACCGCGGCCAGCTGGATGCGGCCCGGGTCGTCGTCCAGCTCATAGCCTGCGTCCAGAGCGCGGCGGATCGCTCAGTCCTCCAGCGCGGCGCGCAGCCGTTGCACGCCGTCGTCTATCTCATCCGCGGAGACGATCAACGCCGGCAGCAGCCGCACGGTGGTGGGCCCGGTGGCGTTGACAACCAGGCGCTGCTGGAACAGCGCGCGGCGCACCACTTCGCCCGCGGGCACGTCGACCTCGCACGCGAGCATCAGTCCACGCCCGCGCACGGCGCGCACGTGCGGAAGCTGCGCGAGCTGGCCGGCCAGCCGCAGCCCCTGCTCGCGCACAGACGCGAGCAGCGCGTCGTCGCCCGTCAACGCCAAAGCCACCAGCGCGGCGGAGGCGACCACCGGGCCGCCCGCGAACGTCGAGCCGTGGTCGCCCGGCGAGAGCACGTCGGCGAGCCGCTCGCCGGTGACAAGTGCTCCGATCGGCAGCCCGCCGCCGAGCGCCTTGGCCGACGTCAGCGCGTCGGGCACCACACCGTCGTGTTCGTAGGCCCACATCGTGCCCGTGCGGCCCATGCCGCACTGGATCTCGTCGAAGATCAGGGCGGCTCCGTGCTCGTCACACGCCGCGCGCGCCGCTTGCAGGCACTCCGCGTCGAGCACGTGCACGCCGCTCTCGCCCTGTATCGGCTCGAGCAGCACCGCTGCGGTGCCGTCATCGACCGCTTGCGAGATCGCCTGCGCGGTGGGCGCGACAGCGCGAAAACCGGGCACCAGCGGCGCGAACGGCGCCTGCTTGGCCTCCTGCGGGGTCGCCGAAAGTGCGCCGTAGGTGCGCCCGTGGAAGGCCCCTTCGAGGACGACCACGTCGCCGCCTCGGCGCGCCTTGCGCGCGAGCTTCAGCGCCGCCTCGTTGGCCTCCGCCCCGGAGTTGCAGAAGAAGACCTTGCCGCCGAGGCTGCTCGACGAGAGCCGCTCGGCGAGCCGCATCGCCGGCTCGGTGTAGAACAGGTTGCTCGTGTGCATCAGCCGTCCCGCCTGCGCGCGGACGGCCGCGACGATCTCCGGATGGCAGTGGCCGAGGCTGGTCACCGAGATGCCGCAGAGGAAGTCGAGGTACCGAGCCCCCTCTGCGTCCCACAGCCACGGGCCCTCGCCGCGAACGAACTCGACCGGCAGCCGCGCGTAGGAGCCGATCACGCGCTCCGCGTCGATCCGCTGCAGCTCAGCCAGCATCGTCGGACGCCTCGATCTTCGTGCCGATCCCCTCGTCGGTGAACAGCTCGAGCAGCAGCGAATGGGGCGTGCGGCC
>DASZFR010000154.1:0-9239 GCA_035939635.1 Solirubrobacteraceae bacterium
GACGCGAGCGAGAATTTGGGATTCGGCGAGACAGTCGGGCTGGGCGCGGTCGCGGGCTTCACGATCTACCTGGGCCTGCCGATGGGCCGCGTGCGCTGGGCGGGCGAGCGTGTTCGCGTGTGCCTGGCGATGTTCTCGGTGGGAATCCTCGCGTTCATCTTCATGGACGTCACCAAGCACGCTGAGGCCGTGCTCGAAACGGCGGTCGACCACTACAAGCACCACACGGGCAGCTTCGGGCACATCGTCGGGCTGTTCTCGCTGCTGGTCGTCGGCTTCGTCCTCGGCACCGCCGGGATCTCGGCGCTCGAGCGGCGCCTGCGCGGCCGCCCCGCGACGCCCGCCCCCGTCGCCGGCGCACAATCGGCGATCGCGCTCGACGCCGAGCAGCTCGCGCGCTCGCAGCAGGGGGTCGAGGAGGCGCGACGCCACGCGCTGCACAGCGCCATGGTCGTCGCGTGTGCGATCGGCCTGCACAACTTTGCCGAGGGCCTCGCGATCGGCGTCTCAGCGAAGGCCGGGGCGATCGGCCTGGCCACGGTGCTGATCATCGGATTCGGGCTGCACAACGCCACGGAGGGGTTCGGCATCGTCGGGCCACTGGGCCCGGTCAGGCCGTCCTGGACGTGGCTCGGCGTGGCCGGGCTCGTGGCCGGCGGCCCCACGTTCGTCGGCACGATCGTCGGCTACCAAGTCACCTCGCAGCCGCTGATGCTGCTGTTCTACGCGCTGGCGGGTGGCGCGGTGCTGTACGTGATCGGCGAGATCTGGACCGCGATGCGCCGCTACGGGCACCGTACGCTGGGGCTGTATCTGATCGCCGCCGGCTTCCTCGTGGCGGTGGCGACCGACCTGATCGTCTCCTACGGAGGCGGCTAGCCGCAGCGCCCGCGCACCGCGGCGTGCCCTGGGTGAGCGCGGCGCGCGCGATTGGCCGCATCTTGGGTCTTTAGCATCTGCCGCGCATGCGCCCTCGCTGGAACTGGGACTTCGAGGAGGAGCAGCGCCCCACGGCTGCTGTCTCGACACCGCCAAAGCCGCCCTCGCCGCCCCCCGCGATGGGGCCGGCCCCGGCGGCGCCACCTCCACCCCCGCCGCCACCGCCCCACAACCGCGCGCGGCGCATGCGCATCAACGTGCGTCGCGGCATCGCCGCGCTCGTACTCGTGCTCCTGATCGCGCTGGTCATCGCGCTGAGCGGCTCCTCCCGCCACCCCGCGCGCGCCACCGGCACGCACAGCACCGTACCCGCGAGCGACGCGGCCGCGTTGGCCGCGGGGCCCGCCGAAGAACGCGCGATCTCGGCGACGCTCGCTTACACGCCGTTCGTGCGCGAAGGCACCCGCAGCGTGCGCGACATCGCGCTCACTTTCGACGACGGCCCCGGCCCCTACACGCCCGCCGTGCTCAGCGTGCTCGAGGCGGCGCACGTGCGCGCGACGTTCTTTGCCATCGGGCGCATGGAGCGCTACTTCAGCGCGTCGACCGAACGCGAGTTCAAAGACGGCGACGTGGTGGGCGACCACACCGAGACCCACCCGCCGCTGGCGCGCCTGTCGGCGCGCGAACAGCGCGAACAGATCTTTGAAGGGCGCGCGCGCCTGGAAATACTCGGGCGCAGGCCGCGCCTGTTCCGGCCGCCGTACGGCTCGTTCAACCCCACCACCTTTCGCGAGCTCGCGTCGATGGGCATGCTGATGGTGCTGTGGTCGTCTGACACGAACGACTACCAGCAGCCGGGCGTGCCCGCGATCGTGCAGCGCGCGCTGGAAGGCGCCCACCCGGGCGCGATCATCCTCATGCACGACGGCGGCGGCACCCGCGCGCAGACGGTGGAAGCGCTGCCGCAGATCATCCGCGACCTGCGCGCGCGTGGCTACCGCCTCGTGACCGTGCCGCAGCTGCTGGCCGCCGACCCGCCCGTGCGCGGCCTGCCCGTCCCCACCAACCTGGCGGGCGACTGACAGCTCGGTGCGCGCGTCCGCGGCGCCTGCGTGCCGGAGGCGCTACCGCGCGCACACGCGGCATGCGCCGCGGATCACTATCTCGTGCACCGACACCTCGAGCGGCACGCGCTCGCTGAGGCGGCTAATCGTGCGCTCGAGCTCCGCGTCCGTGAACGGCTGCAGGCGCCCGCAGCGCTCGCACACGAGATGATGATGGTGCCCAGGCCCCTCGCGCACGGGCTCAAAGCGCACGGTTCCCCGCCCGATCTCCACGCGCTGCACCATGCCCGCGGTCTCGAGCTCGTCAAGCACGCGGTAGATGCTCGCGCGCGACGCCTCGCGCGAGCGCCCGCTGAGCGCGCCCTGGATCTCGACGGCCGTGAGCGCGCACTCCTGCTCGTCGAGCAGCTCGAGGATCGCGCGGCGCGCGCCTCCCTGGCGGTAGCCCGCCTCGCTCAGCGCGAGCGCCGCGCGCTGCGCCCAGCTGGACGGTTGCACCGCTCGCGTCACCCCTCAGATTCTAGGCGCGTCACCTCGCGCCAGACGCGCGCAGCGCCGCCAGCAAGGCTTCGAGCTCTGCCACCTGCCACTGCTGGAAGCTGTCGCCGGGCGGCGCGAGCGTCTCGGTGACGGTCGCCACCGGGATGCGCTGCTGTTTGACGATCGCGTTCACGCGCTGCACGTCGGGCGTGACGTTCTGGCTGTTGAAAACCCACGCCTTGATCAGCCGGCGCGACGCCTGTTCGTCGACCGCCTGCTTGTCGGCGGCGGTCACGTCGGTGCCCTCGGCGATCGCCTTGGCAAAGCTGTAGGGCGTGAGCAGATTCAGGCCCAGGTCTTCGCCGAGTGGCGCAAAGATGCTCTCGCTGTAGCCCACGGGCACGCCCGCGAACCGCGAGCGGATCTCCCGACGCAGTTCGTCGTAGCGCGCGAGGCCCACGGTCAGCAGGCGATTGCGCTGCTGGGAAAAGTAGGCCGCGTCGGACGGATCCAGCTTCTGGTAGGCAGCGGTGACCGCGTTGATTACCGCGACCACGTGCGCCGGGGAGTACCACTGGTGGGGGTTGTCGCCCTCGTGCAAACCGAGCGCCTTGCCCACGTTGAGCACAACGCGTCCGGACAGAGGGCTCGCGCTGAGCAGGCGCGTGGCCCATTCGTCATAGCCGATGCCGTTGACGATCACCACCTGCCCGCCGGCAATCGTGCGCGCGTCCTGCGCGTCGGGTTCGTAGCTGTGCGGATCGGTGTTCGGGTTGACGATGATGCTCGACACGTCGGCGCGGGTGCCGGCGAGCTGCGCGGCGAGGCTGCCCCAGAAGTTCTCCGCGGCGACCACCGAAAAGCGCGCCCCGGACCCCTGCCCGGCCGCGACCGGACCGCCGCTGCGGCCACAGCCACAGGCCACCGCCGACAGGAGCAGCGCTGCTGCGAGCACACGTCTCATCGCGGCGCGCACCCTAGCACACAAACGAGACTCAGTCTCATAAAAGCGCTTAGCGCGGCGCGATCCGTCGCGTCCCCCAGCGGCCAGCGCGCGATCGCCGGGACGCCCCTCTCGCCTGCAGCGGCCGTCGCCGCAACCGGCTAGCTTTGTGCGGTGCTTCGGGCCGGCTACAGCGCGCTCGCGGGCGCCGCGGCGCTAACGCTGGCCGCGATCGTGGCGGGCTGCGGCGGCTCGACTTCTTCGGCCACACACGCGTTCGGCGGCGCCGGCGCAACGCCGGCAGGCTCTACCGGCGCCGGCGCGCCGGCCACCGTCAACGGCCCGCCGGGCCACGGGACGATCCCGATCCTGATGTACCACGTGATCGCGCCCGCGCCCGCGACCGCGCCGTACCCGGGGCTGTACGTGCAGCCCGGTGAATTCGCCGAACAGATGCACGCGCTCAAGCAGGCGGGGTGGCACGCGGTGACGCTTGACCAGGTGCAGGCCTACTGGCAGCACGGGGCTTCGCTGGGAGCGGGCAAGCCGATCGTGTTGTCGTTCGACAACGGGTATCGCTCGCAGTACACGCAGGCGCTGCCCGTGCTGCGCTCGCTCGGCTGGGTGGGAGACGAGAACATCCAGCTCAGCGGGCTGCCGCCTTCGCAGGGCGGCCTCACCCAGGAACAGGTCAAGGGTCTGCTCGGGGCGGGCTGGGAGCTCGACACCCAGGGCTACAACCACGCCGACCTGATCACGCTGGGGCCGGCGGAACTGCGCTACCAGGTGGCGGCGACCCGCCAGGCGCTGCGGCAGCGCTACGGCGTGCCGGTGAACTGGTTCTGCTACCCCTCCGGCCACTACAACGCGACCGTGATCGCGGCTGTGCGGGCGGCCGGCTTCGTCGGCTCGACGACCGTGCAGCCGGGCTGGGCCGCACCGCAAGAAGACCGCTACCGGCTGCACCGCCTGCGCGTGCTGGGCGGCACCAGCCCGCAGGCGCTGCTGTCGCTGATCGAAGGCGCGCGCGCCGACGCGCCCGCTCCGGCCGCGTACCCGAGCGCCTGAGCGGGTAGGCTGCTCACTTGCATCCCGGCTCCCGGCGCAAGGGGCGCCGGCGGGGAGCCCGGCGCGCGAGATGCGCCCGGGGCGGGCCCGGCGCGAGATGCGCCCGGGACGCGTCGAATCGAAAGGAGAGCATGGAGGTGTCTGCAATTCGACGAGCAGCGATCGCGTTGGCGGCCGCCGCGGTGGCGGTACTGCTGGCAGTGCCGGCGGCGAGCTCGGCCGCGACCGTGACATCGCTAGCGAAAGGGCTGGACAACCCGCGCGCGGTGGCGTTTGACGCGGACGGCCACCTGTTCGTGTCCGAAGCGGGGCACGGCGGGACCATCTGCGGAGGCGGAGGCTGTGCCGGCCTCACGAGCGGCATCAGCAAGATCGAAAACGGCGTCGCGCACCCCGTGGTGAGCGGCTATTTCTCGGCCGCATCGCCGGAAGGCACTGCGGCCACGGGCATTCAGGGGATCTCGATCCTCAACGACTGGCGGATCTTCGCGGTGGAGGGCGAAACCGCCGCCAAGGCCCCGCCCGGCCTGCCCCCGGAACTCGCCCAAGCGGCAGCGGCGCAGCTCGGGCATCTGTTCGAATTCACACCTCACGGCAAGCGGACGATCGCCGACGTCGGCGGCTTTGACTTCAAATGGAGCGGCGAACACTTGTCGCTGAGTTCGGAAGAACCACCCGGCTCCGCCAAAAAGCTGCAGTTCCCCGACGCCAACCCGTACGCCGTGCTGGCGACGGGAGACGGCGAGTGGGTGGCCGATGCCGCTTCGAACACCATCGACTGGGTCAGCAACAGCGGAAAAGTAAAGGTCGTCGCGTTCATCCCCAACCCGCCGGTGTCGGACGCGGTGCCCACGTGCATCGCGAAAGGCTCCGACGGCGCGCTCTACGTCGGCCAGCTGACCGGCGGCGGAAACGGTCCCGGCGCCGCGAGCATCTGGCGCGTCGAGCCGTGGGACGGCGACGTCAGCAAGTGGGCCACGGGCCTGACGGCGGTCACCGGGTGCGGCTTTGACACCGACGGCGACTTCTACGCGGTGGAGTTCTCAGAACTCGGCTTTGAAAGCTTTGCGCCGGAAACGGGCGCGCTCGTGCGCGTGCCGCCGCACAGCTCAAAACCGATCACGGTCGCGTCCAAACTGTCGTTCCCGAACGGGTTCGCGGCGCGGGCGCATCAGATCTACACCGCCAACTGGAGCATCGCTCCGGCGGCCGGCAGCCACGGCCACACCGGCGAAGTGGTGCGCATCACCCACTAGGCGCTCGCGCCTACGGGCAAAGGTCTCGACCATCCCCCGGGCCTCGCGGCCCGGGGGAGGTCTGACCCGCCTATCCCGACTCGGTGGCAACGACGGCTTGTATGGGGGGGTTGGGAAGGCCGCCGTGGCGCTGGGTAGGCGCTGCCGTTTGGTAGGCATCCACCTAACGCATCCTCCGCAGTGGTGTAACGCGTCAGGGAACCGAAAGTTGGAAAGGGGCGCGACGATTTATGCGCGGCCGACAGCCGGGTCCGCGGCGCACGAGCGCCGCGTCGGCGCCGCCGACGACCCCCGGCGGGCCGCGTCCTCCAGCGCCCGCGGCGCCCGGCACGCGCTGCGTGCTCACCGGAGAGCGGCGAACGGGTCTCGAACCCGCGACCTCGAGCTTGGGAAGCTCGCGCTCTACCAGCTGAGCTATCGCCGCACCAGCGCCCCAGCTTACCCGCCGCCTCGCCGGCGTGAACGCGGCGGACGCGGCCGGCTTTGGCCTCCCGGGCGCGCACGGCTCGGTCCGCGGGGCGTAGAACGACGGCGGCCGGACGAGCTGGGTCGCGCTCACCGGGGGCGGCCGATCCGCAGGAACGAGCGTGGTCATGCTTCGCGGTATTCCCGCCGCCGGGGGCGAGTGGCGCGGGTCCGGCAGCCGCTGACGGTGCGGCCGACGCCAGACGATCGCACTACCGTTATTGAGGCTCATGAGCTCGACGGCCGCAAAACGCCTGCTCCTGCCGACGCTGGTCTCGCTGGCGGCCGCGGCGCTGCTGGGACTGCTGGTGTACGGCGTGACCGCGCAGTCGGCGAGCCGCACGCTCGACGAGTTGGTGGCTGCCCACCGCTACCCCGCGGCGCCGCAGGCGACACGCCGCCTGGCGGCGCTCGGCGCCGCGGGGAGCTCATCGCTTGGGAGCTACCACGGCATGGTGGTGGTGCTCAACTTTTGGGCGTCGTGGTGTGAACCATGCCGCGCGGAGGCGCCGCTCCTGCGGCGCGCACAGCAGACGTTGCGGGCGCATCGCGCCACAGTGCTGGGCGTGAGCTACCTGGACGCCTCGCCGGACTCGGAAGCGTTCGTGCGCCGCTACCACCTCAGCTATCCCGAGCTGCGCGACACCGACGGCGAATTCGCGCACGCGTACGGCACAAACCAGCTTCCGGAGAGCTTCATCGTGGACCGCTTCGGACACATCGTGGCGATCTCGCGCGGCGAGATCGGCGAACCGTTCGTGAGGCGCGCGATCGCGCTCGCGCAGCAAAGCGCATGAGGCGGCGCGCGCTCGTGCTGCTCGCGACCGCGGCCCTCGCAACCACCGGCGGCACGCTCACCGCAGCGACAGCGCACGCGAGCAACTCAGCTGCGCCCCGCGCCTCGCTGCCGGCGATCGAGCGCCAGGTGATGTGCGTCACCTGCAAAATCCCGCTGAACGTGGCGCAGTCGCCGCAAGCCGACCGCGAGCGCGCGTTCATCCAGGGGCTGATCGACCAGGGGCTCGACGAAGCGCAGATCAAGCGCGCGCTGGTGGCGCAGTACGGCTCGTCGGTGCTGGCGCTGCCGAGCGCACACGGGTTTGGCGTGCTGGCCTACGCGGTGCCGCTCGCGGCGGCGGCGGCGATCGTGGCGCTGCTGGTCGTGCTGCTTCCGCGCTGGCGCACCGCCGGCCGTGCCAGGCGGGAGCGCTCTGAAGCCCCGCCCGCTCTCAGCACCGAGGACGCCGCGCGCCTGGAGGCCGACATGGCGCGCTTTGACTGACCGGCGCTACATCTCGACGGGCGCGCTGATCCCCAGCAGGTGCAGGCTCGAGGCGAGCAGGCGCTGCGACGCGACGCACAGCGCGATGCGCATGGTCTCGGTGCTCTGCGGCTCGGCGCCGAGCACGCGACAGTCGCGATAGAACGCGGTGAAGCCCTGCGCGAGCTCGAGCGCGTAACTGGTCGCGCGGTGCGGCGCGCGGCGCGCGGCCGCCTCGGCGACCTCGCCGGGGAACGCGAGCAGCTGCTGGATGAGCGCGCGCTCGGAGGGGTGCAGCTCGGCCGGGCCGTCGCGCGGCGCAAACGCTTCGGCCTGCGCCACTCGCGCGCGCGGCGCTTTGGCGAGGATCGACGCGATGCGTGCGTGCGCGTACTGCACGTAGTACACGGGGTTCTCACTGGACTGCTCGCGCGCGAGGTCGAGGTCGAGGTCGACCGTGGTGTCGTGCGAGCGGGCCAGCAGGTACCAGCGCGCGGCGTCGGTGCCGATCTCGGCCACGAGCTCGTCGAGCGTGACGAACTCGCCGGCGCGCTTTGACATCTGTGCGCGCTCGGAGCCGCGCATGAGGTGCACGAGCTGCATGATCAAAAGCTCGAGCGTGTCGGGGTCGCCGCCGAGGGCCTGGTAGGCGGCCTTCATGCGCCTGACGTAGCCGTGGTGGTCGGCGCCCCACACGTCGATCTGGCGGTCATAGCCGCGCTCGCGGCGGCGCTCGTGGTAGGCGATGTCCGAGGCGAAGTAGGTGTGCTCGCCGTTTGAGCGCACGAGCACGCGGTCCTTGTCGTCGCCGAATTCGCTGGTGCGCAGCCACAGCGCCCCCTCGCTGCGGTACGTGTAGCCCTGCTCATCCAGCATCGCGAGCGCCCGGTCCACCGCGCTGGGACTTCCGGCGTGCAGTTCGCTCTCGTAGGACCAGTGGTCAAACGGCTCCACCGCGAACGCCTGCAGCGAGCGCTGGATGTGCGCCACCATCATCGCTACCGCCGCGCGCCCCGCCTGCTCGCTGCTGTCCTGCGCGCCGTCGAGCTCGCGCGCGAGCTCGGCCACGTAGTCGCCGTGGTAGCCGTCGGCCGGGACCGGCTCGCCGCGCGCGGCGGCGCGCACGGAGGCGCCGAGCGCGACCACCTGCGAGCCCGCGTCGTTGACGTAGAACTCGCGCTCGACGTGGTGGCCGCAGAAGGCCAGTATGCGCGCGAGCGAGTCGCCGTAGGCGGCGTTGCGCGCGTGGCCCACGTGCATCGGGCCGGTGGGGTTGGCCGACACGAATTCGACCAGCACGCGTTCGGCCGTGACGGATGCGCTCGCGCCGAACTGCTCGCGCGCGCCGAGCGTTTGCGCGAGCGCGCTCACGAGCCAGGAGTCGTCGAGGAACAGGTTCACAAAGCCCGGGCCGGCGACCTCGAAGCGCGCGAGCTGGTTGCCGAGGCGTTGCGCGAGAGCGGCGCCGAGCCGCTCGGCGACGTCGCGCGGGGGGCTGGCGAGCGCAGGCGCGAGCAACATCGCGGCGTTGGTTGAGTAGTCGCCGAAGTCGGCGCGCGGCGGACGCGTGAGCGCGATCGGCGGCGCCTGCCCGCTCAGCCCGGCGGCGACCTCCGAGACGAGGGCGCGCAGGCCGCCTAGCGGATCAGTGCTCAACGATTGCGATACTAGCTCCCGTGAACGACCAAGAGCCAGGCGCCGAGCGCCACATCAACATCCATCTTTCCCCCGAGATCATGGGGGGCGTGTACGCCAACTTCGCCAACGTGAGCCACTCCGATTATGAGTTCACGGTTACCTTCGCGCGCGTCGACCACGAG
>DASZFR010000155.1:0-9226 GCA_035939635.1 Solirubrobacteraceae bacterium
GCCGGCGCCGCACACGGCTTCGCAGGTCGGGTACGCCAAGCTGACCGCGGGAGGAGCGGTCACGCGCGCCGCCCCGGAGCCGGGGGCGGCGCGTGCCTGCGCGAGCTGAAAGGATGCGCGCGTGATCCTGATCGGCTACGACGGCTCGCCCGACGCGCAGGCGGCGATCGAACGCGCGGGCGAGCTGTTTAAAGGACAGGCCGCGACGGTGCTCTCGGTGTGGGAGCCGTTCATCGACGTGATGGCCAGAACCGGCGTTGGACTGGCCTTCACGGCAGGGGCCAACGTCGAGGAGATCGACACCGCCAGCGAACAGGCCGCGCGCGAGCGCTCCGAGGAGGGCGCCGAGCACGCGATATCGGCGGGTCTGCAAGCCAAGCCGCGCACCGGCGCGCGCGGTGTGACGATCGCCGAGTCGATTCTCGACGCGGCCGCTGAAGTCGACGCCGAGGTGATCGTGCTCGGCACCCGCGGCCTCACGGGCTTGAAGTCGGTAGTGCTGGGCAGCGTCTCGCACGCGGTGCTGATGCACAGCGATCGCGCCGTGCTCGTGGTGCCACCGCCGCGGGTCGCGTCCGAGCGCGCGGCGCACCTGCACCCTCAGTAGCGGCCGGCAGCGCGCGCGAATCGCCGGCTCGCCCACGGCGGACGACCTGCGCTACTCGTACTGCAAGGCCTCGAGCACGTTCAGCCGCGCCGCGCGGCGGGCGGGAAAGATCGCCGCGATCATGCCCGCGATCACCGCGGCGATCACGAACACCACCAGCGTGCCCACCGGCACCGTGAAGACCGCGTACTTGATTGCCACGCCGACCAGCAGCGCGAGCACAATGCCCAGCGGGATGCCGAAGGCCGCACCGAGCAGCGCGGTGATCACGCTCTCGTAACGGATCATGCGCCGCACCTGGCGACGCGCCATGCCCACGGCACGCAGCATGCCGAGCTCGCGCGTGCGCTCGAACACCGTGAGCACGAGCGTGTTGACAATGCCGAACAGGCTCACCACGATCGACAGCGACAGCAGCACGTACAGCAGGTTCAACAGCAGGTTGAGCCCTTCGAGCTGGTTTTTCTTGAACTGCGCCTTGGTCTGCAGCTTGGCATCGGGGAAGCCCGCGAGCGCCGTCTGCAGCGCGCGCGTGTTGGCGGGAGTGACGCCGCCTTGGGTGTCGATGAACGTGTACACGTTCTGTGGGTTGCTGTAGAGCCCATCAAAGCGCGCGGTGGAGATCGCGAGGTCGCCGAACTGCGTGGCGCCGCCCTTCGGCGGTTCGTAGATGCCGCGCACCGCGAGCGCCACGCGCTGCCCGTTCGGCACCTCCAGCGACACGGGCGAGCCGACGCGCAGGTGGTTTTCTTTGGCGTAGCTCTTTGTCACGATCGCGCCGTCTTCACCAAGCGACGCCGGCGCCTGCGAGCCCCCGGCAAGCCATTTGGTGTGGATGACCCGGTTCACGTCCGGGGACACGCCCGTCACGTTCAAGCGCGAGCCGAAGGCGCGACCGGTGCCCGCGCGCACGCCGGTGACCACTTCCACGCCCGGCACCGTGGCCAGCGCCTTGGCAGAGGCGATGCTGATCGGGCTGAAGTTGTTGCTCGCGGTGAGCGCGTAGTTGGCGACGAAGATTTCGTTCACCGAGCGTTCAAAGCGCGTGCGCAACCCCGCGGCGAGCACGCCCACGAAGGTGACCAGCGCTAGCCCGATCATCAGCGCCGACGCGGTCGAGGCGGTGCGCGCCGGGTTGCGAGTCGAGTTCGCGGAAGCGAGCGAGCCGGCGGCCGCGCCGAAGCGCCGCGCGGGCCAGCCGAGCACCCGCACAAGCGGCGGCACCAGGCGCGGCGCGAGCATGGCCACGCCGACCAACAGCGCCACCGCGCCGACCCCGATCGCGAGCAGGCGCGTGCCGGTGGACAGCGAGACAAGCGCACCGACGACCATCAGCGCCAGCCCGGCCAGGACCGTGGTGAGCGCCGGGTAGGCGCCGAGGCGGGCAAAGCGCCCAGGTGGCAGCACGGCCCCCTCGCGCACAGCGGCGATTGGCGGTACGCGGGTCGAACGCAGAGCCGGGCGCAGAGCCGCGAGC
This sequence comes from Solirubrobacteraceae bacterium, assembly GCA_035939635.1. Taxonomy (GTDB): domain Bacteria; phylum Actinomycetota; class Thermoleophilia; order Solirubrobacterales; family Solirubrobacteraceae; genus Palsa-744. Next base: position 2,085 of record DASZFR010000155.1, read on the forward strand.
ATCGTGATCACCACGCCCACGAGCAGCGACACGATCACCGTGCGCGTCGCGAATACGGTGCTCGCCTGCGGCAGGTCGATGCCGAACGACACGAGCAGCGAGTTCAGTCCCTTGGCGAGGCCCAGGCCGAGGAACAGGCCCACGATCGACGCAAGCAGCCCTATCACGAAGGCTTCGAGCAGCACCGAGCGCAGAACCTGGCGCCGCGTGGCGCCCAGCGTTCGCAGCGTCGCCAGCTCGCGCGTTCGCTGCGCGATCGTGATCGACAGCGTGTTGGCGATCACGAAGCTGCCCACGAACAGCGCGACGCCGCCGAAGGCGAGCAGGAAGTCCTTGAAGATGTTCAGAAACCCGTTGGTGTTGTCGGTCGACTTCTGCGCCTGCGCCTGCCCCGTGCGTACCTGGGCGCTGGGTGGAAGCAGAGGCCTGATCTGCGCGACCAGCTGCTGCGGGCTGACACCGGGCTTGGCCGCAATCTGGATGGAGTCAAAGCGCCCTTGCTTGTCGAAAATCTGTTCGGCGGTGGGCAGCGTGAACACCGACATCGTCGCGCCGCCGAGCGAGGAGACGCCGCCGAACTTGACCGTGCCGGAAATCGTGAAGCGTTGCGCGGGACCGCGCGCGACGACGCCGATCGGCTGGCCCACTTTGAAACCTTCTTTGCTGGCGGTAGACGCATCGATCGCCACCTGTTTGGAGTTGCTCGGCCAATTGCCGCTCGCCAGCGACAGCGGGTTGAAGCGCTCGGCGCCGGGCTGGTAGCTGAACGCCAGCGCCGGGGCGCCGCCGCGCGAGATCACTTTGCCGTTGCGCCCCACCAGCTGAGCGCGGTCGGAGATCCCGCCCGAGGCCTGCGCCACGTCAGGCAGCGCCCGGACCTGCGCGAGCAGCGGGGCCGGAAAGGACGGGGGCACCTGGCGTTCTTCGTTGCCTTCGCCGCCGATAGCGCTGCGCCCAGTGATCACCGCGTCGGTGTTTTTGTACACCGACGTGAACACGGTGGAGAACGCGGATTTGATGGTGTCGGTGAGGATGTAGGTGCCGCTCACCATCGCCACTCCCAGCACGATCGCGATCGCGGTGAGCACCGCGCGCGCCTTGCGCCGGAGCAGACCTTTCAGTGCGACCGCCGCCACGCCGGGCTCCTACTGCAGCGAGCCCATGACCTCGAGCACCTGCGTGGGGGTCGCCCCGCTGAGCTCGTTGACGATCAGGCCGTCGGCGAGGAACAGGATGCGGTTGGCGATCGCGGCGCCGCGGGCGTCGTGGGTGACCATCACGATCGTCTGCCCGTACTGCCGCGCGGACAGGCGCAACAGCTCGAGGATCTCCGCGCTCGTCTTGGAGTCGAGGTTGCCGGTGGGCTCGTCCGCGAACAAGATCGTGGGGCGCGTAACCAGCGCGCGCGCGAGCGCCACGCGCTGCTGCTCGCCGCCCGATAGCTCGGCCGGCCTGTGCGACCGGCGCGCGCCAAGCCCCGTGCGCGACAGCAGCTCGTCAAGCCACTCGCGGTCGGCGTGCTCGCCGGCGATCGTCAGCGGCAGCACGATGTTCTCCTCGGCGGTCAGCATCGGAAGCAGGTTGAAGAACTGGAACACGAAACCGATGTGGTCGCGGCGCAGCTGTGTGAGCTCGGCGTCGTCCATATGCGTGATCTCGGCGCCTGCGATCTGCACGCTGCCGCTGGTGGGCTGGTCCAGCCCCGCCAGCGCGTGCATCAGCGTGGACTTGCCCGAGCCCGACGGGCCCATGACCGCCACCAGGTCGCCCGCCGCGACCTGCAGCGACACCCCCCGCAGCGCGTCCACCGCCGTCGCCTCCTCGCCGTATCGGCGCGTCAGGTCGCTGGCGGCGACGACGATCTCTCTGGGGTGGCCGTCCGGGGCGGCGGTCATCAGGTGGGCACATGATCGCACCCGACGGCCGTCCGCTCGTGCCGGCGCTATCGCTCCTTGCGCGCTTGCAGCGTGTAGCTGTGAGCCAGGCGCCAGGGGCGGTCGGCCAGGCGGAACTCGCGCCCCGGCAGCTCGTCCATCTGTCCCGGCAGCGCGTCCCAGGGAACGCTCTGGTGCTCGACCAGGCCCGTGAGGCGAAAGCCGCGTCGCAGCAGTGCGGTGATGATCTCGCCGAGCCCGTGGTTCCACTCGTGCGTGGTGTTGTGATCGAATGCGGCGTCGGTCTGCACGTAGGTGCCTTCCGACTGCAGAACGATCGGCTCGGACAGCTCGAAGTAGGGGTAGTCGACCGCGAGCAGGCGGTCGCTGCGCTCGTAGTCCAGGGCCCACAGCATGGGATGGCCCTCGCGTATGAACAGGCGCCCGCCCGGCGCGAGCAGCTCGGCCACCACCGCCGCCCAGCGTTCTATGTCGGGCAGCCAGCACAACGCGCCGATGCCGGTGTACACGAGGTCGAACTCTTCTCGACCAAGCTCCTTCACGGCGTCGTACACCTCGGCCTGCACGAACTCCACCTCCGCGCCCGCCGCGGCCGCCAGGCCGCGCGCCCGCTCGAGCGAGGCTCCGGAGAAGTCAAGCCCGCACATCTGCGCGCCCAGCCGCGAGAGCGAGATCGTGTCGGTGCCGATGTGGCACTGCAGGTGCACCCCGCGCGCCCCGCGTACGTCGCCGAGCAGCGGCAGATCGAAACGCACCACGCTGCTCAGATAGGTCGGGTCCGCGATGAAGCGCTCAAACGCGTAGTCGGGGGAGCTTGCGTGCGCCGGCGCGCGCTCGTCCCACACGCCGCGGTTGATCTGCCGGTAGTCGCCGGACGCGGCCAACCGCGCTACCTCGCGGCTGGTGCCGCCGTGGAGAGCTGCTGCTGCAGGGGGTTGCTCGCGGGCTCGCGTGGTGTTTTCAGCTCGCTTGCCGGATGCTCCACCAGCGCCAGCACGCGGCTGGCCATGAAGCGCGCGCGCCGCACCGGCTCGCCGGTGCGTGTGACCTCCGTTACCTCCACCACACCCCGCGCGGTGGTCGTCTCCACCCGTCGCCCCGCACGGGTCGCGCTGATCTCATACGTACGCGAGCCGTCGTCTGCCGCGACGACGATCTCCACGCGATCGCCCTTCATTAGCGCAGCCTAGCGCTGCGCTGCGCCCGCGCGCGAGCAGCGCGCACGGCGTGGCTCCAGCCGCGGGCTAAGCTGGCGTCAGTGCGCGTGGAGTTACTGTTCTGGTCAGGCTGTCCCTCCCACCCGTCGGCGCTCGCAGACCTGCGCGACGCGATGGCACAGGAGGGTCTCGACCCCGAGCAGGTGATCGTCACGCAGATGGCCACCGAGGAGCAGGCCGCGAGCGCGGGCTTCGTCGGCTCGCCGACGATCCGCATCGATGGCCGCGACGTGCAGCCCACAGGCGATGAGCCCACCGGGCTGACCTGTCGCGTGTACCGGCGCCGTGACGGACGCTACTCGCCCAACCCCGATCCCGCAGACGTGCGCGACGCGCTGCGCACAGCGGCGCGGGGACACTCGGGGGTGGTGGCGTGATCTCCATTGGGGCGCCGGCGCCGTCTTTTTCGCTGCCTGACACCGAGGGCGTCGAGCACCGCCCCGACGGGGCCGTCACGGTGGTGGCCTTCACGTGCAACCACTGCCCGTACGCGCTCGCCTGGCACGACCGCATCATCGACGTCGCGCGCGACTACTCGCAGCGCGGCGTGCGCACGCTCGCGATCAACCCCAACAACGCGGGACGCTACCCGCGCGATTCAGAGGACGCTATGCGCGCGCGCGTGCAGGCGGGCGACTTCGACGGCGTGCCGTACCTGCGTGACGAGACCCAAGATGTCGCCCACTCGTATGACGCGAAGACCACCCCGGACCTTTTCGTGCTCGACGCGGACGGCATCCTGCGCTACCGCGGAGCCCCCGATGAAGACCAAGACGATCCGGCCCAGCACGCCGCCTGGTTGCGGGGAGCGCTGGACGCGGTGCTCGCCGGGCGCGCGCCCGACCCCGCCGAGACCACCCCGGTGGGCTGCTCGATCAAGTGGAAGCAGTAGCCGCCGCGCGCGGGTTGGGCAACGGCGTAAGCGTGCTTTCCAAGCGCTCCCGCAGGGGCTCAAAGCGGGGCGGCAGCGACAGGCGCTCGCCGAGGTGCTGCGCGTCCTCGTCTACCGCGAAGCCCGGGCCGATGGTGGCGATCTCAAACAGCACGCCGCTCGGCTCGCGGAAGTAGACAGAGCGAAAGTAGAAGCGTTCGATCACGGGCGTCGGGCGCGCGCCCGCCTCGGTCATGCGTTGCTGCCAGGCATTCTCGTCCTGCGGCTGGCAGGCGAACGCCACGTGGTGCACGCTGCCCGCGCCCTGCACGCCGCGGCCCTGCGAGGGCGGGGCGTCGTAGACGTAGAAGCTCGCGCGCGTGTCGCCGCGCACCTCCCAGCGGCCGTCATGCCCGCCCGAGAATCCAAGCGTGTCGCGCAGCAGCGCGCCGCTGGCCTCGGGATCGGCGCTGTAGGCGCGCACGCCGTCGAAGCCCAGAAGCGCGTGCTCGTTGGGGATATGCGGCGAGCGAGCGCGAAGCGACGGGTCGTTGCTGTCGGAGACGCTCAGCTCGTGCTGAAGGCCCTCGGGGTCCGAGAAGAGCAGGCCCGCGCCGGTGTCCTGCACGTGCACTCCGTGCGCCCGCAGGCGTTCGCGCCAGAACTCGATCGTCTCCGGCGAGCCCACGCGCCACACCACCCGGTGCACCATCCCCGCGCCCGCGCGTCCCCTCGCCGCCGAGGGGTACTCGAAGAACGTGAGGTCGGCCCCCGGCGAGCCCTCCTCGTCGCCGTAGAACAGGTGATACACGGTCGGGTCGTCCTGGTTGACGCTCTTCTTGACCATGCGCAGGCCGAGCACACCCACGTAGAACTCCACGTTTCGCGGCGCGTCCGCGGTGATCGCGGTGATGTGGTGAATGCCCTCGAGCTTCATCTGCCAGACGCGCCGACCGGCCGGCGCCGGGTCAAGCGGCGCTGTTGCAGCCGAGCATAGCGGCCTCGACCTCGCGCAGGCGCTCGACGTCGCCGCGCATTCCCGCGCCGGCGTCGTTGTACAGAAACGCCTCCGCGAGACGCACCATCGCGTAGGCGAGCGTCGCCGGTTCCAGCGCCGGGTCATATGTGCCGGCGTCGACCTCGGCGGCGATCAGGGCGGTGATCAGCGCCACGATGCGCGGCTGCACCGGGCCGCCAGACGACGTGATCACGCGCAGCGCCGCGTCGCGCTCGCGCTCGATGAAGCGCTGCAGCGCCTTGCTCGAGGCGAGGGTGCGGTTGAAACGGTCGAACGTCTCCAGCAGCGCCGGCGCGCCCTCGCCTGCGGCCTCGCTGCGCGCCTGCTCGAGCACGGGTTCGGCGGCGCGCACGATCACCTCGCCGATCAGTTCATCGCGCGAGCCAAACCAGCGGTAGATCGTGGTGCGGCCCACGCCCAGCTCGGTTGAGATCGCTTGCACGTCCACGCGCAGCCCGCGCAGGTAGCGGTGCATCACCAGCGCCAGCACGTCCTCGCGGGTGGCTGCGGCCTTGCGGCCGCGGCGCTTCGGGGGTGCGTCGTCTGTCTGCCGGCCGTGGGTGGGCGACTGCGGCATTCGACGACAACATATCCCGCGCCGCAGCAGGTGCTCGGCCGAGCAGGTGCCTGGCGCGCGTGCTGCAAAGATCCGCCCGTGCAAGACGGGTCGCTGATCGCCCGCTTCGGGCGTGCGCGCCGCGACCCCGCCGTCGCGGTGCTCGAAGGGCTGCACGCGCTCAAGCACGCGCTGCGCTTTGGCGCGACGATCCAGGAGGTCGTCACGCGCGACCCAGGGCGGCTGGATCGTCTCGCCACCGAGCTCGCGCCCGATGTGCAGGCCCAGATTCGCGCGCTCGCGCGCCCGGTGGACGAGCGGATCTTCGCGCAGCTCGCGCCGCTGCCGCCGTCCACCGGCGTGATCAGCCTCGCCACGCGCCCGCCCGTGCAGCTCGCCGACGTGCTGGCCGATCCCTCGCCGGCGCCCCTGATCCTGCTGGAGGACCCGCGCGACCTCAGCAACATCGGCGCCTGCGTGCGCGTGGCCGCGGCGGCCGACGCCGCCGGCGTGCTCACGGTCGGCGGGCACGACCCCTGGCACCCCGATGCCCTGCGCGGCTCGGCGGGGCTGCACTACGCGCTGCCGGTGCTGCGCAGCGACGACCTGCAGCCGCTGGCCGCGGCAGAGCGCGCGCTGCTGGCGATCGACCCCGCCGGCGAGCCGCTCGCGCCGCAGCTTCTGCCGCCCCGTGCGGTACTGGCCTTCGGCGGCGAGCGCTACGGCCTCTCAGAGCAGCTCACCGCGCGCGCGAGCGCGCGGCTGCGCATCCCGATGCGCGCCGGCGTGTCCAGCCTGAACCTCGCCACGTCGGTCGCGGCGGTGCTGTTCGGCGTGCGCCTCTCGCAGCGCGCGCCGGCACCACCGTCGTGAGCGGCGCTGCCCGCCGCTTACGCCAAAGAATTCCGGGTTTTTGGCACACGCGGCGCCGACGCTCTGATACGTTCGCCGCACACCAGAGTTACACGCTGTAACCAGGCGAGGGAGGAGCCCACATGCAGGCCAGCCCGCTCACGAGCGAGTCACACGAGCTCGCGCGTCACCGCCGGCGCCCGCTCGGCGCGGCGCTTTGCGCCGCGGTCGCGTGCGCCGCTTGCCTGTCGCTGCCCGCCCCCGCGCTCGCCACCGAACACGAAACGCCGCCGACCTCCTTCGAACCGGCGCTCGAGGCCGAGAACTTTTCGATCACCCAGCAGCGCCAAGCGATCTACGACACACCCGAATACCAGACCGCACTCGCCGAACAGGGCCTCAAAAACCAGGAAGAATCGCTCACAGAGCAAGTCGACGACCCCGAACGGCTCTTCTCGGCCGACCTCTGCTACGAGGGCCAGAACGGCTGCGCCGGAGACGTGCGCCTGTACAACTGGGAAAGGAACGGCTACGGGCACGTGCGCAAGGTGTTGTTCACCGCGCGCGACGGCGCCACCATCTCCGCGCGCGTGTGGACGGCGATCAACCCCGCCAGCCATGTGCGCCAGCCGGGGATCGTGATCACCAACGGCTCGGTGCAAGCCGACGAACCGCTGTATTGGTTCGCCGCGCAGGCGCTCGCCAAGGATGGCTACGAGGTCATGACGTTTGA
>DASZFR010000156.1:0-18139 GCA_035939635.1 Solirubrobacteraceae bacterium
TGGGCGATCGGGGCGAGGTCTTCGCCCAGCGCAGCGTCGCGGTAGTAGCCGAGCGCGGCGTCGAGCACGCGCTGCTCGGCGAAGCAGCGCTTGACCTCGGCGAGGCTGCGCTCGCGCTCGGGACCTGACCAGTTCGGCGCCCAGCGGCGCATGAGCGTGTCCAGGTATGCGAACTCGCGCCGGCGCACGAGCCACGCCGCGCTCGGCAGGCGCAGTGTGACGAAGTGCCGGCCCCGCCACAGCAGGCCGAGTGAGCGCGCCAACAGGCGCGGGTGCGGAATCGCGACGGCGCAGATCGCGCGCACCCGCTCGGGGGCGAGCACCGCCGCCCGGTAGGCGATGGAGGCGCCCCAGTCGTGGCCCACGAGCACCGCCCGCTCGAGCTCGAGCGCGTCGAGCAGGCGCACCGCGTCCTGTGCGAGCTCGCGCCCGCCGTAGGCGCGGCCGGGGACGATCGTGTCCGGGTGATACCCGCGCAGGTAGGGAACGATCGTGCGATAGCCGCCCCCATCCAGCGCCGCGCGGGTGTTTGCCCAGCTCTGCGGCGTGTCCGGGAAGCCGTGCAACAGGACGACGGCCGGACCGTGCCCGCGATCGCTGTAGATGAAGCGCTGGCCGTGCGCGCTGGCGCTGGTGGTGTGGCCGGGATCGAGGTTCATCGGCTGATCAGCGGAGCCGCCCGCGCGGTGCGGCCGATGATAGTTGCGCGGCCGCGAGGAGCGGCGCCGCGATCGCGTTTAGCGGTCGCGAAGGAACACGCGCTAGCGTCGCTGCCACCAAGTCATGGATCGAGGTCAACCGCTTGCGGACGTGCCAGCCAGTGGCACACGAGTCACGGCGGCGCCGCTGCGCGCCGACGCGAGACGCGCGCGTCCGCCGGCGCTCGGGCGCGGGCTGCTGGCACTACTGGCGCTCGCGGCGGCGCTGGCCGGGCTCGTGGTGGCGCTCACCGGCGGGGGCGCGCGGCGCCCGCAGCAGGGCGCCGTCCGCTTCCTTGGCGGCTCCAATCAGGCCTTCGACGCCTACACCAGCGGCCGCGATCCGGCCTACGGGGCGTTCCTGCGCCAGCACTTCTCGCGCATGATCGTGTACTCGCCGTACTTCGACGACAAGACCAGCTGGTATCCGCGCGGATGGGTCTACAAGGACGCCTACGCGATCTACCGGGGCTCGGCGCTGGCCGGCGAACACCCGCAGTGGATCCTCAAGGACGGGGCGGGCAACCCACTGTTCATCCCCTTCGCCTGCGCGCAAGGCAGCTGCCCGCAGTACGCCGGAGACATCTCCAATCCGGAATTTCGCAGCTACTGGATCGCGAGCGCTCGGGCGACCCTCGCCCACGGCTATCACGGCCTGTTCATCGACGACGTGAACATGGAACAGCGCGTCTCTGATGGTTCGGGCACGTTGGTTGCACCGATCGACGACGCCACCGGTCAGCCGATGACCGCCGAAGCGTGGCGACGCTACATGTCGGTCTTCATGCAGGAAGTGCGCGCTGCGCTGCCGGGCGTCGAGATCGCGCACAACGTCGAGTGGCTCGCCGACACGCCGCGACGGGCGTCGGACGCGCTGATCGCCGCCGAGATCCGAGCCGCCGACTACGTGAACCTCGAGCGCGGCGTCAACGACACGGGCATCAGGGGCGGCGACGGGCCGTACTCGCTGAGCGGTTTCCTGGCGTATATCGATTCCGTGCACGCGCTCGGGCGCGGCGTGGTGCTGGACGGCAGCGCAAGCGAAAGCGCGGGGATCGAATATTCGCTCGCGGCCTACCTTCTGATCTCGACCGGCAATGACCTCGTGAGCGCCAAGGGCATGACGCCCGATCACTGGTTCAGCGGATTCGACCTGAACCTCGGCCAGGCGCTTGGCCCTCGCCGTGAGTGGATGGGACTGCTGCGTCGCGACTTCGCCGGCGGGATCGCGCTCGTCGGCGCCCCCGAAAGTGGCAGTCACAGCGCGCTACTGCCCGCGCCGATGCGCACGCTCGCCGGTCAGACCGTGAGCTCTGTGACGCTCGGCCCGGCGAGCGGCGTGGTCCTGCTGCGGCGCTGAGTCGCTGCCGATCAGGCGTTTTCGCGCCCGCGGCCGTCGCCGCTCGCGGCGTTTCAGGCTCCCCCGCTCTTGTCCGCGGCGGCGCCGCCGTCGATGCCCAGGGGCTGCGCGAGCGGCTCCAGCGCGGAGACGACGGACTCGATCAGCGAGTTGAGCTCCACCCCGAGCTGCTCGGCGCCGCGGGTGATGTCGTCGCGGTTGACCGCCGCAGCGAAGCTTGGCTGCTTGAGCTTCTTGCGCACCGACTTTGCGCTCATGCCGTGGATCCCGTCGGGACGCACGTATGCGCAGGCAACGACGAATCCTGAGAGCTCGTCGACCGCCGCGAGCGCGCGCTCCATCTCGCTGTCGCGCGCAAGGCCCATATAGTCGGCGTGGGCGGCGACCGCGCGGACGAGATCGGGCGGATAGCGGCGGCGCTCCAGCTCGGCCACGGCCATGCGCGGGTGCCCGGTGTCCGCGTCGGGGTAGCGCTCGTAGTCGAGGTCGTGCAGCAGCCCCGTCAGGCCCCACAGGTCCTCATCGCCGCCGCGCTCGCGCGCCTGCCAGCGCATTGCCGCCTCGACCGCCAGGCAGTGCCGGCGAAGCGACTCCGACTGCACCCACTCGTGTAGCAGCGCGAGCGCTTCCTCGCGCGCCGGCAGCCGCTCAGCGGACTGGCTCACAGCCTCACGGAGCCGCCTCCGCAAGGCTGTGCCAGTTCACGAGCGCGGCCCACGCGGGCTGCCTGCGCCTATTGGCGGCGCTTTTTGTTCGTCGGGCACCACGGATTGCGCGGCGCGCCTTCGCACGGGTTGGCCATCGTGGGTGACTCTTCGTTCATGCGCTGCAGCGTCAGCAGTTTCACTGGGAGTTCGCGCGGATATTCCTCGCCGGGCACGCTCGGGCATTCGGCTACGAGCCGCGAGTCGCACGTGGCCTGCGTCCCGAGCGTGCTCGACACAGGTTCGCCGCCGGCATCGGCGACTTCGCAGTTGCCGTGCGTGGTCTGGATCAGTTTCGGTTCGCTGGTCGGTTCGCCGCCGCCTTCCTCGACGTTGCCGTGCCAGCAGTTGGTTAGCTGTTTGGCTTCGGGATCTGCGACTTCGCCGATGTCGCCGTTGGAGGGGTTTTTGTAGCCGCCGTTGTTGGCGAACGTATTGCCCTCGATCTCGTTGGCCCACGCTTCGAACAGGCACTCGTGCACGCCGCCTTCGAGTTCGGCTTTCGTGCCGCCGCGGCAGTTGTATTCCGGGAATTCGGCAAGCACGTCCGCCGGCGGTTGTTCTTCGACGCCCGGGTACGGGACGAGCAGGATCCCCCACGCCTTGTTGCCCGAGAAGGTGTTGTGGATGACCAGGTCGTTGCGCCCACCGGCGATCGTCATGCCGGCACCGAGGAGGCCGGGCGCACCACCGGAGGTCGGCGTGGCGCCGTTGTTGTTGTTGACGATGCGGTTTTTTTCCAGTACCCAGCAGATGTTTTTGCGGCTCGCGCCACTCGGCGGGCTGGGGTTGCTTTTGCCGCCGGGGCACAGACCTTCCTGCGGCGGCGGCGCATCGTCGTTGTTCTGGCTCTGCGTGGCAAAGCCCTCCTCGTTGTTGTTGAATTCGGAGTTGCGCACGATCAGGTGCCCGCCGGAGTTCGAGCCCGAGTAGCCGAGGTCGTTGCCCTCGGAGTGCGCGTATTCGATCAGCGTGTTGCAATCCGGGCACGCGCCGATGTAGTAGCCGGAGTCGGACATGTTGCTCGCGTACGTGTTGATGAAGTAGCCGGGTCCGTACGTGTTTGACGCGTAGATGGCGTACCCGGTGGAGGGTTTGCCGACGCCCGCCCAGTAGGTCGAAGTGGAGCTGAGGTATTCACCCCACCACGAGCCGATCGCCTGCTTGCCCGACGCTCCACCGCCGTCGAACCAAACGGAGTCGCCGCCCCCGGAATTGCCCGAGAGGAAGTTACAGGTCGAGAAATTCTGCAGCCAGACGCCGGACGTCTTGTAGACGACGACCCCGTCGTTGCCCTTGAAGGCGCTTCCTTCTTTCGGGCCGAAGTATTGATCGGCTTCTTTTGAGCTGCATTCGGGGGCTCCAGGCTTGGTGCCGTCGATCATCACGGTGTTGCGGTTCATGCCGCGAATGTGAAGGTTGGGCGTCGTCACCAGGATGTCCGTGCCGCTGCGGTCGTCCCCTTTGGCGCCCGGAATCGCTTCCGTGCTCGACTGTTTGTAGTCGCCTGGCCCGATCAGGATCCAGTCGCCTGGCTGGGCCGCTTTGACGGCTTCCTGGATCGTTTTGCACTGTCCGCGCTTGCCGGCGTACGTGCCCACGCGCAGCACGCCACGACTGCTGGGCCTGCAGTGCGACTTGGCGAGCGCGGCCGGCGCGGTTGCGAACGCGGCGACGACCGCGGCGACGGTCATGAGCGCGACGACCCGGGCGCGGCGCGCGACGGATCGGAGCGTGCGACGGACAGCCTGCATGCTTGAAACTCCCCCTGTCGATGAGCTGATCCGCGTACTCTTACACGGTGTAACCTAACGCGCAAGATCGCGAACCGACCTTTTACACGGCGAGTCGGCGTTGGCGCGAGCGTGATCGCGCTCTGCTCTGGGTGCGGCTCCGCGTCACGCCAAGAACCGTCGCCGGCCCGCGACGCGATTACGCGCGCGGCCTCGGTTTCGCTCGGTCAGGCCTCACCAGCCCCAGCAGCGCCTGTTCGCTCGCCGCCGGTGGTCGCCGTTCCGCGCCCGCCGATCCACCAGTGGCCGATCCCGTTCGGCGCGGCACGCAAGCGGCAGATGGCGGCCTACTCGCTTCGCCACTACGGCGAAAGCACGTATGTCCTAAGCCGCCCCAAAGTGATCGTCGAGCATTACACCGAGACGACGACAGCGCAGGAGGCGTACAACACATTCGCCCCCGACGTGCCCGACAGCGAGTTCGGCGAGCTGCCCAACACGTGCGCTCATTTTCTGGTTGAGCCCAACGGCAGGATCGACCAGCTCGTTTCGCTGTCGTTGCGCTGTCGCCATACGGTTGGGCTGAACTGGACGGCCATAGGGATCGAGAACGTCGGCCTCTCAGACCAAGAAATCCTCGACCACCCGGCGCAGATGAGGGCCTCGCTCGCACTGACCAGATGGCTGCGCTGTCGCGATCGGATCGCGCTGCGCAACGTCATCGGGCACAACGAGAGCCTGTCCTCCCCCTATCACCGCGAGCTGGTGCCCGCTTTCCAGCACCAGACACACTCAGACTGGAACCGCGCCGACATGCAGCGCTACCGCGCGCTGCTCGCCCGCTATCCGTGCTGATACAGCGAGCAGCACCGGGGCATCGGCAGGCGCGTTTCAGCGTTGCGAGGGCATGACGATCAGAGTGCCGCCCGCGTCGGCTTCGGCGTGTGGGCTAGCGGTTGGCTGCCCGTGATGCTTGGGGTGTGAGACGGGCCTTGTGACGGCCACCTTCTCGGCGGGGGATCCGGCGCCGCCGCCGGCACCCGTGCCCGCCTTCGCGCGTTCGAGTTCTCCGCGCACGGCTGCGGGCTGGTTATCGACGTGCAGGCGTTCGGTGAGAACTCCCACCGCCGCGTGGGACTGCCCGTCGAGCCGAAGCGCGCGGCCGAGATCGTAGAGCGCATACGCGTAGGTCAGGCACGCTTCGCTGCCCGGTTGCCCACAGCGCGCCGAGGATTGTCCGCTCACGCCGAGCGCCGCGTGCAGGACGCCGATCGCGGCTGCGTAGCGTCCTTCGCCGAGCAGCTGGTGGCCTCGGGCCTCGAGTTGTGCCGCGGAGCCCGCCGGATTTCGTTCCCGCTGAAGCCCCGCGCCGTTGGCAGCCTGGGTGCGACTCGCGCCGCCAAGTGCGCCGACACCTACGTGCGTCCTGGCAGCTGCGCCGGCGCCCGCACGCGCCGTGGCGTGGCTCAGCGCGAGCGCACTGCTCGCTTTGCGCCCGGTGCCTGTACCGATGGCCCGATGGCCACGAGCACCGCTGCGGACGCCCGAGCCGGCCGTGACGAACAGCGTGCCGCTTGCCACCGCCGCCACAACGACCAGCGCCACCATCGCGATGGCGATCGCGATGGAGCGGCGGTTGCCAGCCGCGACGGCCGTTGCCGAAGCCGCGATCGAGCGGGTGGCCGCGCGCGCCGGGATTCCCGTCCGCACCCGGCGAAGCCAGCCCTGCAGCGCCGGCGCGACAGGCTGTGCGCGCCCGGCGGCGCCTGGCTCGACCACGTCTGCCTGGTCAATGCGTACACCCGGCGACACGGCATGGCCCTGCGCCTCGTGGCTATGCACGCGCGCGATGTGAATACCGACCAGGTCGAGCTCGTAGCAGAGGACCGCGGGGTTCTCGATTCCCAGCGAGCGGAGCTCTTCAAAGCTCATCGGTTGCCCACGTGCGGCTCGCAGGCGCTCGAGGAGCCGCGCCTGTTGCTCGTCGGCTGGGGTCAAGGCATCGGGATGCGCGGTCACGCCCCAACTATCTTCCCGCGCCTGCCCCGGTCAATCAACAACCGTCGCGTCCGCCCGTCGGCGCGTGCTCGACGCTGTGTCCGCGGCGTTCAGCGCAGCTCCTCGACCAGCCCGATGATCACGCCGTCGGGGCCACGCACGTAGCAGGGGTCGATGTCCCGATACTGCGCCACCGCGCCCACGAGTTCGGCGCCGTGGGGTCGCAGGCGCTCGACGACGCCGTCGACGGCGTCGACGACAAACGTGAGGCGAGGGATGCCCGGGGTGTTCACCGGCCCCCTCGGCGCACGGCCGGTGGCCACGGGCATGTGGAACGTCGACAGCTCGACCCGGCCGTGGCCGTCCGGGGTCCGCACTACGGCGATGTCCGCGCGGACGCCGTCCAGCCCGACCAGCTGGTCCACCCATTCGGCCTCGACTGCTGCCTCGCCCTCCGGCTCCAGGCCCAGCTCGAGGAAGAACGCAATAGCAGCCGCGAGATCCTCGACCACGACGCCGGCGTGGTCCATCCGGGAGACCGTGATGCCACGCAGTAGAGGATCGTCAACTCCTGGAGATCACGAAAGCGAACCTTTGCAGGGCTTTCGGGAAGGTGAGCGAGGGGACTCGAACCCCCGACCGCCTGGACCACAACCAGGAGCTCTACCAGCTGAGCTACGCCCACCACGCGGCGAAAGGCAAGTCTAACCGCCCCTTGCGCCTACGCAGACGGATCGGCGCCGGCGGTGCGCACCTGCAGTTCGGCAAGCGCAAGGCGCTCGCTGGGCGACAGCTGCGGCGCGCGGGCGGTCACCGTGCGCCACGCCTGAAGCAGTGATTCAGCGTCACCGCCGCCGCCGAGCAGAGCGTGAACGTCCTCGTCTGCGCCCGCAGGGGCGGCCATCGCCTCGGAGACTTGTCGCGCGGTGCCCGGCGCCACAGCGGCCGGCGGCGCCGCGCTTGGCGGCGCGTCACTGGGCGTCGGCCCCGCGCGTGCGTGCTCGAGCAGGCGCTCGGTGACATCGCGTCCATCGCGCTCGACCTGGCGCCAGCCTCGGCCCATCGAAAGCGCCGCAAGCTCGATGCGCGGTCCGTCGATGATCGTGAGCTTGGCCTGATGCGGACTCCACTTGCGCTCGCCGAGCAAGACCCATCGATCGCGCGCCCACACCTCGACGATCGGCGCGAGCTCTTCCTCTGAGAGGTTGAACTGGCAGTGGTTGTGCGGAAACTGGCGCAGCTGCAGATGGAACACGCTCTACAGGCTCGCAGTTATGCCCGGCGTGAAGACGCCCGCGGGCGCGGGCTGCAATATTGCCGTGGCAATGAGCGCCGTGGCGACATCTCCCCCGGCAAGCGGGCCCGACGTAGCAGCGGCGCAGCTGCCGCTGGCGGGCGGACAGGAGGGCGCGACGGTGTCGCTACAGCCGCTGCTTTGTGCAGTGATGCGAGGCCCGAAAGCGTTTTTTGAGCGGACCGCGGGACCAACGGCGGCGCTGAAGGCTCTTGGCGTGGGTGCCTCCGCGGAGGAAACCGTCGACGTGCCGATCGTGGCGTTTTTGATCGAGCATCCCGGCGCGGGCCACGTGCTGGTCGACACGGGCTTTCGCCGCGAGGTAGCCGAGCGGCGCTCGCCCGAGCGCTCGCGCAACCTCGGCCTGCTCGGCCGCCTGATGGTACGCGAGATGCGCATGGACCCCGACCAGACGATCGCGGCGCAGCTGCGCTCCAAAGGGGTCGACCCCGACGGCCTGGGCCTCGTGGCGATGACGCACCTGCACTTCGACCACGCGAGCGCGCTGTGCGAGTTCCCGGCGGCGACGGTGCTGGTGTCGGCCGAGGAGTGGCAGGCCGCCCATGGACCGCGCCCCGGATTGCACGGCTACGTGCGGGCGCAGTTCGACCCGCGCCCGCGCTACCGCACCCTGCCGATGGGCGCAGCACCCGCAGACGGTCCGTTCGCGCACACGCTTGACCTGTTCGGCGACGGCTCGCTGATTCTCGCGTTCACCCCCGGGCACACGCTCGGCCACGTGTCGCTGATCGCGCGGCTGCGCGAGCGCCACGCCCTGATCGCCGGCGACGCCGCCTACACGCTGGCCACGCTGCGCGGCGGAGCGCGGCCGTTCAAAAGCGAGGACGCGCGCGCGTTCGAGCAGAGTGTCAGCTCGCTCGCGGCGTGGGATGCAGAACACCCTGACGCGCTGGTCATCCCGGGCCACGACATGCCGGCGTGGGAAGCGCTGCAGGATCGCTACGAGTGAGGCGGGCGCGCATGATCTGCACCGCCTGCGGGTTGCAGTCCATCAGCACGTAACGGCGGCCGAGCTGCGCCGCCACGGCGCCCAGCGTGCCGCTGCCCGCGAAGCAGTCAAGGCACCAGTCGCCGGGGCGCGTCGAGGCTGAGACCATGCGGCGTACGATGCCCTCGGGCTTCTGGGTCGGGTAGCCGGTCTTCTCGCGACCGTTGGTCGGCACGATCGTGTGCCACCACACGTCGGTGGGCAGCTTGCCGCGCGCCGCCTTGGCCGCGGTCACGAGACCGGGCGCCATGTAGGGCTCGCGGTCCACGGCGTCGCTGTCGAAGTGGTAGCCGCACGCGTCCTTGACGTACACGAGGATCGTGTCGTGCTTGGCGGGCCAGCGGCGCTTGGCGCGTGCCCCGTAGTCGTAGGCCCAGATGATCTCGTTGAGAAAGCACTCGCGGCCGAACACCTCGTCCAGCAGCAGCTTGCAGTGGTGCGCCTCGCGGTAGTCGATGTGGAAGTACAGCGTGCCGTGCGCGGCGAGCAGCCTTCGCATCTCCAGCAGCCGCGGCTCCAGGAACGCGAGGTAGTCGTCGAAGTCGTCGCGGTAGGAGGATTGGCTCAGCAGGCGCGAGCGGTAGCGGCGTCCCTGAAAGCCCACGCGGTCACCGCCCTCGTCGCGCGCCGTTGAGAGAGTCCTTCGGCTCTGCGGCTTGCCGGTGTTGAACGGCGGGTCCGCGTACACGAGCGCGAACGAGCCACCCGCAAGCTCGCGCATCAGCGCGAGGTTGTCGCCCAGCAGGATCTGATCGTCGCGCAGCCGCTGATCTTGCGCCGACACGCGCCAAGCGTATGGGCGAGGTCCGATGGAGCACGCCCATACGCCGGCGTGGACGCGCGGCGCGCCGCAGAGCAGTTAAAACTGACCCCGGACATGGACGAGGACACGACAGGCGCCAAACTCGCCCCGTGGCGCGGCAGGCCTTCCGTCGGCGTGCGAGCGCTGCTGGTGGCGGTCGCGGCCTGCTGCGCGCTCGCGACGTTTGCGGCGCTCGGCTACGGCGAGGAGCTCGAGTTAGACGGACCCGACGCCGCCGCCAAACCCGCGCTGGCCCACGCGCCGCTGGCCCGCCCTGTGCCCACCGTCCCGGTTGCGGTGACGATCGACGCGCACCGCGCGGGGCGGCGCGTACCAGCTGACTTCTTGGGGCTCTCCTTCGAGGTGTCGAGCCTTCCCCAGATCGCGCAGTACGGCACGCGCGGCAACCTCGTGGCGCTTCTTCGATCTCTCGGGCGTGGCGTGCTGCGCTTCGGCGGCGTGTCCGCGGACACGCGGGTGGCCTGGAGCGACAGCGCCGACCCGCCGGCCGCGTGGGCGTCGTCGGTGCTGACCCCGCTTGACCTGCGCGGCCTCGCGCAGCTGCTGAGCGCCAGCGGCTGGCACACGCTCCTCACGCTGGGCCTCGCTCACTTTGAACCGGCCGCGATCGCGCGCGAGACCGCGACGGCGAAAGCCGAGCTCGGCCACGCGCTGGTGGGGGTGGAGATCGGCAACGAGCCCGACGCATACATGCGCCACGCGCTGCGCGAAGCGCCCTGGGGGTTCCCGCAGTACGCGCCCCAGGCGCGCGCGTACCTGAACGCGATCCGCCCGCTTGCGCCGCACGTGGCACTCGCGGGCCCCGACGCCTCTGGGTCGGCGGCGTTCGAAGCCTGGGGCCGCGGCGAGGCCGCCCTGCGCCCGCGGCTTTTGACCGGCCACCACTATCCGCTCGGCTGTCACCAACTGCCGGCACCGAGCATCGAACGACTCCTCGACGCGCGAACGCGCCACGCCGAGGACGGGTCGCTGGCGCGCTACATGCGCGTCGCCTCGGCCGCTCACATCCCGTTTCGGCTCGACGAGACCAACTCCGTCTCGTGCGGCGGACGCCCGGGAATAAGCGACACGTTCGCATCTGCGCTGTGGGCGGTGTCATACATCGCGCGCGCGATGGCGGCGGGCGTGTCCGGCATCAACTTCCACGGCAACCCCGCCAACTGCCGCGGCTACGCGCCGCTGTGCGCGCCGACGCCGGCGCGGCTCGCCACGGGCGCGCTGAGCGTGCGTCCGGAGTGGTATGCGCTGCTGCTTGCCAGGCAGCTGGTCGGCGACCGCGGCCTGCGGACGAGTCTGCGGGCGGGCGTTGCTCACGGTGCACCGCCGCCCAACGTGAGCGTCACCGCGCTGCGCGCCGCAAACGGAGCGGTACACCTGGTGGTGGTCGACGATGACCCTCCGGGCTCGCCGCGGCTGCTGCTGCACATCCACGTCGGTAGCCGCTACCGCCAAGCGCGCGAGCTCGCGCTCACGGGCCCCTCCCCGTCCGCGGGCAGCGGCGTGCTGCTCGGCGGCCGCACTGTGGCCGCCGATGGCGGCTGGAGTCAACCGGCGCGGCTGCCCACCGCCGCGCGCAAGGATGGCGTCCTCGCCGCTTACGTCGCGCCGTCCTCCGCGCTGCTGCTCACGCTGCGCTGAGCAGCTCAAGCCATTGGTATTCGCGCGCGCACAGGGCGCGCCAGCCGGCCACCGGCACCTCGCTCAAGCTTCTGGCGGGCAGCGCCGCCGGCGCGAGAAAGATCGCATCGAGGACGGCCGCCCCGTCGCTGCCCGGCGCCACGCCCGGCGCGGTGCGCCGCAGCGCAACGCGGTGCTCCCCCGCCGCGAGGCGCACCGTGACGGCGGCGATCGTGTCGGGCACGAGCGAGTTGCCCGCCAGCTGTCCGGAGACGCTCGCGAAGCGGCGCCGGTCGATGCTCACCGAGATGGCGGGCATCACCTGGCCCTGAAGCCACAGCCGCCACACCCCGGCCCGCGCGATCTTAAATCTCGCCTGCAGCACGCCGGGGTGGTTGAGAACGAGGCCCTCGCGCTCGTGTCCCCAGTTGGACGGGTGCGAGGTCGCGCCAAGCGGTACGTCCACCAGCGGCGCCGACTCGGCGGCGGCGAGCACGACGCCGCGGCCCCGTCCGGCGAGCGCGGCGCGCGCGACCGCGGCGAACGCGTCGCAGCGAGTCGCCCGCGGGCCGCTCAGCGCGAGGTGCGCGAGCGCCGCGGCGGCGCCGGGCCTGCGTCCCCATACCTCGTAGTAGGTGCCCTGCCACAGCAGTGTGTAAGCCGCCGGCGGCGGGCTGGCGACGGGGTTTCGCCGCGTGACGATCAGCCGGTAGCCACCGAGCGAGCGCGGGCTCGCGCGATCGAGCACGACCGGTTGCCCGTAGCCTCCCGCGCTCGAAGCAAGCGCGGATGGCGGGTACATGAAGTCGGGCCCGCCCACGTCCAGCGCGCGCAGCCCGTACAGCGCGTATTCGTCGAAGTCGGTGACCAGCGTGGGGCCCGCGCCGGCAAACCGTGAGTTGATCTTTGCCATCTCTTCATAGCGCGCCGTCGGCGCGAGGTTCGAGCTGCGGTACTGGTCAAAGTCAGACGCGATCACGCCGCCGATCAGCGCCGCCGCCAGCGCCGCCGCGGCCACCCGGCTAACCGCCGGCGGGCGCGCGTTCAGCAGCGCGCCGACGCCGGCCCAGGCGAGCAAGACCACGACGGGCGAGGTGAGCATCACCTCCTTGCCGTTCACCCACGTGGTCGCCACCAGCGCGACTGCAAGCCACGCGAGCAGCATCAGCGCAAGCCAGACCGCAAGCGCAAAACGCCGCTCGCGCAGGATCGAAAGCGCGCCGAGCGCGCACAGCGCGAGCGCGACGGCGATCAAGACACGCGTGGCGTCAAGTGCGCTGCCGGCGGGTGACTGGCGGTAGCTGCCCCGCAACCACACGCCTACGGCCTGGCTGGCAAGCAGCGGACGCGGCAGGTTACCGGGATTGGCCGTGTTGGCGATCGCTTTCGCCACGCGCACCGAGCCCCTCAGATCGGTCCAGGTGGGCAACGTGCAGACGAGCCCCGCGACGAGCGCGACCGCGACCAGCGCCGCGGCGCGGCGAAGCTTTACGCGCCCGGTGCGCACGTGCCAGAGCAGCACGGCGCCCGGTACCGCGGCGCCCACAAGCAACCACAGCGCAAAGCCGGCGCCGAGCGTGGAGAAGCCAGCGGCGCCGACCACCGCGAAAGGCAGCGAGGCGCGCGCCGAGCCGGTCAGCCAGCGTCGATGCAGCGTCGCCAGCACCCCGAGCGTGAGGATCATCGGAAGCGTGGTGATCTCCTTGACCGAGCCGACGAGCTCATAGCCGTAGACGAGCGCCGGCACTGTCATGGCCAGCGCGCCGGCCGCCGCCCACCACCGCCTGAGCCCGACCTGGCGCGCCAGCAGCCACGCGGGGCCCGCTGCGCAGGCGAGCATGAACGCACAGAAAGGCTGAAACGTCCAGATCAGCGGCAGCCCGAGCAGCAGCGCGCTGCCACCGAACAGCGTGTCCGCGCCCGAGGGGTAGCTCGAGTTGTAGTAGTCGTTGAGGAACTGCCCGTAGGAGTTTGTGAGGTCCAGGTGGGAGTAGTGCTGTCCGTGATGCAGCAGGTAGTCCGCCCCGAGCAGGTGCACGGCGGAGTCCGACAGGGCCATGAACGACGAAAACGTGGGCCGTCCGGACGCAAGCACCGGCGCGAGCGCGAGCGCATAGGCAAGCAGCGGCGCGGCGAGCGGCCACACCAGCGCCCTGCGGCGCGCCGCGAGCGCTCGCAGCCGCGGTGCTCCCAGCGCCAGCCCCCAGAGCGCGAGCGCCAACATCAACCACGGCGTTGCCGCAGCGAGCCCGCTGAAGTAGGTGCTCAGCTGCGACAGCGCGATCAGCGTCGCTGCGCCGGCGGTGGGCAGCAGCGCCGCAGGCAGCCAGCCGCCGCTGAGGCGATCGAGAGCCAGCCCCGCGCCAACGCACAGCAGCAACAGAACGGCGGGATAGGCGATCGTGGTGAGTACAAACATCGCGTGTGCCGCCGTTGCGCGGCTGCAGCGCCCCCGGCTGGACTCGAACCAGCAACCCCCGGCTTAGAAGGCCGGTGCTCTATCCAGTTGAGCTACGGGGGCCCGCGACAAATCTTCGCGCCTGGCGGGGTCGGCGCGCCGCGCGCGTGTGAGCGCGTTGTCGCGCCCGTGGGCGCGCGGACTCCCTACAGTACTTAGGCACCGTTGAGCAGCTGCGTGTAAAAGGAGCCCGATGAGCACCGCCGAAGGCGACGACCAAGACCTCACGCGAAAGCAGCGCCGCGAGCAGGCGCGCGAAGAACGGCGCGAACTCGAGCAGGCCCAAGCCGCGAGCGCGCAGCGGCGCACGCGGCTCATCCAGCTTGGCGCAGTCGGCGTGATCGTTGTTGCGATCATCGTCGGCATCGTGGTGGCCACGAGCGGCGGCGGCAAAAGCCAGAAAATCGCAAGCGAAAACTCGGCCGAAGCCAACAAGCTCATCGGCGAAGTAAGCGCGCTCGTCGGCGGGATTCCGCAGAACGCCAACGCGCTCGGCAGCCCCACCGCGCCCGTGACGTTGCAGTACTTCGGCGATCTGCAGTGCCCGGTGTGCCGTGCGTTCACCGAAGGGGCGCTCAAGCCGCTGATCGAAACCGACGTGCGCACCGGCAAGCTCAGGATCGAATACCGCTCGCTGCAGACCGCCACGCCTGAACCGGAAACCTTCAAAACGCAGCAGGTTGCCGCGCTGGCGGCCGGCAAGCAGCAGAAGGCCTGGTACTACATTGAGCTCTTCTACCGCCAGCAGGGAGAAGAGAAAAGCGGCTACGTCACGCAGAGCTATCTGCAGGGACTTGCGCGGCAGGTTCCAGGCCTGAACCAGACCAAATGGGCAAGCGACCGTAGCGATCCCGCGCTGTCCAGTGAGGTGACCTCCGATGGGCAGGCCGCCAACGGCCTCGGGTTCACGGGCACGCCCTCATTCACGATCGGCAAGACGGGTGGCTCGCTGCAGAAGTTCGAACCCGCGTCCTTTACCGATCCCACTTCGTTTGAGTCGGCGGTTGAAAAACTGAGCAAAGGTTGATGCGGGGATGAGCGCGCGCACGCTGCGCAGGACGCTTGTGGGCCTCACGCTCCTCGGGCTGGGCGTGGCGAGCTATCTCACCTACATCCACTACGCGGGGATCAAGCCCCTGTGCGGGCGCAACGGTGGGGGCTGCGAGATCGTGCAGACCTCGGAATACTCGAAACTCGCGGGCGTGCCGGTGGCCCTGATCGGGCTGATCGGCTACGTGGCAATCCTCGCTTCGCTGCTCGCGCCGGAGAGCGAGAACAGCCGGCTCGCCACGGTGGGGCTCGCGGTGGTGGGGTTCGGCTTCAGCGCCTATCTGACCTACCGCGAGATCTACTCGATCCACAACATCTGCGAGTACTGCATCTCCAGCTTCGTGATTGTGTGGCTGATCATGTGCCTGGCGATTTGGCGCTTTCTGCGCGGCGACGCCCCCCGGCCGGCGCCGCTGGCGCATGCCGAGGCGCCGGCGCCCGGGCACGCCGCCGGCGTGGGGGCCGCCGGGTCCTAGCGGCAGCAGGCGGCGGCGCGCGGCCGTCGCGAGGCGAGGCTGCCCACCGCGCTCAGAGCTAGTCAATCCGTCCACTTGCGCAGCAGTCGCGCGCGCAACGACGCGCTATGCGACGAGATGTGTAGCGAGCATGCACCAGAGCGCGCGACAGGACCCTGCCTCTGCTGCCGGGCTGGCGGGCGCTCCGGGTGAGGCCCGCGGGCGCGAACGCGGCACCGTGGGTGACGCTGCTCGCATCGCGCGGCTGTTTGAGATGACCAGCGATCTGCTCGCGACGATCTCGCTGGATGGCCGCTTCACGTTGCTGAATCCCGCCTGGGAGCAGGTGCTCGGGTGGAGCCGCGAGGAGCTCCTGGCAAAGCCGATGCGCGAGTTGCTGCACCCCGACGACATCGAGCAGACGCTAAGCCTCATGCTCGCCGGCAGCAGACAGCCCGCGCGCCTTGAGAACTTCACCAACCGCTATCGCCACCGCGATGGCTCGTGGCGCTGGCTTTTGTGGAGCGCGCGCTGCGACGGCGACACGTGGTACGCAGCGGCCCGCGACATGACAGATCGCATGTGGCTCGAGCGCCAAGCGCTGCACGACCCGCTCACGAGCCTGCCCAACCGCCTGCTGCTGATGGACCGCACGCGCCAGGCCCTCGCTCGCCTGCACCGCAGCAGCGGCGTCGTCGCGTTGCTTTTCATCGACCTCGATCGCTTCAAGGCCGTCAACGACAACTTCGGGCACGAGGTCGGAGACCGGCTCTTGTCCGGCATCGCCAAGCGCCTCGAAGACATGATGCGCGACAGCGACACCGTGGCGCGCCTCGGCGGCGACGAGTTCGTGATCCTCGGCGAGGACATCGAGAGCGACGCCGAAGCGGTCGCTCTCGCCGAGAGGGTGCTCGCCGCGCTGCGCGATCCGTTCCCGCTCGGCGCGATCGAGGTCTCGATGCTCGCCAGCGTGGGCGTGTCGGTGACGCGCAACGCCGAAGCCAATCCGGAGGAGCTGCTGCGCGAGGCCGACGTGGCCATGTATCGCGCCAAGGGCTCCGGCGGGCGCCGGCCTGAGCTGTTCGACGACAGTCTGCGCCGGGAAATCACCGCGCACCTGGAGATCGAGGAGCGGCTGCTCAACGCGCTGCCGCGGCGCGAGCTCGTGCTCAGCTACCAGCCGATCCTTCCCCTCGCAGGCGGTCGCGCGGTCGGCTGCGAGGCGCTTGTGCGCTGGCTGCCCGACGGAACCGAGGAAACGACGATGGACGCATTGCTGCCGTCTTCGTTTCTCGCCCGCGCGAGCGGCAGCGAGCTGATCGTGCAGATCGGCGACTGGGTGCTGCACACAGCTTGCGCGCAGGCCGCGGCCTGGCTTGCGGACGGTGTGTCGATTCCGATCTCTGTGAACCTCGCAGCGCGGCAGCTGAGCGGCGCCGACCTGGTCGAGCGGGTCAAGCTGCAGCTGGAGCGCTTCAACCTGCCCGGTCGCGCGCTGTGCCTGGAGGTGAGCGAGGAGGCGGTGTTGCGCGACCCCGAGCGCGCGCGAACGGTGCTGATCGAGCTGAAGCGTCTCGGCGTGGCGATCGCGCTTGACAACTTCGGTGCGGGCGCGTCCTCGCTGAGCCTGCCGGGGAACCTGCCACTGGACATGCTCAAGCTCGACCGCGGGCTGATCCAGAGCTTCACCCGCGACCGCGAGGCGCGGGCGATGGTGGTCGCGATCATCGCGCTTGCACGCGAAGCGCGGGTCACTCCGGTCGCGGTGGGCATCGAAACCAACCAGCAGCTCGCGCTGGCGCGCGAGCTCGAGTGCGAGGTGGGCCAGGGCTTTTTGCTGCATCGCCCCGATGCTCCAGAGCGCCTGCGCTTCACCGGCGGTCCGGTGACGGTAACGTCCGCACCATGGCGCCCCCGCGTGCGACTGGGCGGCAACGGCCGCCGCGGCTGACGGGCGCCGACGCGACCGCGCGCCAGAAGCAGGCCGCCGCGGAGGCGGCCGTGACGCTCGTGCAGGACGGCATGCGCCTCGGACTCGGGACCGGCACGACGGTCGCCTATCTGCTGCCCGCGCTGGCCGCGCGGCGGGTTAGCGGCCTCGCCTGCGTCGCCACGTCGCCGGCCACCGCGAGCGCTGCGCGCGCGCTCGGCCTGCGCGTGCTCGCGCTCGATGAGCTCGGATCGCTCGATCTCGCGATCGACGGCGCCGATCAGATCGACCCCCAAGGGTGGTTGATCAAGGGCGGCGGCGCCGCGCACACGCGCGAGAAGATCGTCGCGCTGGCGGCAGCGCGCTTTGTGGTGATCGCGTCGTCTGACAAGGCGGTCGCACGGCTGCAGCCCCCGGTGCCGCTCGAGCTCGTGCCGTTCGGCGTGCAGAGCACCCTCGCGCGGCTGGGGCCGGCGACGCTGCGCGAAGGGGTGCCGCCCAGCCCCGACGGCGGCCTGATCGGCGACTGCTGGGGCCCTGTCGACGACGCTCGGGCGCTGGCCCAACGCCTG
This sequence comes from Solirubrobacteraceae bacterium, assembly GCA_035939635.1. GTDB lineage: Bacteria > Actinomycetota > Thermoleophilia > Solirubrobacterales > Solirubrobacteraceae > Palsa-744. The sequence goes on from DASZFR010000156.1 coordinate 17,702, forward strand.
AGCTCTGAGACGGGCGTGGTCGAGCACGGCTTGTTCGCGCCGGAGACCGTCTCAGAGATCCTCATCGCCGGCGAGGACGGCGTCGCCCGACGCGTTGGCGGAGCTGAGGCGCCACCGCCCGGCGGAGCTCGATGAGCGCGAGCGACGGCGAGCGACGGGCGATCCGCGAGCTTGCGCCCGGCCAGGCGCCCCTCGCTCACCGCGCGATGCGCGAGCTGCGCCCCGACCACAGCGATCCCGAGGCGTTCGCCGCGCTCGTCGACGAGACAATGCGCCCTGGCGGATACAGGCTCGTCGGCGTGTTCGTGCCCGGCGCGCGCGACGCAGTCGCGGTGGCCGGGTTCCGGGTGGGGCACAGCCTCGCTTGGGGACACCATCTGTACCTGGACGACCTGTCCACGCTCCCGCAGGCCCGGCGCCAGGGCCACGCCGCGGCGC
>DASZFR010000157.1:0-16887 GCA_035939635.1 Solirubrobacteraceae bacterium
GAAGGTGCTGCAGTGGATGTTCTTCGAGCAGTACAGCCACGAGCCCAACATCGCCGTCGTCAGGTTCTGGATTGCGTTCGCACACGCCCCGGTGCCCGAGAGCGAGATCGAGGCCAGGCGCAAGGCCGGCTACCAGGCGCTCGACGCGATGGAGCGAGAGCTCGCCAAGCGTGACTTCCTGGTCGCCGATCGCTACACGATCGCCGACATCGCCCTGTACGCGTACACGCACGTGGCCCCCGAGGGTGGCTTCGACCTGTCGCGCTACACCGCAATTGGCGCTTGGCTGCGACGGGTGGCCGACCAACCCCGACACGTCTCAATCGCCGCCTAGCTCGTCGCGCCATGCCGGCGCTGCCGGGAAGAAAACACTCCCTCTGGGCGTCCTCAGTAGTGCGTCACAGCGCAAGGGGCACAAAGACGCCGTAACCACCTCCACCGGGCGTTTTTGAGGCAGGCCGGCCGCCCGACTCCCCCCCTCGGGCGGCCGGCCGCCCCTGCGTCGGCCGCCGCGGCCTCAGCCTCGCCGCAGAAACCCTGCCAGCTCGCGCTTGGCGTCGCCGATCACGGGGTCGCCGTGAGCGAGCAGCAGCAGGTCGAAGTCGAGCTCGAGCAACGCGCTGTAGGCGCGGCGCAAGCCTGTCTTGGTCTGCTCGGGGTTGTCCATCAAGCTGTCCGGCACGAACGACAGCCCCTCCGTGCCGGGCCAGCGAACGACGCCGTCCGCGCAGGCCAGCGCGCGATGTGCGGGAATGTAAAGCGCGGTCTCGTCGGCGCAGATCGCGTCGACCTCATATGCGATCGCCCCACCCGGCACTGGATCGCCGAACTCAAACGGCTCGACCGGTCCACGCCCCTCGAGCTCGTGGAGCCCGCTGCGCACGCAGTGCACCGAGCAGCGGTAGGCCTCGCGGAACCGCCACGCGTCGCGGTCGTGGTGGCGGTTGCTCAGGAGCACGTGCTCCGGCGCGCCGTGATCGTCAAACCAGCCCATTCCCTCGGCCGGCACCAACGGGTCGATCAGCGCGCGCTCGGAGAGCAGGTAATAGGAGCTCACGTCGAGATCGATGCGAGCGTGCGGTGCGGTCCAGTGCCACAGTCCGGGTGCGATCTCGCGCATCGGTTCGCGATCCTACGCCGGGCTCGTGCGCGCGCGCTTGGCGCGCGAGCACTTACGCTGAACTCATGACCGACTCCGCGCCCGACTTCGAGCAGCTCGGACGGGCGGAACTGCTCGCCGCGCCACCCGCGCGCGCCGGGCAGACCTCGCGGCGATACGTGCTTGTGGACGTGTTCACGCAAACGCCGCTCGAGGGCAACGCGGTCGCGGTGTTCACCGACGCACGCGGGCTTTCTTCGCAGGTGATGCAGCGCGTGGCTCGCGAGCTGAACCTTTCCGAGACCGTATTCGTGCTCCCGGGCTCGGCGGGCGCCACGGCGCGGGCGCGGATCTTCACCCCCGCCCAGGAGCTGCCCTTCGCCGGGCATCCCGTGCTCGGCTGCGCGGCGGTGATCGCGGCCGCGCTCGGCCTGCGCAGTGTCTCGTTGCAGACCGGCGTAGGCAACATCGCGCTGGAGATGCAGCGCGAGGAGGTGCGCGTGCTGCGGGGTGAGATGGAACAGCGCGTGGCGGCGCCCCGGCCGTACGCGCAGGCCCAACAGCTGTTCGAGGCGCTGGGCGTCGACGCGCCCGCGCTGCCGGTCGAGTGCTACGAGAACGGTCCGCTGCACGTCATGGTGGCGCTGAGCAGCGAGGAGGCGGTGGCGGCGCTGGCGCCGGACATCCGCGCGCTGGGTGCGCTGGACGGGGTGGCCGTGAGCTGCTTCGCGGGCGACGCGCGGCGCTACAAGACGCGCGTGTTTGCGCCCGGCGCGGGCGTGGCCGAGGACCCCGCCACCGGATCGGCCGCCGGGGCGCTCGCCGTACACCTCGGTCGCCACGGGCGAGTGCCGTTCGGCCGGTGCATCGAGATTCACCAGGGGAAGGAGATCGCGCGGCCGTCGACCCTCTACGCGCAGGCCGACGCCGACGCCGACGCTGGGGACGTGCGGCGAGTACGCGTGGGCGGCTGCTCGGTGATCGTCGGCGAAGGCACGCTGCTTTTGCCCTGAGGGCAGCGCGAGCGCAACAATCGAGCGGGCATGGTCGTGTTGGCGCACATCGGTGGCGTTCCCGTGGAGGAGTGGCTGCCGTTCGTGGTCCCCGTGGTCGCGCTCTATCTCTACGGGCGCCACCGCGAGCGCCGGCGCAAGGAGCAGATGGGACGGTTGGCAGACCCGCGGGCGGCACACGCGCCGCGCACCGTGCAACGTGTGCAAGCCAGCTGGATGGCCGCGGGGCACGACAAGCTCGCCGGCGAGGACGTGCCGATCCTCTACCCGCCCGGGCCCGACGGCATGACGGCTGCGGAGCTCGCCGAACGGACCGGCTCGCCGCCGGCGGCGGTGTCCGCCGCGCTCGAGCGCCTGGAGCAGCTGGGCTATCTCGAGCTGCAGCACGCCGGCGATCGGGAGGAGGCCACCGCGTGGCTGACGACGGAGGGCTACGACGCGATGCTCGTGACCGAGAACGCGCTGCTGCGCGGCGCCGGCGCGGCGGCGGAGACGGCCGGCGAGGGCCCCTAGACGCCGCCGCAGCGGCGTAAGCTCCCAGCGCCCGGAGGTGGATAGCATGGGTGTATGTGCCGCAACATCCGCACCCTCTACAACTTCGAGCCGGCCGCCTCCGACGAGGAGGTGCGCGCGGCAGCGCTGCAGTACGTGCGCAAGATCAGCGGCTTCGCGCGCCCATCACAGGCCAACGTCGACGCGTTTGAGCGCGCGGTTGACCGGGTCGCCGCCGCGTCGCGCGAGCTGCTGGACGAACTCGTGACCTCGGCCGCGCCTCGCGACCGCGAGGTCGAGGCCGCACGCGCAAGGGCTCGCGCGGCGCAGCGTTACGCCGCCTGAGCGCTCGGCAGCCGCCGCCCGGCCCGCCTCAACGGGCGCGTCTTAGCCGCGCAGCTCGTCGGGAACGAGCCGCAGGCTGAGCTCGGCGGCGCCGCGCAGGACGACCGCGTCCACTGTTGTGCCGATCAGCTCGGCGACCATCAGGCGCTGGATGTCTTCCACGCCCGTCACCTTGGCGCCGGCCAGCTCGACGACCAGATCCTCGACGCGCAGGCCGGCCCGGTCTGCCGGGCTGCCGGGGACGACCTCGACGACCTCCACGCCGGTCGCCTGGCCGCGCCGCTTGCGTGCTCGGGCCGGCAGCGGCCGCGGGCCCCCCGCGATGCCGAGGTAGGCGCGGCTGACGCGCCCGGTGGTCATCAGTGCGCCGATCACCTTGCGCGTGGCGTCGTTGATCGGTACCGCGAGTCCCAGGCCGACGCCGGCAACCGCGGTGTTCACTCCCACGACGCGGCCAAACGAGTCCACCAGCGCCCCGCCCGAGTTGCCCGGGTTCAGCGCTGCGTCTGTCTGGATGACGTTGTCGATCATGCGCTGCGCCGTGCCCGACCGCGCAGGCAGCGACCGCCCCAGCGCCGACACCACTCCGGCGGTGACCGAGCCGGCGAAACCGTTGGGATTGCCGATCGCCACCACCAGCTGGCCCACACGCAGGCCGGCGGCGTCGCCGAGCGTGGCCGGCGACAGGTCGTCGGCCTCCGTGCGCAGAACCGCCAGATCCGAAAGCGGGTCGGCTCCGACCACGCGGAAGCCGATCTCGCGCCCGTCCACAAACGTCGCGCGCCCGCTGCGGTCGCGCCCTGCAACCACGTGCGCCGATGTGATCAGAAACCCGTCCTGGGTGAGCACCACGGCGCTGCCCGCGCCCGCTGCCATGCGACCGCGCCGGGTCTGGCGCAGCACGCGCAGGTTCGCCACGCTCGGCGCGAGGCGCTCGGCCACTCCGGCGACCGTGCGCGAGTAGGCGTCAAGCGCCTCGAGCTCGGTCGGCCCAGGGGCTCCGGCCAGCGGGTCCGAGCGCGGATCGGCGCGCTCGCCCGCGGCGCCCGCGGGGGCGTCGATGGCATCGTCGATCGCGGCGCCGTCGGTTTGAGTGGCTGCTATCGGCCAAACGTTCGCGGACATCATCGATCTCCCAGCACGACCTCGACCTCGCGCTCCTGGTCGCCACGGACGATCTGCAGGGCCAGCGGCTGCTGCAGAGGCGCAGCGTCCAGCGCCGCGAACAGCTCGTCGAGCGAGCCGACCTGCTCGCCGGCCATGCCCACGATCAGATCTCCGCGCTCCAGGCCCGCATCGGCAGCAGGCGACTCGGGCGCCACACCGCGCACCAACACGCCGTCGCGATCGGACAGCCCGACCGCGCCGCGCAGGCGCCGAGCCATGCGCGGCGGGACCACCGCCACGCCGAGGCGCCGCTGGCGCGGCTCTTGTCCGTCCTGCGCGCGCGCGAGCGCGTCGCGCACGCCCGTGAGCGGAAGCGCGAGGATCAGGCCTTGCGCTTGGCGCACGGCGTTGATGCCGAGCAGTGCTCCCGACGCGTCCAGCAGCGGTCCACCGGCCGATCCGCGTGGCAGCGGCGCGGTGTGCTCGATGAGACCCTCCACCAGGCGTCCGCGCGGGCCGCGCAGCGACTGCCGGTCGCTGCTCACCGCGCCCGCCGTGACGCGCAGCCCGCGGGCGGCCGGATCGGCCAGCGCGAAGACCGCGTCGCCGATCGAGGGCTCGTACGCGCCGGCCGGCCAGTCCAGCGCCGGCACCGAGGATGTGTCTGCCTCGAGCAAAGCCACACCGCGGTCGACGTCGGACGCGACCACGCTCGCGCTCACCTGAGCGCCGCCGTGGAGGGTCGCCGTCACGCGCTCGCCTCGCAGGTTGCGCGCCAGGGTGAGGACGCGCCCGGGCTCCACCACCACTCCGCTGCCGCCGCGCGCCCCCTCGCCGAGGCCCACCACAGACCTTCCGGCCGACGACGCAACGTCGGCGACTGTCTTTACGTTCTCCATGAGTAACTCCTAAGTTGCAAGTGAGTAGTCATCCTACTACACTGGTGGTCTATGCCGCTTGCGCGAGCCGAGCTGCAGACCGCCGCGCCGAGCGGCGAATACCACGGCCCCGACGGGCTCGCGGAGGCACTCGCGGCGGTCGGCGACCGCTGGTCGCTGGCAATCGTGCGCAACCTGCTCGACGGCCCGCTGCGCTTCGGCGCCATGCAGCGGCAGCTGCCGGAGATTTCGCCCAACGTGCTCAGCCAGCGCCTGCGCGCCCTGCAAGCGGCGGGCTTGATCCTCGCCACCCCCTACTCGCGCCGCCCCGCGCGCTACCTGTACGAGCTCACGAGCGCCGGCGCCGAGCTAGCCGCGCCGCTGCGCCTGCTTGAAGAGTGGGGCTCGCGACGGGCCGGAGTGGGCGCCGACGCGCCGCGCCACAGCGCTTGCGAGACGCCGCTGCAGATGCGCTGGTACTGCCCGGCGTGCGAGGAGCCCGTAACCGAGGGCGAGGGCGCGACGTCGTCCGAGACCGAGCTGTACTTCGCGTGACGACGGTCGGAGGGCGCGCGCCCGGCCGCGGTCGCCTCAGGCGGGCGGTGCGCTCTCGGAGGAGGCCGGCGGCGCGGTGCCGGAGGGCGCGGACGAGGCCGCGGAGGACTCGAGCCGGCCCTTCAGCAGCGCCAGCGCCTTGTCGTTGCCCTTGCTCATGCCGCGCGACATCAGCGGCGCCATCAGCTTGAACAGGCCGCCGGGCTTCGGCGCCATCACGAGCTTCACGCGGGTGCCGTCGCCCGCGTCAGTCAGCTCCCACCAGCCGGCAGGCTCCATCGAACCCGGCCCCGATTTCGTGGGCGGCCCGTGCCAGGCCAAGCGCGAGTGCGGTTGAAACTCGGTCCACTCAAACGTGCCCTGCGCCCCGCGGGCCATCTTGTAGCTGTAGCTCGTGCCAAGCGCCGGCTCGCCGTCTGAGTCCTGTTTCACCCACGCGAAGTCGGTGACGTATTCCGGCAGGTACTCACCGCGAGCGATGAAGTCGAACACCTCGGCGCGCGGGCGCCCAACGGTGATCTCAGACTCGATTTGCATTTGCTCCTCCTCACGTTCGAAGAGACATCTCGTGCGGTGGGTAAGCCTACGCGCCGCAGAGATCTCCTACGAGCCCGCACGCCGAGCGGACAGGCGGCGCGCTAGCTCGAGTAGAGATCCTCGATCTCGGAGGCGTACTTCTCGGCGATGGGCTTGCGCTTGAGCTTCATCGTGGGCGTGAGCTCGTCGCCGCCCGGCAGCCAGTCGCCCTGAACGATGTGGAACTTCTTGACCTGTTCCACGCGCGCGAGGTTCGCGTTGGCGGCGTCAACCCCCTCCTGCACGGCGTCGCGCACGCTCTGCTCGCCCGCGAGGTCTGCGAGCGCGGACTTCTCGATCCCGTTCTGCGCAGCCCACATCGGGGCGAAGTCGGCGTCGAGCACGATCAGCGCCGTGTTATAGGGGCGCAGATCGCCGATGCAGCACGCCTGGCCAATCAGTGGCGAGGAGCTCTTGATCGCGGCCTCGATGTTGGCGGGCGACATGTTCTTGCCGCCCGCATTGATGATCAGCTCCTTCTTGCGATCGACGATGCGCAGGTAGCCGTCCTCGTCGAAGGTGCCGATGTCGCCGGTGCGAAGCCAGCCGTCGTCGGTGAACGCCTCGCTGGTCTTGTCGGGCAGGTTGCGATATCCGAGCATCACGACTTCGGACTTCACGAGCACCTCGCCGTCGTCGGCGAGCTTTACCTGCACGCCCGGAGCGGCCGGACCGACGGTGCCGATCTTGATGCGATCCCTGGGATTGACCGTCCCCGCACCGCAGGTCTCGCTCATCCCCCACAGCTCCGCGAGCGGCAGCCCGATCGCGTGAAAGAACTCCAACACCTCTACCGGCGTCGGCGCCGCGCCCACGTTGATCGCCTCGACCTGGTCGAGCCCCAACATCGCGCGCAGGCCGGCAAAGATCTCGGCGTCGGCCTCGGCCACCGTTTGAGCGAGCTCGGGGGGCACGTCTTCGCCGCGCTGCTCGAGGCGCACCTTGCGCACGGCCGCGTCGATCGCCGCCTGCGTGCGCTCGCGCTGCTCGGCGGGCTGTCCCGCGATCATTGTCTCCAGGCCCGCCTTGAGCTTCTCCCAGATGCGGGGCACCGCGAAGAACCAGCTGGGCCGCACTTCGGGCAGATACGAGAGCACCTGGCGCGGGTCGTCGCAGCAGGTGATCTGCAGGCCGAACACGATCGGCAGGTAGTGGTGCGCGTTTCGCTCCGCCACGTGGGCCGCGGGCAGCCACGAGATCACCCGGCCGTCGCGCGGGAAGGTGATCAGCTCGTCCAGCCCCTCCACCGCGGCAAGCAGGTTGCGATGCACGAGCTGCACCCCCTTCGGCGGCCCGGTGGTGCCGGAGGTGTAGATCAGGGTGAGCAGGTCGGTGGGCTCGATGCGCGCGACCGCAGCGTCCACGTCGAAGTCCGCGTTTGACCCCTCGACCTGCTCGAGCGCGATCGTGCCCGCCGGGGGATCGCCGTCGACGACGATCACGTGCTCGAGCGCGGGCAGCTGCTCGCGCGCCGCGAGCACCTGCGCGACGAATTGCTGCTCGCACATCACGATCGAGGCGTCCGCGTCGCCGACGATGTAGGCGATCTGGTCGGCGGTGTAGGTGTTGTAGATCGAGAAAGGTGTGGCGCCGAGCATCATCGCGGCCAGGTCGCAGATGTGAAACTCGGGCCGGTTGGAGAGCATCAGAGCCACCGTCCTGCCGTGGCCAAGGCCGAGCCCGGCGAGGCCGCGGGCTAGCGCGTCCACGCGCTCGCGCAGCTCGCCCCACGTGATCGTGAACGCGTCCTGCTTGGTGCGAATCGCAATCTCGTCAGCGCGTTCGCCGGCCGTGATGCGAAACGCCTGCGCGATGGTCGCCGCGTCGGCGGCGGGTGGACGACTCGTCCCAAGCTGTGTGGCTGCGCCTGCCATCGTTACTCCTCCCATCTTGCCGGCGGCGGGCTCTCCGACAGAAAAGGCTACCCGCGATGTCAACGCGACGCGGCCGCCGGCACGGCTAGCTTTGTGGGGCTATGGCGCTTGCGCGACGGCTGCGGCTCGGCGGGGGAAGCGACCTCGCGATCGATCTGGGCACGGCAAACACGCTCGTGTACGTGCGCGGTCGGGGAATCACGGTGTCCGAGCCCTCGGTCGTGGCCCAGCACACGGGCACCGGTCGTGTGCTCGCGGTCGGCGACGAGGCGAAGCGCATGCTGGGACGTACGCCGGCCACGATCACCGCCAGCCGTCCGCTGCGGCACGGGGTTATCGCCGATCTCGAGGTCACCGAGGAGATGCTGCGTCAGTTCATCGGGCGCGTGCACCGCGGGCGGCTGACGCATCCGCGCGTGGTGATGTGCGTGCCCTCCGGGCTCACCGGCGTGGAGCTGAGCGCTGTGGAGGAGGCGTGCCTGTCGGCCGGCGCGCTCGAGGTGCACCTGATCGACGAGCCGATCGCCGCGGCGGTTGGCGCGGGGTTTGACATCTCCCAGCCGTCCGGGCGGATGGTCGTCGATATCGGCGGCGGCACGAGTGAGGTCGCGATCATCTCGATGGGCGCGATGGTCGTGCAGCGGTCGCTGCGCGTCGCCGGATACGACTTCGACGACGCGCTTATCGGCTGGCTGCGCCGCAACCATGGCCTGATCATCGGGCAGCCCACCGCCGAGGCGCTGAAGGTGGAAATCGGCTCGGCGGCAGCCGTCGAGGAAGAGCGGATGGGCGAGGTGCGCGGGCGCGACGCCGTCTCCGGTCTGCCGCGCGCGCTGAACATCGACAGCGGCGAGGTGCGCTCGGCGCTGAGGGAGGCGGTGCACGCGATCGTGGACGCCGTGCGGGGCACGCTCGAGCGCACGCCGCCCGAGCTGGCAGCGGATGTGGCCGAGACCGGCATCCTGATGGCGGGCGGCAGCTCGCTGCTGCCGGGCTTCCCCGAGCTGCTGACCGAGCAGACGGGGATGCCGGCCAGCCTCGTGGACTCGCCGCTGACGTGCGTCGCCGAAGGCGCGGGGACCTCACTCGAGGGCCTGCGCGGACTGACCCGCAAGGCGCGGGTGACGCGTGCCTACAGCACCACCTCGCCCTACCGGCGCCCCGGCAGCCCGGCGGAGAGGGCGGCGCAGAGCGCCCGGCGCGAGCTGTAGCTCGCGCCTCACGCGCGAGCGCCGCCGGCCGTTATGCATGCATGCACACGTCCACGGACACTCGCTGATGGTGGTGCGGCTGCACACGTTCCTGTTCGCGGATCTCGTCGGCTTCACGCGCTTTGCTGCGCGCTGCGGCGACGAGCGGGCGGCGGACCTGGCGGTGGGCTTTCAGCGGCGCGTGCGGGTGCTGGCGTCGGCGCTGGGCTGTGAGACCGTGAGCACGCACGGCGACGCGGTGCTGGTGCGCAGCGACAGCGTCGAGCAGGCGCTCGCGCTCGGCGACGCGATCCTGCGCCTCAGCGCCGCCGGCGTGCTGCCGCAGGTGCGCGTCGGGCTCGACACGGGCAGCGCGAGCCGTCGCGGCGGCGACTGGTTTGGGACCACGGTCAACACCGCGTCGCGCGTCACCGCCGCGGCGAGCGCGGGCGTACTGGTGCTCAGCGAGCGCTCGTGCGAGGCGAGCGTGGCGACACGCCACGTGGCGGTGCGTCCGCTCGGGCGCAGACGCCTGAAGGGGCTTTGCGCGCAAACGCTCCACGCGGTCACGGCGTCCGCGCAAGCGGCGGGCTGAGGCCGAGCGAGGCGTCCGCCGGCGGTCACGCTCGCGACGGATCCGACAGCGACGTGCGGTGGCGCTCGATGTCGATCACGCGGCGCTCGTGCGTGCCCATTCCCAGGCGGCGCTCCCCCTCGCGCACTTCGACCGCGAAGCGCAGCTTGCGCCCGTCGATCACCTCTTGGAGCTCTGCGCTCACCGAGCAGCGCGCGCCCTCGCGCGCGCCGGCGACGTGGCGCACGCACACTTCAAACCCCACGGTCGCGTGCCCCGCCGGCAGGTGCTCGGCGGCAAGGCGCGCGGCGTTTCGCTCCATCAGCGAGATCATCGCCGGGGTCGAGAGCACGCGCACGCCCAGCGAGCCGCCGACGTCGGTCAGCATCCGCTCCTCCACCACGAAGTCATCCAAGCGCTCCAGGCCGGGCTGCAGTGCCATCGCCGGCGCGATCGTATCCGTGCTCGCTCGAGTGGTGGCGCTCATGCTGGCGCGGCTGCGCGGGCGACGCGGTCGACACCGACACCAGCGCGGCTGACTATCCGAGCGCCGCGTACTCGCCTTCGAAGGCGGCGCCCAGCGCGCCCGCCAGCAGCGCGCGCGGGCGCAGCACGTCCTCGGCGCCGTACCACCAGAAGTAGCCGCCGGCGTAGTAGGGAAGGCCCGGGTTCAGCGAGTAGGCCCAGCGCATGATCTGTTCGGCCTTGTGCAGCGAGCCGCGCCGCACGCGCCGTGGAAGCCCGACCTCGCCGAAGCCAAGCGCCGCGCGCGGGTACAGCGCGTGCAGAGACTGAAGCGTGCTCGACAGTTCGCCCGCCGAGGGCTCGCGATTGTGGCACTGGCTCGGGTAGTAGGAGAGCAGCACGTAGCTCAGCGAAGCGGCCACCTGCGCGGGCACGTAGCGTTCGCTGAACTGCTGCGGCGTCAGCTCCGAGGTGCCGTCGCCGCAGTTGTTGGGCCCGAAGTTGTTCGCGTACAGCGTCAGCGCGCTCTGCGCACCGGTGGCGCTGACGGCTGCAAACGCGGCGGTGAGCTTTTCTGAGACAACGGAGTATTCGCCGGTCCAGTTGCCGTTGACCTCGTTGCCTATCTCCCAGATGTCCACCGCGCTTCCAAGGGCGGCGAGGTATTCGCGCGTACGCGCCTGCAGCTGCGCAGTGGTGATCGACGTCTCATCCGAGGAGTCCAGCAGCTCCCCCATCACGCCGCTCACGGCGTGGATCGCCGGTACCGCTTCTGCGTAATAGCTCGCCGGCTCGCGCACGTTGAAGTACACCCGCGTGGTCGGGCGGCGCGGCAGGGCCGCGAGCGCGGCGGTGAGCGCCTGAAGCCGTGAGATTTCATCGACGGTCACGCCGAACAGAGGCGTCGCGGCTGCGGCCGAGCTAGCCGCGGCTTGCGCGGGCGCGGCGGTGGCCAGCGCGAGCGCGCACGCGGCCAAGCACCACAAGCGCACCGCGCGTGGGGCGTCGGCCTCGTGGGCGCGCGAGGCGCCCGAAGCGCACCGGGACATCAGCACGACCCTCGCTTGGCAGTTTTTGCCAGCACCCGCGAGCGAGCGTAGCGCTCGCTGGGCGACGGCCGCCGCCTGCGCAGACACCAGGCGCGACTACGCTGGGGGCGGTGGCCGACGCCGACCAGCAGGCGGCGCGCAGCGAGCGCCGCACCAGCCCGATCGAGCTGCTGTGGGACCTCGTGTTCGCCTTCGCGCTGACGCAGGTGACCACGCTGCTGTCCGCACACCTGAGCTGGAGCGGGCTCGGACATTCGATGATCGTGCTCGCGCTCGTGTGGTGGGCGTGGTCGGCATTCGTGTGGGCGGTGAACGCCCAGGAAGAGGAAACACCGGTCCTGCGTGTGGTCTTGCTCGCGGGGATGGTTCTGATCTTCATCGCCGGCCTGGCGATCCCACGTGCGTTCAGCTCGGAGGCGAGGCTGTTCGCGTTCGCCTACTGCGGCGTGCGCTTGCTGCACCTTGGCCTCTACGCCGACGCGGCCAGGCGCGGCAACGCGTCGGCGCGCGCGATCGCCGGCTTCGCGCTCACCGTGGCGGCGGGCGTCGTGCTGCTGCTCGTCGGCTCGTTTCTCGGCGGGTGGCACCGCGCCGCGCTCTGGACCGCCGCCCTGGCGATCGACTACGCGGGGCCGGGCTGGCTGACGCGCGACAGGCTGCGCGGCTTGCAGCACGTGGCGGTCGCGCACTTCGCAGAGCGCTATGCGCTGTTCGTGATCATCTGCCTGGGCGAGTCAATCGTGGCGATCGCCGTCGGCGCGAGCGGCCGCGCGCTCACCGCGCCGCGGGTCGCCGCGGTGGCGGCCGGTCTGCTCACGGTCGCCGGCTTGTGGTGGACGTACTTCGAGCGCGCTGCGTCCGAAGCCGAACAGCGCATACGCGATCAGGCAGAGCCCGTTCTCGCGGCCGCTGACGCGTACAGCTACCTACACCTGCTGCTGGTGGCGGGAATCATCATCTTCGCCGTCGGCGTGAAGCTCTCGACCGCGCACGCAGCCAGCCCGCTGGGCGCCGCGGCACGGTTCGCGCTGTGCGGCGGCATCGCTCTGTATCTCCTCGGTCACGCGGCGTTCCGCCTACGGTTGGGCGGCGGCGTCAATCCCGAGCGACTCGCCTTCGCGGCGGCGCTGCTGGCGCTCGCCGCGCTGGGCGAAGGCGTGGCCGCCTGGGCGCTGGTGGCGCTGGCCGGCGCGATCGTGCTGGCGATGTGCGCGCTGGAAACGGCGCATGAGAGACGTCGTATAGACACTCGCACGCTGGTCGCAACCGGGGAGTAGAGTCGAAGCACTGATGGCCGGCTCGGTCAGCGCGCAAAGCTCCAAGCCCGACCCCGCGCCCGAGGCGGACGCCGTCGCGGCGGCCGACCTCGGCTCGCTGGAGTTCTGGGGCCGCCCGGCGCAGGAGCGCGACAGCTATTTCGCGTACCTGCGCCGCGAGGCGCCGGTCTCGCGGCACGAGCCGCCCGAGGACATCCTCGGACTGCCCGACGAAGGGCGCATGGACTACTGGGCGATCGTTCGCCACGAGGACGTGCGCCGCATATCGCGCGACCCCGCGACGTTCTGTTCAAGCCAGGGCGTCCAGTTCGGCGACGTGCCGCAGGAGCTGCTGGAGGCCACGCAGTCGTTCCTGGCGATGGATGCGCCGCGGCACACCAAGCTGCGCGGTCTGGTGTCGGCTGCGTTCACGCCGCGCCAGGTCGCGCGCATCGAGGAGGGCATCGCGCGCAACGCCAGGCAGATCGTCGAGGACGCGGCGCCCACCGGCGGCGGGGACTTCGTAGAGCTGATCGCCAAGCGGCTGCCGCTGGTGACGATCTCAGACATGATCGGCGTGCCCGACGACGACCGCGAGCGCGTCGTCGCCAACGCCGACATGCTCGTGAGCGTGGCCGACCCCGAGGCGTTCGGAGACCGCGCGCCGCTCGAGGTCCTCGGCGAGGCCATCTGGACGCTCACGCAGTTCGCCACCGAGCTCGCCGCGCATCGTGAACGAAACCCGGGCGATGACTTGATGACCGCGCTCGTCCAAGCCGAAGTGGATGGCGAGCGCCTCACGCACGCGGAGATCGGAGCCTTCTTCGTGCTGCTGTCGGTGGCCGGCAACGACACCACACGCCACACCACCTCCCACGCGATGCGCGAGCTGACGCTCAACCCGCAGCAGCGCACGCTGCTGCTGTCAGATCCGGCGCAGCGGCTGCCGCTCGCGGTGGAGGAGTTCGTGCGTTGGGCCTCGCCCGTGCTCACGTTCCGCCGCACAACGACAAAGGACGTCGAGCTGCACGGTCAGCGGCTGCCGACGGGCGAGAAGATCGTGCTCTTCTACCACTCCGCCAACCGCGACGATGACGCGTTCGCGGACCCGTGGCGCTTTGACATCACCCGCGACCCCAACCGCCACGTGGGCTTCGGCGGCGGCGGCCCCCACTACTGCCTGGGCGCGTCGCTCGCGCGCACGCAGCTGCGCTCGGTGTTCGCCGAGATCGCCCGGGTGATGCCCGACATCGAGGCGGGCGAGCCGGAGCTTCTGCGCAGCTCTTTCATTCACGGCGTCAAGCGCATGCCGTGCAGCTTCCGCGCTCGCGCCTGAGCGGCGCCAAGACACGGCGGCCCACCCGCCAATAGCAGTCGCGCGACACCCGCAAGTCGTCGGCTGGGCGAGCTGCGCAAACGCAGGGGCGTCGCAACTGCGAGCTGGTCGCACTTTTTTCACTCAAATGCGGCGTTCTGTTTGTTAGCTTCGCGTCAATCGGGGTTTACCAAAACCTCCCCCACGCGACAAGGAGTGTGGCGATGAAGAAGTTGATTCCGGCGACGGGCGTAACGCCCGCCGAGCCTGCGGACGACGGCACGAGCCGGCGCCAGTTCCTGGCCGGCGGCGCGGGCGCGGCGGCTGGCGCGGCGATAGCCGTCGCGAGCTCGAAAGTCGGCTCGGTTGTGACTGCTGGCCACGGCGCCGCGGCTGAGCCCGCGCCAACCCTGACCAAGCCGTCGGGTCCGCCGCCGAGGGAGCCTGTGACCGCCTACGTGCGAGACCCGCACCGCGGCGAGGTCACCGTTCTGTCCGGCCAAAAGGAGACGACGTATCGCGACCCGGTGCTTGTGAAGCGTCTGCTCGACGCGGCCAAGTGACGCCGCCAGCTACTTAAGGAGGAGAACAGATATGTCATCGCACCGCGAGGCGCCGGAGGTCAGCAAGGACCCCGTCGTCGACAACACGGATACGTACGCGTTCGTGAGCCCGGACAATCCGAAAACGGTCACGATCATCAGCAACTACCTGCCGGCCGAGATACCCGCCGGAGGTCCCACCTTCTTCGAGTTCGGCGACGACGTGCAGTACAGCATCTACATCGACAACGACCGCGATGGGATGGCCGAGATCGAGTACCAGTTCAGTTTCGAATCGCGCATCACCAACCCAGACACGTTTCTCTACAACAACGGCCAGATCAAGTCGCTCACCGACGAACACTGGAACAAACGCCAGTTCTACTCGGTGACGAGAGTCGACTCCAAGGGCACCAAGGTGCTTGCGGAGGGACTGCCCTGCCCGCCCTGCAACATCGGGCCGCGCTCGATTCCCAACTACGCCAAACTCGAAGCCGAAGCCGTGCGCTCACTTCCCGGCGGCCAGACCGTGTTCGCAGGGCAGCGCCGCGATCCGTTCTTTGTCGACATCGGCTCGATCTTCGACCTGGCCGACCTGCGCCCGATCCAGAACCTGCACCTCATTCCCACCCTGCCCGGCCCGGGCGTCGACACCCTGCAAACGCTCAACTGCCACTCGATCGTGATCCAAATCCCGATCAGCGCGCTCACCGCGAACGGCTCGGTGCCAACCGAAATAAGCAGCCCCAACGCGGTGCTCGGCGTGTGGGCGGGGGCGAGCCGCCGCAAGATGCGCATCCGCGACAAGCCCAATGACGAGGCGTCCGAGGCGGGCCCGTGGGTGCAGGTCTCGCGGCTGGGCAACCCGTTGTTCAACGAGGTGCTGGTCCCGATGGCCCGCAAGGACGAGTGGAACTCCGTGGAACCCAGCGACGATGGCGACTTCCTCGAATACGTGCGGCATCCCGAGCTGGCCAAGCTGCTGACGGAGCTGTACCCGGGCAGGTTCCCCAACCTCGAAGGCATCAAAGCGGCGCGGGCGGATCTGGTTGCGATCTTTCTGACCGGATTCCCGGCTGGCGTAGTGCCGCCGTTTCAGAGCGCGAGCAAGAAAGGCGTGCTCGCCGACATGCTGCGACTCAACGTGGCGGTGCCGCCGGCGAGCAAACCGAACGCGCTCGGATTCCTCGGCGGTGACCTCGCCGGCTGGCCGAATGGGCGGCGTGTCGCCGACGACGTGACCAACATCGCGCTCAAGGCTGTCGCGGGCGCGACCTACCCCCTGGTGGAAAAAAAATACAAACCCGACGCAGCGGTCGAAGCGGTCGAACAGGGCATCACGCCGGGGGCCGGCCGCTCGCAGTCAACGTTCCCTTACGTCACGACCCCGCACGACGGCTACGACTTTCCGTCGGCGGCGAAATAGGCCGTCGCGATGCACGACGCAGCACACAGTCATTCCAACGGCGTCGCGACGCACGCCGAAGCACACAGTCATTCCAACGGCGCAGGCGCGCACGACTATGCGGCGCGCCGCCATCCCGAGCAGGTGGCGCTGGACATAGGCGACACGGTGGGGGCGCTGATCGTCCACACCACCGGGGGGATGCACGGTGTCGAGATCGAGATCAGCCCGAGCGAGGACGACGCACGGCGCAGTCACAAGCAGGTTCTCGAGCGTGAGATCGGCGGTCGGGCCGCCTTCACGGCGGTGTTCGACAAACTCGCCCAGGGCAGCTACACCCTCTGGGTCGACGACACGGCGCGCGAGCGCGCCGTCGCCGTAAGCGGCGGGGAGATCACGCAGCTCGACTGGTCCTGACCTGACTCCCGGCGAGCGGCGGGACCACCGGCCCGCTTGCTCGCCGGGGGCGCCGTCAAGCCAGCCTCGGCGAGCGCTCCGGCGAGCGCGGGACCACCGGCCCGCTTGCTCGCCGGGGGCGCCGTGAGGCACGGCGCACCGGCTCGTCCGCGCTCGCTTGCCCGCGATCCCTCTTGTCTTAGGCGCCGAGGCCCGACAGCCGCGCGAGAGGGCGCAGTTCGGCCGCGCAGCTCGCGCAGAGGCCCACGATGGGAAAGTGCGCGAACGACGCCAGGTAGCCGAACTCGCGCCGGATCAGCTCGCGAATGTCGCTGAGCTGCTGGGGCGCGACGGCGCGATAGTCGCCGCAGCGTTCGCACGTGAGGTACTCGCGCTCGCCGGAGACCGCGAGCGCATACAGCCCGGGGCTGTGCCCGAGATGCACGTGGTGGACGAGTCCAGCGTGCTCGAACGCCTGCAGGTTTCGATACACAGAGGCCAGGTCCGACGCGGGCACGCGGCCGCCTATTCCTTCGGCGATCTGCTCGGCCGACATCGGCCCGTCGGCCGCGAGCAACGCCTCGACGACGAGCCGCCGCGCCGCCGACACGCGCAACCCGCGCGCGCGCATGAGCGCCGTCGCGGAACGGAGCTCGCCGGCGCGGTGCGGCCGTGGAGCAAGCGCCGGCGGCGTCGTGTGGTGATGTCCGTTCGCATCCGTCATCCGCTCGTTCATCGTCTCCTCCGCTCGCTCGC
>DASZFR010000158.1:0-7742 GCA_035939635.1 Solirubrobacteraceae bacterium
TGAGTGCGCCGCGTGAGCCCCGCATCCTGATCGCGGGGATCGGCAACGCGTGGCTGCGGGACGACGGCTTCGGAGGCGAGGTCGCGCGCCGCCTGCAGGAGCGCGAGCTGCCCGAGGGGGTGGCGGTGATGGACGCGGGCACGGGCGGCTTGGACCTTGCCTATGAGGTCATGCGCGGCTATGACGCGCTGTTGATGCTGGACGTCAGCCGCCAGGGAGGCGAGCCCGGGACGCTGTACGTGATGGAGGTCGACGAGCAGTCGGTCGACGCGAAGATCGAAGACGGCGAGACGCTGAACCCGCACGGCATGGACCCGCAGACCGTGCTTCGCTTCGTGCGCTCGATCGGCGCATGGCCCGGAAAGGTGGTGATCATCGCGTGCGAGCCCGGCGAGGTCGAGCAGCTCGGCTTCGGGCTCACACCGGACGTGCAGGCCGCAGTGGACCAGGCGGTGGCGCTCGCGGCGCAGACCGCAGACGGGCTGTACGCCGAGGCGGCCGTGCACGCCGGCGGCTAGGAATGCATGAGCTGGCGCTCAGCGGCGCGGTCGTCAACACGGCTGTCAAGCACGCCGACGGGCACCCCGTCAGCGCGATCCAGCTGCGCGTGGGCACTCTGCGCCAGGTCGTGCCCGACACGCTCGAGTTCTATTTCCAGTTCGTCGCGCGCGGGACGCTGTGCGAGGGCGCCCGCCTCGAGGTCGAGGTCGTCGATGCCGCCCTGCGCTGCGGCAGTTGCGCTCGCGAATGGGAGATCGAGATCCCCGCGTTTCGCTGCCCGTCCTGCGGCGGAAGCGACGTGGCGGTGGCGCGCGGCGAGGAGTTCGAAGTCGAGTCGATCGAGGTGCAGTCCACCGATGACGAGGAGGCCGCATGCATCGCACAAAAGTGAAGATCGTGGAGGAGGCGCTCGACGCCAACAACACCATCGCCACGGCCAATCGCGCCGACTTCGATCGCGCCGGCGTGACGGTGGTGAACTTCATGAGCGCGCCCGGCGCCGGCAAGACGACGCTGCTCGAGCGCGTGCTGGGTCAGTTGCGCGGCGTGCGCGCGGGCGTGCTCGAGGGCGATGTGCAGGGATCGATGGACGCCGACCGCCTCGCCCACCTGCACGTGCCGGTGACGCAAATCAACACCGATCCCAGCTTCGGCGGCGAGTGCCACCTGGACGCCAACATGGTCCGCTCGGCGCTGACGTCGCTGCCGTTGTCAGAGCTCGATCTGCTGGTGATCGAGAACGTCGGCAACCTCGTGTGCCCGGCGGAGTTCCGCGTCGGCGAGGACAGGCGCGTGATGGTCTCCTCGGTCACCGAGGGCGAGGACAAGCCGCTGAAGTATCCGCTCATGTTTCGCACCTGCGACCTCGTGCTCGTGAACAAGATCGACCTGCTCGAGCACCTGGACTTCGACCTCGAGCGCTTCCTGTACAACCTCGACCAGGTACACCCCGACGTACCGCGGCTGCTCGTCAGCGCGCGCAGCGGCGAGGGCATCGCGGAGTGGGGGCGATGGCTGCAGGGGCTGGTCGCGCCGCGGCTGGCGGAGGTGTCCGTCTGAGCGCGACGACGCCCGCGGAGCTAGTCGGCGCGCATCTGGATGCGTTTGCAGAGCGGCGCGCGAAGGCCGGCGTGCAGTTCTTCGCCGAGCACGCGCAGGCGCTGGCGACGGTGTGTCATCGGATGGCCGAGCGGTTCGCGCGCGGCGGACGGCTCGTCGCGGTGGGACGCTCGCCGGCCGCGCGCTCCGACGCGCGCCACGTCGCGGTGGAGTTCGTGCATCCGGTGATCGTCGGCAAGCGAGCGCTGCCGGCGATCGGACTCGCGGGCGAGGGCGGCGAACTGGCGGCGCAGCTCGACCTGATCGCCCGGCGCAACGACATCGCGATCGCGTTCGGCACCGACGAGGACGAGGGGGAGGGGGCGCGCGCGCTGGGTCTCGCGCGCGAGCGCGGCTGCCTGACGATCGCTTTCAGCCCCGCCGGTGCCGAGTGGGAGTTCAGCCCCGCAAGCGACGACCGCTACCTGCGCCAGGAGCTCATCGAGACGCTGTATCACGTGCTGTGGGAGCTCGTGCACGTGTTCTTCGAGCACCGCGGCCTGCTGGAGGGTCGCGACGTGCGCCGCGAGCACGACGCGGGCGCGTCGAGCTTTCTGTACCCGTTCCTGGGCGAGCTCGAGCGCGACCTCACGCCGGTGCTCGAAGACGTGCGCCGCTCGGCGCTGATGAAGGCCGAGGAGGTCTCGCTGCTTCGCGAGCAGACGCTCGCCGAGAACCGCGAGTCGCTGCTCGCCGCCGCGGGTGCGCTGCGCGCGCGGCTTCAGCGCGGCGGCAAGCTGCTCGCTGCGGGCAACGGCGGCTCGGCGACAGACGCGATGGACGTGGTGGCAGATTTCCACGCGCCGCTGCACGGCGCGCGCGGCTGGCCGGCGCTGGACCTGTGCGAGGACTGTGCGATCGTCACCGCGATCGCGAACGACATCGGCGTCGATGCGATCTTCTCGCGGCAAGTGATCGCCTACGGCCTGCCGGGCGACGCGCTGCTCGCGCTGTCCACGTCGGGCAACTCGGTCAATGTGATCGAGGCGCTGCAGGAGGCTCGCCGGCGGGGCCTTTACACGATCGCGATGGTTGGCTACGACGGCGGCCGGGTGGCGGCGGAGGCGCTCGCCGACTGCGTCGTGATCACCCGCTCGGAGCACATCCCGCGCATCCAGGAGGCGCAGGCGAGCGCTTACCACGTCCTGCGTGAGCTCGTGGAGCACGCCGGCGCCGGCGGAGACGGCGGGTGAGCGCGCGCGCACAGACGGCGCGCGCCACAGCGCGTGGCGCGAGCGCCCGGCAAGCCCGGCGCGTGCGCGTGCGCGTCGTCGGCACCGTGCAGGGGGTCGGCTTCAGGCCCTACGTGCACCGCCTGGCGCGCCAGCTCGGGCTGGCGGGCTTCGTGCTCAACGACGCTCGCGGCGTGCTGGCCGAGGTGGAGGGCGACGCCGCCGGCGTCGAGACGTTCCTGGCGCGACTGGCGCCCGACGCGCCGCCGCTGGCGCAGGTGGAGCACGTGCTCGCCGAGGAGTTGCAGCCCACCGGCGAGCTCTCCTTCGCGATCCGCCCGAGCCCGCGCGAGGGCGCCGTCGAGGCGCCGGTCACACCCGACGCGGCCACCTGCGAGGACTGCGTGCGCGAGCTGTTTGACCCCGGCGACCGGCGCTATCGCTATCCGTTCATCAACTGCACCAACTGCGGGCCGCGCTTTACGATCGTGCGCGGGATCCCCTATGACCGGCCCTTCACGACGATGGCCGGCTTTCGCATGTGCGAGCAATGCGCGGCGGAGTACGGCGACCCCGGCAACCGTCGCTACCACGCACAGCCCAACGCGTGCTCACAGTGCGGTCCCGCGCTCACGCTGCTGGCGCCCGACGGAAGCGGCGCGCCGCTCGGCAGCGCGCAGGATCCGCTGCTGGCCGCGGCCGCCGCGCTGCGCGCTGGGCGCATCGTGGCGATCAAGGGCATTGGCGGCTACCACCTGGCGTGCCGCGCGGACTCCGAGGAGGCCGTGGCCAAGCTGCGCGCGCGCAAGCACCGCGAGGACAGGCCGTTCGCGCTGATGGCCGGCTCGCCGGAGCAGGCGCGGGCGCTCGTGCGTCTCGGCGCGGGCGAGCGTGCGCTGCTCTGCGCTCGCGAGCGCCCGATCGTGCTCGCGCCGCGCCGGCGCGGCGCCGCGGTCGCGCCGTCCGTCGCGCCGGGACTGCGCGAGCTCGGCGTGATGCTGCCGTATTCGCCTGTTCACCACCTGCTGCTGGCGGAGCTCGGCGCGCCGCTTGTGATGACCAGCGGCAATGTCTCGGATGAGCCGATCGCCTATCGCGACGACGATGCGCGGTCGCGCCTGGGTGCGATCGCGGACCTGCTGTTGGTCGGAGATCGTCCCATCCAGACGCGCACCGATGACTCGGTTGTGCGGTCGCTGCAGCGTGGCGGCGCACCGCACACGGTGTTCGTGCGCCGCTCGCGCGGCTACGTGCCCGCCGGCATCGCGCTGCATCCGCCCGCGGCGCGCCCGCTGCTCGCCTGCGGCGCGGAGCTGAAGAACACCTTCTGCGTCGCCAGGGGAGCGCGCGCGTGGGTCAGTCACCACGTCGGTGATCTGCACAACTACGAGACATTGCGCTCGTTCACCGAGGGGATCGGCCACTTCGAAGCGTTGTTCCAGGTGCGCCCAGAGGTCGTCGCCTACGACCTGCACCCCGAGTACCTGTCGACCAAGTACGCGCTCGAACGCGCCGGGGTACGGCTGATCGGCGTGCAGCACCACCACGCCCATCTAGCCGCCTGCCTGGCCGAGCACGGGAGTGTCGAGCCGGCGGTGGGCGCGATCTTCGACGGCACCGGCTACGGAAGTGACGGCACCGTGTGGGGCGGCGAGCTGCTCGTCGGCGACCTGTCCGGCTTCCGGCGCGCGGGGATGCTGCTGCCGGTGCGGCTGCCGGGCGGCGAGCGCGCGATCCGCCAGCCGTGGCGCATGGCCTGCGCGTGGCTGCAAGCCGCGCGTGACTCAGGTTCGGGTGGGCAGCGCGACGCCGCGCCGCTGCCGGTCCCCGCGTCGCTGCGCGACGCGGTCGACGAGCAAGCATGGCGCCAGGTGGGGGCGCTCTGCCACAGCGGGTTGGGCTCGCCGCTGACCACGAGCATGGGGCGCCTGTTCGACGCGGTCGGCGCGCTCTGTGGGCTGCGCGCGCAGGTCAACTACGAAGCGCAGGCCGCGATCGAGCTCGAGGCCGCGTGCGACCCGCACGAGCGCTCGGCCTATCCGATCGCGGTACGCGGGGGCGGCGAGCTGGTCGTGCTCGACCCGCGCGCCGCAATCGCGGCCGTGCTCGCCGACCTGCGGCGCGGCGCGGCCACGGGCGTGATCGCAAGCCGCTTTCACAACGGCGTCGCCACGGCCACGGTGCGGGCGTGCGCGCAGCTGGCGGCCGCGCACGACCTCGAGCAGGTGGTGCTGTCGGGTGGCGTGTTCCTCAACACGCGCCTGCTCGCCGCCGCCGCGGCGGGCCTCACGCGAGCCGGGCTGCGCGTGCTGGTGCCCGAGCGCCTGCCGGTGGGCGACGGCGCGATCTCATACGGGCAGGCCGCGGTGGCCGCCGCGCTGACTCAGGGCGCGGGCGACGCATGAGCGCCGAGCGCGCGGCACCCGCGGCGGCCCAGCTTCGGCAGGTGCTCGAGCAGCCCGTGTTCGTCGACGGTGCCAACCGCGCCTTCGGCGAGCTCACCCTCGAGCACGCGCGAGCCCGCGCGCAGGAGTTGCGCGCCGCCACCGGCTGGGGCCCCACCGTGCGCGTCGCACCCGTCGCCGCGGCGTGGAGCCAGCTCGCCAAAGAGATGCAGACGCGCGGCGCCGCCACCGTCGCGGAGCTAGACCCGGAGCTGGTGCTGAGCATCGCGCCAAAGCTGTGGGTGCTGTTCCCGGGCGCGGGCGTCGCGCCGGGCTGACAGAGGCGCAGCGGCCGCGGCCTCGCGCGGCCGGTGCGGTGCGTAGCTCAGGGCCGCGACCGCAACACCCAGGCGGTGCTGCGTACATAAGAAAATCGCCCGCGTGGGCCTTCACGCGGCTTTGACGCCAACCTTCGTGGCTGTTCGGCGTTTTCTAACCAACAGGCGGAAGTGCACACGAGGAGGAGGCAACATGCCACGGGGACACGCGCAGGACGAGGGTAAGCAGCTGGACGCAGGCAGCGCGCACGCGGGGACGGCGCGACGCCCGATCGTGTCGCGCTGCGCGCGGCTCTGGTTGGCCTGCGCCGTCGTGGCCGCGGCGTTCGGCGCCGGGAGCGCGAGCGCGAGCGCGGCCGAACCGCCGGTGCTCGCCAGCCTGTCGATTTCGCCCTCGACGATCAACACGAGCGCGTCAAGCCAATCGGTGAAAGTGAGCGCGGAAATCACGAGCGCGTCGGGCTTCGCCTTCGGCTCGGTGCAGTTCGCCTCGCACAATGGCAATGAGGTCACCGAACGGGTGGCGTTCAGCAAAGTCTCGGGCACCGCCAACAAAGGCGTGTGGGAAGCCGTCGTGCCCTTCAAACAGTACATCTCGCCCGGCACCTGGCGGATCACGACGCTGAACATGACAGACAAAGAAGGCGACACGGTCCGCCTGTCGTCTTCGCAGCTGCTCGGCAAAGGCTTCCCGGCGAGTGTGTCGGTGGAAAGCATCGAAGACAACGAACCGCCGGCTCTCGCCGCGTTGTCGATCTCGCCGACCACGATCAACACGACGGCCTCCAGTCAGACTGTCACGGTCACTGCGCACATCACCGACAACCTGTCCGGGGTCGCGGCTGCTTCGATCGTGTTCAGGTCGCCGGGTGGGGAGCAGACCACCGAAAAAGCGACTTTCGCCAAAGTCTCCGGCAGCGCGACCAACGGTGTCTATGAAGCGAAAGTGACATTCAAGCGCTACATCGAGCCCGGTCAGTGGAAGGTGTCCGCGCTGCGCATGGTCGACAACGTGGAAAACGAAATCACGCTGAACTCGAGGCGCCTGCAGTCCAAAGGCTTCAACGAAACGGTGCAGGTGGAAAGCATCGAAGACGAAGCGCCGCCGGCGCTGGCCGGATTCTCGATCTCGCCGAGCTCCGTAAACGTCGTTTCCTCGAGCCAGACCGTGACGGTCTCGGCGCAAATCACGGACGACCTGTCGGGCGTGGCGAGCGCGTCGGTGCTGTTCGAATCGCCGAACGGCAAACAGGTCACCGCCAACGCCGAATTCACCAAAGTCTCGGGCACCGAAACAAACGGGACCTACGAAGCGACGGTGACGTTCAACCAGCTGATCCAGTCCGGCAAATGGAAGGTGCGAGACGTCAACCTTCGCGACAACGTGGGCAACGAAGCGAACCTGTCGGCGGCGCAGCTGGAAGGCAAAGGCTTCCCGGCGACCGTGAACGTGACCAGCAACGCAGACACCGAACCGCCGGCGCTCGCGAGCCTGGCGATCTCGCCGTCCAGCGTCAACACCACGGCGGCGAGCGAAACGGTGACCGTGACCGCGGAAATCACCGACAACCTCTCGGGCTTCGACCACGGCAGCGTGGTGTTCGAATCGCCCAACGGAAAAGTGATCACGAACATCGCGTCGTTCGCCAAGATCTCTGGTTCGGCCACCAGTGGCCTGTATGAAGCAAAAGTTGTCTTCAAGCCCTACGTGCAGGGCGGCACGTGGAAGGTCAGCAATCTCAACCTCACTGACGCGGTGGGCAACGAAGCCAACCTCTCGGCCGCGGCACTGGAAGGCAAAGGCTTTCCGGCGACCGTGCACGTTGAAAGCAGCGAAGACACCGAACCGCCGGTGCTCGCCGGATTGGCGATCACGCCCGCGACGATCAACACGGCGACGGCAAACCAGGACGTGATCGTCACCGCGCAAGTCACCGACAACCTGTCGGGCTTCAAGACGGGCACGGTCCAGTTCGAATCAGAAAACGGCAAACACCAGACCGGGCGGGTGTCGTTCAACACCAAAATCTCCGGCACGGAGACGAACGGCAGCTGGGAAGCGGTGGTGACGTTCAAACAGTCGCTTGAATCCGGTACGTGGAAGGTGTCTGGAATCACGCTGCTGGATAACGCCGGCAACGAAGCGAGCGTGTCTACCGCGCAGCTGGAAGCGAAAAGCTTCCCGGACACGGTTGTCGACGAAACGGGCGCGCCGCCCACCGTCAAGAAGGTGTCGCCGAAGCATGGGC
>DASZFR010000159.1:0-1993 GCA_035939635.1 Solirubrobacteraceae bacterium
ACCTTGCCGACGTTCACGCCGGCGATGCGCACCGGGGACTTGCCTTTGATGTTGACCGCCGTGGAGAACACCGCGTTCAGGCGGTAGCCGTGTTTGAACGGGATGCGCTTTGTGAAGCCGAAGTACAGCGCGACCGCGAGCACCAGCAGCAGCACGACCGCAAACCGCACAGGGTTCGTCCGGCCGAGCTCGACGACCGGTATTTCGTCGCGGCGCGTCCACAAGCGACGGCGGGTCATTTCTTTGCCTTTGCGGCCGGCTTGATGCCGAGGGCCGTAAGCGTCGCGGACGGATACTTTTCGCCGTACAGACTCTGTTCGCGGGTCGTGATTTCGCGGTTGGTGCCGACGCTGCTCGCGGGCAGGTTGCCGAAAACCGCCTTGCCCGGTTCGTAGAACTCGTTGGCCGCTTCGCACAGTTTCGGCTGGCCCGGTCCGGCCACGTTCGGGTACGGGTTGCCGTGCACGTGGTTGCTGTCGATCACGGTCGTGGTGCCAAACACGTGTTCTGTGGAGGGCCCGTTGGCGGGCGCCGAGGATGGATAGCCCTCGTTGTTGGGGCCCGTCGGCGCGAGCACTGCGCTCGCGCGCGCAACGGCGCCCACCCCGACGTTCTCGGCCTCCAGGCTCGCGACGTTGCGGAACGTGAGCGTCACGTAGTTGCAGAACGCCTGCGCGGGCGCGAGGCCGGCGATGAACGGGTTGCCGAACTGCAAGGTCTGCGTGAAGTCTTCGAGACCCAGCGTGACGACCGGGTTGGCCGCAAACGCCTGCAGCGCCTGCGACGAGGAGGCCAGCTCGGAGTTGAGCGTGAGCGCGGCGCGCAGGTTGACGGCGCCTTCCTTGAACGCATGGCCAAGAGGTGGGGCGACGGTGACCAGCGAGCGCGCGCTCGGGCGCAGCAGGCGCATGAACTCGGCGCTCTTTTCGATGAACGGCGCCTCGAAGGGGAGCGAGTGGATCGCCTGTTCAAGCGACGCGGGCCCTCCGGCGGTCGCTTCTTCGAGCGATTTTGCGACACTCGCCCAGGCGGCGAAGAAGGTGTCCTGGTTGCTCCACAGGGAGGCATTCGTGTCGGCCACCGGGGCGTTCTGCGAGGCGACACGGTCGAGCGCGATGAAGAACTCGCGCAGCCCGGTGGCCGGCGATGCCAGGTTGTGCAGCACGGGGATCGCGTTTGTGACCAGCGGGCGCAGGACGTGGATCGTTTCGTTCAGACCCACGCCGCGGCCGGCGAGGCCGTTGCCGAAGCTGGTGGTGGTGATCTGGATAGCGGTCCTGGTTTTCTCGTCGAACATGTTGAACAGCTGGTCGATGTCGACGGGTTCGGTGGTCTGCGAGACGGGGATCGTTTGCCCGGCGCGCAGCGGCTTGTGCGAGCTGCCCTTTTCCAGTTCCAGGTACTTGAGCCCGATCGTGGACACCGACAGCACGATCGCGTGCGTGTCCGCCGGCAGCGGTTCGATGCTCTTTTCGAGCTTCAGGTCGGCGATCGCGGTCACGCGCCCGGTGCGCTGGTCCATGTGCGGGCTAAGCGAGCTCACGAGCCCCACGCGCGTGCCCCCGAGCCGCACTTGGTTTGCGTTCTGCAGCCCCGAGGCCTCCGGCAGCGCGACTTTGATGTCGTACGTGGGCACGAACGGCAGCCCGTTGTTGGCGTTGTAGGACAGGAACACCGCGACGACGACGATCAGCGTCGTGACCGCCCCGATCAAGAGCGGGCTGCCGGCGAGCGAACCTCCGCGGCGACGGTTCATCAGGGCACCTGGGTGGGGTCGCAGCTGAGCAAGCCGTTGTCGGTGAACGGCGAGGAGCCGTCGGCCGCCGGCTGCGTGGCCGCGCCGGGGCAGCGGCGCAGCTGGCCGCTCTTCAGCGTCGCGAGGACCTGCTGGACGCTCGCCGGCACGAGGTTGTTTTTCGCGCCGAGGGCGAAGTCGGGGAACACCGGGCTGATGCGCGCGTAATGGCCGTTGGCGTCGTAGTAGGCGGTGGTA